>CAZWHN010000223.1:0-1512 GCA_964633635.1 uncultured Alistipes sp. | reverse complement strand
ACCCTGCGTGAAACCCATCACCACCATCGTAAAGAGGAATGCCACACGGTTGGCGATGCCATAGGCGCCGATCGACAGGTCGCCACCATAGTCACGCAACGTCGTATTGACCAGAATCACCACCACGCAGGCGCACGACTGGATCATAAAGGGTGCCATACCCACCGAGATGATATTCTTGATGATGTCCCAACGGAATCGGAACGCCGTGCGACGGAAGTGCAGGAAGCTCGCGGGCTTCGAGAAGTGGTGGAGCTGTATGGCCACCGAGACAAGCTGCGAGATGACCGTAGCCCACGCCGAGCCTGCGATACCCCACTTGAACCATAGGATGAAGACAGCGTCGAGCACAGCGTTGAGCACCACCGAGATGATGGTGATGGCCATAGCCTTATTGGGATAGCCCGCCACACGCAGCATACAGTTCAGTCCGTGGAACAGATGGGTGATGACATTGCCGTAGAGGATGATCTGCATATACTCGCGCGCATAGGGCAGCGTCTGCTCGCTCGCACCGAAGAAGTAGAGCAGCGGGTCGATGTAGTAGAGACCGAAGATCATCAGCACCACACCCATCACCACGTTGAGCAGCACCACATTGCCGAGGATATTCTCCGCCGCCGTTTTGTTGCCCTGACCCAGACGGATCGAGGTCAGCGCACCCGAACCAGCACCCACCATAGCACCAAAGGCGGCTGTGAGGTTCATCATCGGCATCGTGAGCGCCAATCCCGTGATGGCCAACGGACCCACACCCTGACCGACGAAGATACTATCGACGATGTTGTAGAGCGACGCCGCCACCTGCGCAATGATGGCAGGCATAGCGTAGCGCAACAGCAACTTCGACAGCGAGTCGGTGCCTAATGATAGGGGTGAATCGTGGTTTTCTCTCATACGGGACAAAGGTACTAATTTTTTTGGCTCGTTATTCTATTCGATGTGGCTCTTTTGTGTCATAAAGTATAGACGATCAGGTGCTGCGCGTCGGGGCGCACGATGCGTAGCCGTGCTACGACCGCTCCCCTCACCTCGCCCACCATCTGCTCGCCATCGAACGACACGATACGCAGATCGTCACGCAGCGAGAGCCCCTCAGTGGCGGCCATCTTATAGAGGCTCTCCTTGGCGCACCACACTGCGGCCTGCATCCACTCCTGAGAGCAGAGTCGCTCCTCGTCGGGGTGGAGGTAACGCTCGCTGATGCGGCCAAAGTTGCGGCTACACAGCTCGATGTCCACACCACAGGGCACGTCGGAGAGCAGTACTGCCACACGATCGCAGCAGTGAGAGACGGAGATATGCGTGTATCGGGAGTTATGCAGCTGCGGGCGACCGCTCGCATCATACTCTACCGAGGCATCGGGCTCGATCGCGCGCAGCAGCTCACGCCACGCCAGCCGCTCGGCACGACGCGAGGGCGAGGTGAAGGCCTCCACCGAGCGCAGGTCACGCTCGTCGGCACGACGCTCCAGCTCGGTCAGCTCCGCAATCGGAGCGACCAAGAGCAGA
>CAZWHN010000222.1:0-1513 GCA_964633635.1 uncultured Alistipes sp. | reverse complement strand
GAGGAGGAGGAGATCGAGGAGGATCAGCCCTTCATCAAGGTAGAGAAGATGCCTACCTTCCGTGGTGGTGACCTTAACCAGTTCCGTAACTGGGTACAGGGTCGTCTTCGTTACCCCCAGATCGCACAGGAGAACGGTATCTCTGGCCGTGTAACCCTTTCGTTCGTTGTTGAGCGTGACGGTA
Source organism: uncultured Alistipes sp. (assembly GCA_964633635.1). GTDB lineage: Bacteria > Bacteroidota > Bacteroidia > Bacteroidales > Rikenellaceae > Alistipes. The sequence continues at coordinate 1,329 of CAZWHN010000222.1, read as the reverse complement.
CCGTTACCAACATTCAGGTTCTCCAGTCTCCCGACCGTTCACTCTCTGAGGAGGCTACCCGCGTAGTGGGTAACTCACCCAAGTGGGAGCCGGGTATGCAGAGCAACAAACCCGTACGTGTAAAGTACACCTTGCCAGTTGTATTCCAGATTACGAACTAATCTTTAGCATCTAATATCAAGTATCCCGTACCCTATCGATGCGGGATACTTTTTTTATCTATATAGGTATATGGCAAAAACCAAGAGTGACAAGGCTACACCCGTCGAGGAGCAGGACTTGCGCCAGCGTGCCGTGGTGGTGGCCGTCATCCGCGATAGTCAGCCTCTCGAGCAGGCCGAGGAGTTTTTAGGCGAGCTGGAGTTTCTGGCCGAGACGGCCGACATCATCACCGTGCGTCGTTTCACGCAGCGCCTGCCGCAGCCCTCGTCGCGCATCTACGTCGGACCGGGTAAATTGGAGGAGATCGCAACCTACTGCGCCGAGAACGAGATCGACGTGGTGATCTTCGACGACGAGCTCTCGCCCTCGCAGACGCGCAACATCGAGAAGGAGATGCCCTGCCGTATTCTGGACCGCACACGCCTTATCCTCGATATCTTTATGTCGCGCGCCCGCACGGCATACGCCAAGACGCAGGTGCAGCTGGCGCAGTACGAGTATATGTTGCCCCGTCTGGCAGGTATGTGGACCCACCTCGAGCGTCAGCGCGGAGGTACGGGTACGCGTGGTGGTGCCGGTGAGCGCGAGATCGAGACCGACCGCCGTATCGTGCGTGGTCGCATCTCGAAGCTCAAGGAGGAGCTCTCGAAGATCGACCGCCAGATGGCTGTGCAGCGCTCGAACCGAGGTTCGATGGTGCGTGTAGCGCTGGTGGGCTACACCAACGTGGGTAAATCGACGCTGATGAACCTTGTCTCGAAGAGTGAGGTCTTTGCCGAGAATAAACTCTTCGCTACGCTCGACACGACGGTGCGTAAGGTGGTCTTCGACAATCTGCCATTCCTGCTCTCGGACACCGTTGGTTTCATCCGCAAGCTGCCCACGGAGCTTATCGAGTCATTCAAATCGACGCTCGACGAGGTGCGCGAGGCCGACCTTTTGATCCACGTTGTCGATATCTCGCACCCCAACTTCGAGGAGCAGATCGCCGTGGTGAAGCAGACGTTGCAGGATATTGGTGCGGGCGATAAGCCTGTATATCTGGTCTTTAACAAGATTGACGCCTACACCTACGAGAAGAAGGATGAGGACGACCTGACGCCCGCAACACGTCGCAACCTCTCGTTAGAGGATCTGAAGAAGAGCTGGATTGCCAAGGCCAACACC
>CAZWHN010000221.1:270-1526 GCA_964633635.1 uncultured Alistipes sp. | reverse complement strand
CCGACATCACCTTCGGTACGAACAACGAGTACGGCTTCGACTACCTGCGCGACAATATGGCCTCTTCGCCCAAAGATCTGGTTCAGCGCAAGCACCACTATGCCATTGTCGATGAGGTCGATTCGGTACTTATCGACGATGCTCGTACGCCGCTTATCATCTCAGGTCCCGTACCCAAGGGCGACGACCAGCTATTCGAGCAGTATCGTCCCTCGATCGAGCACCTATACAACTTGCAGAAGAATCTGGTAACAGGCCTTGTGGCCGAGTCACGCCGCCTCTTCACCGAGGGCAACTTGGAGGAGGGTGGTAAGCTGCTCTACCGTGCGCACAAGGGTCTGCCCAAGTATAAGCCCATCATCAAGTTCCTCTCGGAGCAGGGTATCAAGGTACAGTTCCAGAAGACGGAGAACATCTATATGCAGGACAACAACCGTCGTATGCCCGAGATCATCGACGACCTCTATTTCGTCATCGACGAGAAGTTGCACTCGGTCGAGCTCACCGACAAGGGTCACGAGGTGTTGTCGAAATACTTCAACGAGGATAAGTTCTTCGTGCTGCCCGACATCGGAACTGAGGTTGCCGAGCTGGAGCGTGCAGGCCTTACACCCGAGGAGAAGGCGCAGCGCAAGGATGCCATCATCAACGACTACTCGATCAAGTCCGAGCGCGTTCACACCGTCAATCAGCTGCTGAAGGCATACTCGATGTTCGAAAAGGATGTGGAGTATGTTGTGATGGACAACAAGGTTAAGATCGTCGATGAGCAGACGGGCCGTATCCTTGATGGTCGCCGTTACTCGGACGGTCTGCATCAGGCCATCGAGGCCAAGGAGCGTGTGAAGGTGGAGGCTGCAACGCAGACCTTCGCTACGATCACACTCCAGAACTACTTCCGTATGTACCACAAGCTGGCCGGTATGACCGGTACGGCCGAGACCGAGGCATCGGAGTTTTGGAACATCTATAAGCTGGATGTTGTGGTAATCCCCACCAACCGGCCCATTCTGCGTGACGACCGTGAGGATTTGATCTATAAGACCAAGCGCGAGAAGTACAACGCCGTGATCGACGAGATCGTTCGTCTGGTGGAGGCCAAGCGCCCCGTGCTGGTTGGTACCACGTCGGTGGAGATCTCAGAGTTGCTGAGCCGTATGCTCAAGCTGCGCGGCATCAAGCACAACGTCCTCAACGCTAAGCAGCACCAGTTGGAGGCACAGGTTGTTGCCGAGGCTGGTCGTGTAGGCCAGGTT
>CAZWHN010000221.1:0-260 GCA_964633635.1 uncultured Alistipes sp. | reverse complement strand
CATGGCAGGTCGTGGTACCGATATCAAGCTCTCGCCCGAGGCTAAGGCCGCAGGCGGTCTGGCAATCATTGGTACCGAGCGTCACGAGAGCCGTCGTGTGGATCGTCAGCTGCGCGGTCGTTCGGGCCGTCAGGGTGACCCGGGTTCTTCGCAGTTCTTCGTCTCGTTGGAGGACGATTTGATGCGTCTGTTCGGCTCGGAGCGTATCGCCTCGATGATGGACCGTATGGGTCTTGAGGAGGGCGAGGTTATCCAGGCTT
>CAZWHN010000220.1:0-1528 GCA_964633635.1 uncultured Alistipes sp. | reverse complement strand
AGAACTCGCAGGTTCCGCCCGTAGCCTCGACGTTGAAACCGAGGTCGTAGAAACGACGGATCAGCGGCAGAGCACGCTCCTTGTCCACATCGGCGATGGTGACGAAGATCGTACCGTAGTTGGCAACCGCCACACCCGACGACTGCAGCGACTTGTAGAGAGCCCGTGTAAGGCTCTTATCGTAACCGATTGCCTCACCCGTCGATTTCATCTCGGGCGAGAGGTATGAATCCACACCACGGATCTTGGCAAACGAGAAGGCGGGAGACTTAACGAACCAGCGGGGGCTCTCCTTGCCATAGACCTCGGTGATGCCCTGCTCGCGGAGTGAGTGGCCGAGGATGACCATAGTAGCGATCTTGGCCATAGGCACGCCTGTCGATTTCGAGAGGAAGGGCACAGTACGCGACGAACGGGGATTAACCTCGATCACGAAGACCTTATCCTGCTCATCGACAATGAACTGGATGTTGAACAAGCCCACAATACCGATAGCCAGACCCAGACGCTGGGTGTACTCGATGATGGTATCCTTAACCTGCTGGCTCACGCTGAAGGTGGGATATACGCTGATCGAGTCGCCCGAGTGGATACCCGTACGCTCGACGTGCTCCATAATGCCGGGGATGAAGACATCCTTGCCGTCACAGATGGCATCAACCTCCAACTCCTTGCCCTGAATATACTTATCCACCAACACGGGTGACTTCTCGTTGATCTCAACGGCCGAGCGCAGGTAGTGACGCAAAGTCTCCTCGTTTCCAACGATCTGCATAGCGCGACCACCCAACACGAAGCTCGGACGCACCAGCACGGGGTAGCCGATATTGGCCGCAGCCTCGACACCAGCCTCGATGTCGGTCACAGCCTTAGCCTCGGGCTGGGGGATACCCACCTCGTTCATAATGCGCTCAAAGCACTTTCTATCCTCGGCGTTGTTTATGGCATCAATACCTGTTCCGATGATATTCACACCCAAGTCAGCCAACGGCTCTGCCAAGTTGATAGCGGTCTGGCCACCCAACGACACCACAATACCCTCGGGCTGCTCCAACTCCACGATATTCATCACATCCTCAACAGTCAAAGGCTCAAAGTAGAGTTTATCGCTGATAGTGTAATCGGTAGATACAGTCTCAGGGTTGTTATTGATAATGATAGCCTCGTAACCAGCATCCTTGATAGTCCAGATAGCGTGTACAGTCGAGTAGTCGAACTCCACACCCTGACCAATACGGATAGGGCCAGAGCCCAAAACCAAAATCTTCTTTCTATCGCTACGCAACGACTCATTCTCCTGCTCATAAGTAGAGTAGAAGTAGGGTACATAGGTATCAATCTCGCCTGCGCAAGAGTCAATAATCTTATATACGGGGAAAATCTTCTCGGCCTGACGAATCTTAAACATCTCAGCCTCGCTCTTGCCCCACAACTGACCAATGAACTTATCGCTAAAGCCCATACGCTTAGCCTCGCGCAACACCTCGATATTGCCAACCGAAGCGGCCACCACCTTCTCCATCTCTAC
>CAZWHN010000219.1:0-1544 GCA_964633635.1 uncultured Alistipes sp. | reverse complement strand
CCATCCCCGCCGCTTGGAGTGGCAAGGATGTGTTGCTGAACTTCGGCGCCGTGTATTACGAGTCGGAGATCTACGTCGATGGTCAGTTCGTCGATCGCCACTTCGGTGGTTCGGATTCGTTCACCGTCGATATCACCAAGTTCGTTGAGGCTGGCAAGACTCACTCGCTGGTGGTAAGTGCATCGAGCGACCTGCGTTCGGGCCTTCAGTCGGCTGGTAAGCAGTCACTGCGTCACGGCTCGTTCGAGTGTATGTACACCCGCACCACAGGTATCTGGCAGACGGTGTGGATGGAGGCCGTAGCCCCCACCGCCGTAAAGCGCGTTAAGTACACCACCGACATCGACCGTAGCGCCGTGACGATGGAGCTGACGATGCGTCGCAATGCCGCAGGCAACACCCTGACCGTTAATGTTAAGGATGGCCAGAAGGTTGTGGCTACCGACACCGCTCCTGTGGCTTCGGGTTCGATCGTGACGCTGCCCATCAAGAAGGCTAAGCTGTGGAGCCCCGAGTCGCCCTTCCTCTACGACGTGGAGCTTATCCTGAAGAACGCTGCGGGCGAGGTTATCGACCACGTTTCGTCGTACTTCGGTATGCGTAAGATCCACACCGACGGCAATAAGATCTATCTCAACAACGAGCCTTACTATCAGCGTCTTGTGCTGGATCAGGGCTTCTACCCCGATGGTATCTGGACCGCTCCGTCGGATGCAGCGCTGAAGAAGGATATCGAGCTCTCGAAAGCTGCTGGTTTCAATGGCGCACGTCTGCACCAGAAGGTATTCGAGGAGCGCTTCCACTACTGGGCCGACAAGCTCGGTTATCTGACTTGGGGCGAGGCTCCCAGCTGGGGCTTCGATGCCAACAAGGTTGAGGCTGCCCGCAACTACCTGGCCGAGTGGCGCAACGTGGTTGTACGCGATATGAACCACCCCTCGATCGTAACGTGGACACCCTTCAACGAGCAGTTCTGGCCCGATGAGCGCGAGTTCCCCCGCTTCCAGGCCGACATCTACACCATCACCAAGCAGCTCGACCCCTCACGTCCTATCAACACCGTCAGCGGTGGTGTGCAGACCCTGACCGACATCTGGACCGAGCACCACTACGAGCAGGATCCCGAGAAGCTGCGCCAGATCGTATTCAACGACGGCAAGATGTTCACCCGCGCTCCGCAGGTGCAGGCTCGTCCCCGTGGTAACATCGGCTACAACCGTGGCATCCTGAACGACCCCTACACCTTCCCCGTATATGAGGGCGAGATTCCCTACATTCTCGACGAGTTCGGCGGTATCAAGTGTATGGAGGCCAACCCCGCCGAGGGCGATGCTTGGGGTTATGGCGACGCAGCACAGACCAAGGAGGACTTCTACAAGCGTTTGGAGGCGCAGGTTCGCGTACTGATCGAGATGAGCGATCGTATGTGGGGTTACTGCTACACGCAGCTCACGGACGTTGAGCAGGAGCAGAACGGTATCTATTACTACGACCGTGGCGTGAAGTACGATATGGAGCGCGTGCGCAAGATCTTCCAGATGGAA
>CAZWHN010000218.1:0-1577 GCA_964633635.1 uncultured Alistipes sp. | reverse complement strand
ACTAAATTTCAAAACAATGACTCGTATAATCTCTCCCTCGATGTTGTCGGCCGACTTCGGCAACCTCGAACGTGACACACTGATAATCGACCGCAGTGCAGCCGAGTGGGTACACATCGACGTGATGGATGGTGTATTTGTTCCCAACATCTCGTTCGGATTTCCCGTAATGAAACCCATCCGCAAGGCAACCCGCAAGGTGCTCGATGTGCATCTTATGATAGTCGAGCCCGAGAAGTATGTAAAGCGTTTCGTGGAGGCGGGTGCCGACTACGTCACCTTCCACTACGAGGCTACCGACCACATCGACGACTGCATCGACCTGATCCGCGAGGCGGGTGCAAAGGTGGGCATCTCGATCAAGCCCAAGACCCCCACTGCGGTGCTAAAGGATATTCTGCCGAAGGTCGATCTTGTGCTGGTGATGAGTGTCGAGCCGGGCTTCGGCGGACAGTCATTCATCGACGGCTCGCTGGAGAAGATAAGCCAGCTATCGGCAATGCGTGCCGAGGCTGGATTGGATTTTCTGATCGAGGTCGATGGCGGTATCTCGGCAAAGAATGCTGCCGAGGTGTTCGCCGCTGGTGCCGAAGCTTTGGTTGCGGGTAGTGCCGTGTTTGGCGCTGCGGACCCCGAGGCTGAGATTGTAAAAATGTTGGAGGCATAAGGGATGATTTCACTCGATAACTTAACCGTAAGCTACGGCGGCTGGACCCTCTTCGACGGGATCTCGTTTCTTATCGGCGAGAAGGATCGCATCGGCCTTGTAGGTAAGAACGGAGCAGGCAAAACCACCCTGCTGCGCATCATCACGGGCGAGCAGCAACCCACCGAGGGTGCCGTTACGATCAATGGCGAGTGTACGATCGGCTACCTGCCACAGCAGATGCGCGTTGCCGACACCACCTCGCTCAAGGCCGAGACCGAGAAGGCCTTTGATGAGGTGCTGCGTCTGGAGGCCGAGATTGCCACACTCACCAGCGAGATTGCCACCCGTACCGACTACGAGTCGGAGGAGTATGAGGTGCTGCTACACCGACTGAACGATGCACAGGATCGCTACCACATCCTCGGTGGCGAGACACGCGAGGCCGACATCGAGAAGACGCTCTTGGGCTTGGGCTTCAAGCGTACCGACTTCGAGCGTCCGACGAGCGAGTTCTCGGGCGGTTGGCGTATGCGTATCGAGCTGGCGAAGCTGCTGTTGCGTCGTCCCTCGATATTTCTATTGGATGAGCCGACCAACCACCTCGACATCGAGAGTATCCAGTGGTTAGAGGAGTATTTGAAGGGTTACAACGGAGCCGTTCTGCTGATCTCGCACGACCGCGCCTTTCTGGACAACGTCACCACGCGCACCGTCGAGCTCTCGCTCGGCCACATCTACGACTACAAAGTCCCCTACTCGAAGTTTGTCGAGCTGCGTGCCGAACGACGTGCCCAGCAGATGGCCGCCTACGAGAATCAGCAACGAATGATCGAGAAAACCGAGGAGTTCATCGAGAAGTTCCGCTACAAACCTACCAAGAGCAATCAGGTGCAGTCGCGCATCAAGCAGTTAGAGCGACTGGAGCGCA
>CAZWHN010000217.1:0-1602 GCA_964633635.1 uncultured Alistipes sp. | reverse complement strand
GCGAATTCACGTCGCGCCACTCATAGTCGGTCATACCCACCATCTTCAGCGCCTTCGTGACGCGCGCCTCGATCTCGTCATCCTTAACCTTCTTGAGCTTAAGTCCGAAAGCGATATTATCATAGACGTTCAGATGCGGGAAGAGCGCATAACGCTGGAACACGGTATTGACGGGGCGCTGGTGAGGCGGCACCTGCGTGATATCCTCGCCTGCGATCTTGATCTCGCCCTCATCGGCCGTGCCGAAGCCTGCTAAAATACGCAGCAACGTGGTCTTACCACAACCCGAAGGGCCGAGAATCGTGACGAACTCACCCTTCTTGACATACAAACTAACATCATTCAAGACCTGCTTCTCGCCGAAGCTCTTCGATATGTGGCTCAACTCGATGATGAAATTTGAATCTTTCATTTCTTTAATCTAAATAAACGGGATTAATAAAACGTATCATTATCGCGCCGTGCGGGCTATGTGTCGGATGGCATTCACCACATCGAACTTCCAGGTCAGTCCCACATTGAACATATGATGCTTGGTGTAGTTGTTCGACGCCCAAATGGCGTGCAGGCGAATGTTCTTGTTCTCCTTCAGGGGGAAGTACTCCACTCCTGCACCATAATATACATACTCCTTGTCGCCGGTGAGGTATGCAGGCATAACGTAAGGATTCTCCTCGTTGGCTGCCACCTTATCCTCCGTTGTGAGGTATTCGCCCCAGAAATCGTAGGGCAGATCGTCGGCCGAGTGCTCCACACCCAACTTGCCGAACAGACGCACACTCTCGCCGAAGTTGTAAGCGGGCTGCACCGAGAAGGTGTAGTCGTTGCCCAAGCCGTCGCTCAGGTCGGCCATACGCGCCATATAGTCAAGTGTGAGGGTGAAGTCGCCGATGTAGAAGTTGTTGCCCAACGCAAACATCTTCACAAAGTTACCGCGCTCATACTCCATCACATTAATCGACCAGATCGATTCATACCAATCCCACGCACCGTACCACGCCAAGTTGTAGGCGTAGAGGTTATCCTCCTTGGGGGCATATGCAAATGGTGAATTGGCCCACTGGAAAGCGAACGACGAGGTCTCGGCATTGTTGGTCCACATTGCCGAAGCGCCCCACTGCCAACAACTGATGCTATTGTAGAACATCGAGTTCATATCGAAGTAGCAGTCCAAGTCATAGGCGTCGTACTCGAAGCTGCCGATATAGAGTGCGTCCTTGCCCGCCGTGAAGGTGAAATTACCCACGTCGTAGCTCAGTGTCAGCCAGTTGGTTGCGTCGAATACCGATCCATCTTCGCCATTCGACCCCGAAAGATAGTGATTGAAACTATAAGAAAAGTTCTTGCTGATTTTACCGTCAATGTTCAACAACAGTCCGTCGCCGCCAAACCCAGCGGCTCCACCGGAGGATCGATATTCGTAACCGAACTTCGCATCGAGCGAGATCTCGGGTGTCCAATCGACTCCGTTTTCAACCGTAACATCCTCCCCGGATGAAGTTCCGAACGGCGCACTACTATCGACTTCCTGCGCACAAACTACGGAACAAGCTGCAAAAAGAGCAGCCCCCAAAAAGGTCAAGTGTCTCTTCATTAAGCAGT
>CAZWHN010000216.1:0-1628 GCA_964633635.1 uncultured Alistipes sp. | reverse complement strand
GTCCCGGTGGTCTGGCGCGTGATCGCGCCGGCTTCGAGGTGCGAGACGTACACTACACCCACTACGGTCGTCTCTGCCCCATTGAGTCGCCTGAGGGTCCGAACATCGGTCTGATCTCGTCACTCTGCGTATATGCAAAGATCTCTGATATGGGATTCATCGAGACCCCCTACCGCACTGTCGAGAACGGTAAGGTCAATATGGATAACAGTCAGATCAAATACTACTCGGCCGAGGCCGAGGATGGCCACATCGTGGCACAGTCTAACGAGCCGGTGGACGAGGAGGGCAACTTCCTGAACCCCGACCGTATCAAGGCCCGCGAGGGTGCCGACTTCCCCGTAATCACTGCCGAAGAGGTTACGCTGATGGACGTTGCTCCCAACCAGATCGCCTCGATCGCAGCAAGTTTGATTCCCTTCCTCGAGCACGACGATGCTAACCGTGCGTTGATGGGATCGAATATGATGCGCCAGGCCGTGCCCCTGATCACTTGTGAGTCGCCGATCGTCGGCACAGGTATCGAGAAGGATATGATCACCGATAGCCGTATCCAGATCGTTGCCGAGGGCGATGGCGAGGTTGTGTTTGCCGATGCAACCAAGATTCAGATTAAGTACGAGCGCACGCGCGAGCAGATCATCAGCTCGTTCCAGCCCGAGGTTACCACCTACGAGCTGCCGCGTTTCCGCCGTACTAACCAGAATACCACCGTTACGTTGAAGCCCACCGTACTCACGGGCGACCACGTTACGCGTGGCCAGATCCTCACCGAGGGCTACTCGACCGAGAATGGCGAGTTGGCTCTGGGTCGCAACCTCAAGGTGGCATTTATGCCTTGGAAGGGTTACAACTTCGAGGATGCTATCGTTATCTCGGAGCGTATCCAGCGTGAGGATATCTTCACGTCGGTACACGTCGATGAGTATATTATGGAGGTGCGTGACACCAAGCGCGGTGTCGAGGAGCTCACCTCTGACATCCCCAACGTGAGCGAGGATGCTACGAAGGATCTCGATGCCAACGGTATCATCCGCGTAGGTGCTCAGGTTCACCCGGGCGACATCCTGATCGGTAAGATCACCCCCAAGGGTGAGAGCGATCCCTCACCCGAGGAGAAGCTCTTGCGCGCCATCTTCGGCGACAAGGCGGGCGATGTGAAGGATGCTTCGCTCAAGGCACAGCCTTCGCTGCACGGTGTTGTTATCGACACCAAGCTCTACAGCCACGCCCAGAAGGAGGGCAAGAAGAGCAAGGCAGCCGAGCGCGCACAGCTCGAGCAGCTCGATCAGAAGTTCGCTAAGGAGATCGCCGAGCTGACCAAGATTTTGGTGTCGAAGCTCTGGCAGCTGGTTGAGGGTAAGGTAGTTGCAAATGTGTCGGATTACTTCGGCGTGGAGCTCTATGCTCCGGGCGCTAAGTTCACACAGAAGATGCTGGAGGATATCGCATCACGCGATATGGACGATAAGACTGGCGTTGTCGCTGGCTATCTCAACCTCGGCTCTTGCAAGTGGACGGGCGATGCCGAGCTCGACGCTCTGATCGAGACCACGATCAACAACTACACCATCGAGTGGAAGAAAGCCGATGCACGCATCAAGCGTGAGAAGTACAACCTCACCAAT
>CAZWHN010000215.1:0-1680 GCA_964633635.1 uncultured Alistipes sp. | reverse complement strand
CTTGTGCGTGATCTCGGCCAGAGGGTTGATCTGGTCCATAAACTGCGAGAGCTGGCTGGTTCCGAAGAACGAGTTAACGACGCTCGACAAGGTCTTGGCGTTGATCAGATCAACGGGAGTAAATACCTCGTTATCACGCACATTCATACGCTCGCGGATGGTACGCGCCATACGCACGAAACCTACCGAGAACTGGTTTGCCAACTGCTCGCCCACCGTACGAACGCGACGGTTCGAGAGGTGGTCGATATCGTCCACCTCAGCCTTTGAGTTGATGAGCTGGATCAGATACTTGATAATCTCGATGATATCCTCGCGGGTAAGGATGCGCGTTGCGGGATCAATGTCAAGGCTGAGCTTGGTATTGATACGGTAACGGCCCACCTGTCCCAGATCGTAACGCTTATCCGAGAAGAAGAGCTTGTCGATCACGTCGCGAGCCGTAGCCTCATCAGGTGGCTCCGAAGCGCGCAACTGTCTGTAGATATAGACAACGGCCTCCTTTTCCGAGTTACAGGGATCCTTCTGCAAGGTGTTATAGATGATCGAGAAGTCGATACCCGAGGCATTCTCCTTATGCAGCAGAATGGTCTTGGCGCCGCTCTCGATGATTGCGTCGATGTGATCCTCGGTGAGCTCCACCTCGCGCTCAACGATTACGTTGTTACGCTCGATAGATACCACCTCACCCGTATCCTCATCTACGAAGTCCTCGACCCAGCTGGTCAGAACGCGAGCCGCCAACTTGCGACCTACGGCCTTCTTGAGGTTAGACTTGTTGACCTTGATCTCGTCGGCGAGGTCGAAGATCTCGAGGATCTGCTGGTCGGTCTCGAAGCCGATCGCACGCAGCAGTGTGGTTACGGGCAACTTCTTCTTACGGTCGATGTAGGCATACATCACGTTGTTGATGTCGGTAGCGAACTCGATCCACGAACCCTTGAAGGGGATGATACGGGCCGAGTAGAGCTTCGTACCGTTGGTGTGCATACTCTGACCGAAGAATACACCGGGTGAACGGTGCAACTGCGATACCACAACACGCTCAGCACCGTTGAAGACGAACGTACCACGCTCGGTCATATAGGGGATGGTGCCGAAATATACATCCTGAACAACGACGCCGAAATCCTCGTGCTCGTCGTCGGTACAGTAGAGCTTGAGCTTAGCCTTCAAGGGCACGCTATACGTCAAGCCGCGCTCCATACACTCCTCGATCGAGTAGCGGGGCGGGTCGATGTAATAGTCGATGAACTCAAGTACGAAATTGTTGCGCGTATCGGTGATGGGGAAATTCTCCTGGAACACCTTGTAGAGGCCCTCGTTCTTTCGATTCTCGGCCGTGGTGTCCATCTGGAAGAAATCGCGGAATGATTTAAGCTGTACCTCCAGCAAGTCGGGGTAGGGAACCCTGTTCTTCACTGTAGAGAAGCTAATTCTTTGTTGTTTTGTTGATGCGGACATCTTAAATCAAGTTTTGTTGAAGTGTGAGTACTCACGGGGTGCGCACCCCAAAAAAGCCGGCATTGGATTATCCGGCTAATGCCCTCAGCGTAAAAACATTACACAGTGAGAGCATTCAAAAATTCCAAATATCGGGCACAGCTCCGTGGCACTCCCGATATTTAGACCAGAAAAGGTATAGAGCTTACACCGGTGTAAACTCTATACCTGAGTTGT
>CAZWHN010000214.1:0-1770 GCA_964633635.1 uncultured Alistipes sp. | reverse complement strand
TCGGGCGAGGTGTGGACTCCGATTATCACGATGTTAGCGTTCTCGGTGGTCTTTGCTTTGCCGTTCACCCTCTTCGCCTTGTTCCCGACTTGGCTTAAGCAGCTGCCCAAGAGTGGCGGTTGGCTCAACTCGGTAAAGGTCGTTTTGGGATTCGTGGAGTTGGCTCTCGGATTGAAGTTCCTCAGCGTTGCGGACCAGACCTACCATTGGGGTATCTTGGATCGTGAGGTTTACCTCGCCATCTGGATTGCAATCTTCTCGCTGATGGGATTGTACCTGCTCGGCAAGCTCAAGTTCAAGCACGATAGTGATATGCCCTATCTGTCGGTTACACGTCTGGTGTTGGCCATTGCATCGTTCTCGTTCGTGGTCTATATGATCCCTGGTATGTGGGGTGCTCCGCTGAACATTTTGTCGGGCTATATGCCTCCTATGCAGTCGCACGATTTTGTCCTCTCGACGGGTGGTGGCTCGGCAGCTCCCGCAGCAACGGCTACGCCGCAGTCGGGCGTTAAGTATGGCGACGTGCTGGAGCTCCCGCACGGATTGGAGGGTTTCTTCGATCTGGCCGAGGCCGAGGCATACGCCAAGCAGGTGGATAAGCCGCTCTTTATCGACTTCACGGGCCACGGCTGTGTGAATTGCCGTGAGATGGAGGCTCGCGTGTGGTCGGATCCCCGAGTGCTGAATCTGCTTCGCAATGAGTATGTCGTGGTGGCACTCTATGCCGACGATAAGCTCAAGGTGGCGGAGTCGGATTGGGTTACAACCGACGCTGGTAAGGTGCTCAAGACGCTGGGTAAGATCAACTCTTACTATGCGCTGAAGACCTACGGCGTGAATGCGCAGCCCTACTACGTTTTGCAGGGTAATGCTGGTACACCTATGGTAACACCTCGCGGATACGATCTCGATGTGCAGGGATTCATCGACTTTCTGCAGAGCGGAATCGACGCCTACAAGGCTGGAAAGTAAAACAACGTAACTATGGGATTGGAAAAATATATATCGAAGCAGCAGCAGATCCTCAAGCCTGCCGTTCGCATCTTCCCCCTCATCAGCCGATTCGATATGCTCACCCCTGCCCTTCAGGACAAGGTTGAGGAGTGGACGGCTACGGAGGATACCTGCTCGTTCAAGGTCAAGGGCTTCAACGTCGCCCTGCGTATCGTGGAACGTGTGGAGAATAAACACATCAAGATCACGGCCGATGAGCAGAATGGCGTTCCGGTCGATTTCTCGTTCTGGATTCAGCTGCAGGAGGCAGCCGAGAGCGACACCCGCATCCGTATGGTTCTGCACGCCGAACTCAACACGATGATGCGTATGATGATCGGTAGCAAAATCGAGGGTGGATTGGATAAGGCTGTCGAGGGTTTGGCTATGGCATTCAACCAAATGCCGTAACGTGGCGACCACCCGCGAGGACAGCCCGACATTGGCCCAGTAGCCAATTTTGCTAAATTTCTACCACTCAGAGTCTGAAGAGTGGCAATTGTGAAAAAAAAATTGCTTTTAATTTGTTAATCGTTAAAAATGTAGTACATTTGCAGACCCAAAGCAATTAAATGTTAAATACTAAATAAATTTTTACTATGACTAAGGCTGATATCGTTAACGAAATTGCCAAGAGCACGGGTGTTGAGAAGGTTCTCGTGCAGACCATCGTAGAGGCATTTATGGAGAACGTTCGTAACTCACTGATCGAGAACAATAATGTATATCTTCGTGGTTTTGGTAGCTTCATCATCAAGAAGCGTGCTACCAAGG
>CAZWHN010000213.1:0-1786 GCA_964633635.1 uncultured Alistipes sp. | reverse complement strand
CTCCATCTCGCCCGCCTCGATGGCCGAAGCGAGTGCGTGACCGAAGTCGGGATAGTCGATGCTCTCCTCCGAGTGAGTGCCGAAATCGACAACGTCGTAACCCTTAGTCGAGAGGTAGCCGACCAAAAACTCTTTCATCTGGTAGCCCGCGTGGTCGCAGGCGATGCCTAATTTCTTCATAATGGTATAGTGTTTTGTGATTTATTCCTGCTTTGCGGCACGCTTGCGGTCGATCTCGCTAAGGAGAATCTTCCTCAGACGCATCGACTTGGGCGTAACCTCGACATACTCGTCGGCCTTGATATACTCCAACGCCTCCTCCAACGAGAATACCTTGGGCGGCACGATAACGGCCTTGTCGTCGGCACCCGATGCACGCATATTGGTGAGCTGCTTGGCCTTGGTGACGTTGATCGTGATGTCACCCGAGCGGGTGCTCTCGCCCACCACCTGACCGCAATAGACCTCCTCCATCGGCGAGATGAAGAAGCGACCGCGATCCTGCAACTTGTCGATCGAGTAGGCGTAGGCCGTACCCGTCTCCGAGGCGATCAGTGAGCCATTCGTTCGCATATCAATATCGCCCATCCACGGCTCGAAGTCCTTCAAACGGTGAGTCATAATAGCCTCACCAGCTGTTGCCGTAAGCATATTCGATCTTAGGCCGATGATACCGCGCGACGGCACCAAAAACTCCAGTCGTGTGCGCTCGCCATCCGATACCATATTCGTCAGGTTACCTTTGCGCTTGGTGACCATCTCAATCACCGTACCTGCGTACTCGTCGGGGCAATCGACCGTCATCTCCTCCACAGGCTCGCACTTCACGCCATCCACCTCCTTGATGATAACCTTGGGCTGACCGACCTGCAACTCATAACCCTCACGACGCATCGTCTCGACCAACACCGAGAGGTGCAACACGCCTCGGCCATAGACGATGAACGAGTCGGCATTCTGCCCTGGCTCGACACGCAGTGCGAGGTTGCGCTCCAGCTCACGATCCAGACGCTCCTTTAGGTGGCGCGAGGTGACAAACTTACCGTCACGGCCAAAGAAGGGCGAGTTGTTGATCGTAAAAAGCATCGACATCGTAGGCTCGTCGATAGCGATGGGCGGCAGCGGTTCGGGGTTTTCAAAGTCGCAAATCGTATCGCCGATCTCGAAACCCTCGATACCAACGATGGCGCAGATCTCGCCACATTCGACACGCTCGACCTTCGACTTACCAAGTCCGTCGAAGACCATCAGCTCCTTGATCTTGGTTTTGATGCGGGTCTCGCCATCACGTTTAGCGAGTGTGATATTCTGGCCTGCGTGCAACTCGCCACGGGTGATTTTTCCCACCGCAATACGGCCCACATAGGGCGAATATTCGAGCGATGTGATAAGCATCTGCGGCGTACCCTCCACAACCTCGGGCGAGGGGATCTCGTCGATGATGGCGTCGAGCAACGGGGCGATTGAGTCCGTGGGCTCGTTCCAAACGTGCGACATCCAACCCTGCTTGGCCGAGCCGTAGATGGTCTTGTAGTCGAGCTGCTCCTCCGTTGCATCGAGCGAGAACATCAGGTCGAAGACCTGCTCATTGACCACCTCGGGACGGCAGTTGGGCTTATCGACCTTATTCACCACCACGATGGGCTTCTTACCCAACGACAGAGCCTTCTGCAGCACGAAACGAGTCTGCGGCATTGTGCCCTCAAAGGCATCGACCAGCAGTAGCACGCCGTCGCACATATTCAGCACGCGCTCCACCTCACCACCGAAGTCGGCGTGACCCGGG
>CAZWHN010000212.1:0-1847 GCA_964633635.1 uncultured Alistipes sp. | reverse complement strand
GTCGTCCTTGGCCATAATGCCGTCGATGGTCGATACGGGGTGGTGATACTCCGCGTCGGCATACTCATAGCCTGCCACCGTACCGTAAGCTACGCGAAGCGTGAAGTTGGCATCGGGGTAGAAGGCACGATCCTTGTCCCACTCACGCAGCGCACGCATATAGGGGCGATAGTACTGCTCGATCTGGGGAGCGTTGCTCAGGTTGCGGAAGGCGTACTGGCGGCTCTTGTTGTAGATCTCGTCGAAGATGCGAGCGAAGTTTACCAACGCATCGCCTCTTACGTCCGACACCGTGATGGGCTCCTTGCCCAGCAGACGGCTCGAGCGGAACATAGCATCGACATACTTCTCCGCACCGCCATAATATGCCACCTGAGCCTTCAGGTCGGCGGGCATACGCTCGGGCAGCACGCGCTGGCAGAACTCATCGACCATACGGCGTGCGATGGCCTGATCGATCTCCTGATTGTACGACTTGAGGAAGTTCTGGTGAGCGGTCTCCACGTCGAATGTCTTACCCTCGGCCTCGGCACGCGTCACCGACGCATAGAGCGAACGGGCAAACGAGTAGGCGTTGATCGTCGCCACCGACTCCGAGAAGAGCTCGCGCATATAGTACTCGGGGATAACCTCGTCGTAAGCCTTATGCATATTATCCAGCAGGTTGGCATACTCGGGCTTGGTTGCGGCCCACTTCTGGAACTCCTGCTCGTAGGCCTGCTTCTTCTGAACGGTGCCCAGACGGTTCAGACCCAACACCTCGCCCTGCCACTTCTTCCACGAGTTGGCGATGCCCGAATAGATGGCTGCATAGGCGATACGCACCTCGTCGCTCTTGGCCTGAGCTGCCGAGATGATGTCGAGACGCTGCGTACGTAGAGCGATCTTCATCGGGTCAGAGGTCTCGGCAACATACTTCACAGCGTCCGAGATCACATACTCCTGCGTGTTGCCAGGAAAACCGTAGATCATCGTGAAGTCACCCTCATCGACACCCTTGGTCGATACGGTGAAGTGACGCTTGGGCTCGTAGGGGACGTTGTCCTTCGAGTAGTCGGCGGGCTGGTTGTCTTTGCCAGCATATACGCGCCAGATCGAGAAGTCACCCGTGTGACGGGGCCAGATCCAGTTGTCGGTCTCGCCACCGAACTTACCGATTGATGAGGGGGGCGCACCCACCAGACGAACGTCGCGGTAGGTCTGATAGACGAAGAGGAACTGCTGGTTGCCGTAGTACATCTGCTCCACCGATGCGCGGTAGCCCTCGCCCTCGGCACGAGCCGCAGCGATGATATCCTCGGCCTTCTCGCCAGCGGCGATGCGGTCGGTCACATCCTCCATCTTAACCAACAGGCTGACGGTGAGTCCCGGCACGGGCAGCTCCTCGCCACGGGCGTGAGCCCAGTAGCCGTGAGTGAGGTAGTCGTGCTCTACGGACGAAAGGCTCTGGATCGAGCCGTAGCCGCAGTGGTGGTTGGTCAGAAGCAGACCCTCGGCCGAGAGGAACTCGCCCGTACATCCGCCACCAAACTGCACCACAGCATCCTTGAGCGACGCCTTATTCACCGAATAGATATCCTCAGCCGTGAGCTTGAAGCCCTTGCTACGCATATCCTTGATGCGCGAACCGATCAGGCTCGGCAACCACATACCCTCGTCGGCCTGCGCCGTGAGGAACGAAAGGCACATCAACGTGCCGATGAAGATTTTTCTTATCATAAATTTAAGTTATTGGTTATTTTCTCATTTCGGGGTAGAGCGAGTAGGCGATACCCATCTCCAGACCGCGCAGCTCGGCCAAGCCTCGCATACGGCCGTAGCACGAGTAGCCGGGGTTGGAGTGGCGC
>CAZWHN010000211.1:0-1908 GCA_964633635.1 uncultured Alistipes sp. | reverse complement strand
GCTTCCCGAAAGAAGCCGTGCAAAGATAGTCATTTTTATCATTTTACACCGCCCCGAGGGGGATAAAATTTAGAATATTTCAGTTTTTATCTTTTTTTCGTTACTTTTGTCGTAAAGTACAACACCTATGCCGAAGACAATCACGCTGCAACTCACCCCCAAGCAGTCGGCCGATGCCGAGACCTACACCGCCATAGCTGCCCGTCAGATGGGTATTCGCCGTGCGGATGTAGCGCTGGTGCGTGTGCTGAAGCGTTCGATCGACGCGCGTCGCAGCCCCGTCAAGGTCAACCTCACGCTCGAGATCTTCGCCGACGAGGAGCCGCAGCCCGCCGAGGTACACTTCGACTACCCCGACGTGAGCCATTCGACCGAGGTCGTTGTCGTAGGCTCGGGCCCTGCGGGATTGTTCGCCTCGCTGCGTCTTATCGAGCTGGGCCTCAAGCCCATCCTTCTGGAGCGAGGCAAGGAGGTGCTGCCGCGCAAGCGCGACATCGCTCTGATCAATCGCAATCAGGCCATCGACCCCGACTCGAACTATGCTTTCGGAGCTGGTGGCGCAGGAACATTTTCTGACGGAAAACTCTTCACCCGCAGCAAGAAACGCGGCAACTACAACAAGGCTCTGCAAACGCTTGTCTTTCACGGTGCTACGCCCGAGATTCTCTACGAGGCACACCCCCACATCGGCACCGACCGTCTGCCTCGCATCATCAGCAACATCTGCCAGACGATCACCTCGTCGGGCGGTCAGATACACTTCTCGTCGAAGGTGACGGGCTTCAAGGTCGAGGGCGACCACATCCGTGGCGTATGGTTGGGTGATAGGCTGATCGAGGGCGCTGCCGTGGTGCTGGCCACGGGTCACTCGGCCAAGGATATATACTACACACTCCACCGCGACGGCGTACGCCTCGAGGCCAAGGGCTTCGCTATGGGTGTGCGCATCGAGCATCCGCAACGATTGATCGACTCCATCCAATACCATATGCCCGAACGTGGCGAGTACCTCCCTGCGGCATCCTATACGCTTGTCAATCAAGTCGAAGGCCGTGGCGTCTATTCGTTCTGTATGTGCCCGGGCGGATTCATCGTGCCGGCAATGACCGATGCGGCGCAGTCGGTGGTCAATGGTATGTCACCCAGCTCGCGCTCTTCGCGTTGGGCCAATTCGGGTTTAGTGACAGAGGTGCGCCCCGAGGATTATGCCTTCCTGATGGAGCAGCACGGCCCGTTGGCGGGCTTGGTATTCCAGCAGCAGTTGGAGCAGGCGGCCCGCGAGAATGGCGGTCAGCGTCAGGTGGCGCCCGCACAACGCGTCTCGGACTTCGTGGCGGGACGGGCATCTACGTCGCTCCCCTCGACATCGTACATCCCAGGACTTGTCACCTCGCGTTTGGATCGTTGGATGCCCGACTTTATGGCCTCGGCACTGCGCAAGGGTATAGCATCGTTCGACCGCAAGATGCGGGGCTACGTCACACCCGAGGCTATCGTGGTGGGTGTCGAGTCACGCACATCAACCCCCGTGCGCATCCCGCGTGACGAGGAGAGCCTGATGCACCCCCAGATCGAGGGACTCTTCCCCGCAGGCGAAGGTGCTGGTTATGCGGGCGGTATCGTCTCGGCAGCCATCGACGGCGAGCGCGTGGCCGAGGCTGTGAGCCGTTATATTAATAGGTAGGCTGAGGGTTTAATCCCCTATCTTGTCGTTATCTCCTCTTCCCAGCAGGGTAAAATTGAACAAAAAATCATCTGTTTGTAACCCTCGGTGCGGGTCAATGTTAACTCAATGTTAAAATTTATTAATAAATTACAAAAAAAATTGAATAACTCTTGCACGACTCGCAAAATCGCCTTATCTTTGCAGTGAAGTTTTAAGGTTCATTTAGGTTAGTAGTTTTAGGT
>CAZWHN010000210.1:0-1919 GCA_964633635.1 uncultured Alistipes sp. | reverse complement strand
ATGAGCTTGTCACACTCGGCATCGGCCACATCGCCAAAGTCGAAAGCGCCCTGCTCCTCGCCCAATTTTGAGTAGAAGACAACGTGCAGCAGCAAATCACCCAACTCCTCCTTAATACCCTCCATATTGTTATCGGCAATGGCATCGGCCAACTCGTAAGTCTCTTCGATTGTGTTGTTGCGCAGCGACTCGATGGTCTGCTCACGATCCCACGGGCACTTTTCGCGCAGCGTGTCCATCACTTCGAGCAGTCGCTCGGCGGCTTTAAGTTTTTTGTCGTAGTTCATCCTTGTAGTCAAATTATCGTTTTACAAAGTTATGATTTTCGTTTGAAAATAGTACCTTTGTAGAGAATAATTTTTATGCACAATGAGAGAATTTAGGATTTTTTCGACCATAATAGTGCTTCTGCTGTCGCTCACGACGCAGGCCGCCAACGTCATCCCCACGCCACGCGAGTACAAAAAAGGGAGTGGAGCCTTTACCATACTAACAACAACTAAGATTACACACTATCAGGGGCTCCACTCCTCGGCTGCGTATCTTGCGGAGTATCTTCCGCTGCAGATTCGCGAGTATAACGGCTCTGCGGCTGGCGATATTGTGTTGCGCACGAACAAAAATTTGGCGACTGAAGGCTACACGCTTGACGTTCAAGACGGGGGCATCATCATCGAGGGCGGCTCAGCGGCTGGCCTGCACAACGGCATCGAGACTCTACTCCAGCTTTTGCCCGCCACGGTCTATACGCAGCGACTGCCGCTGCCGACGATGGTGGGCGGTTGCCACATCAAGGATGAGCCACGATTCGAGTACCGAGGCTTTATGCTCGACGTGTGCCGAACGTGGATGGATGTGGAGAAGGTGAAGGGATTTATTTCAAATCTCGCCCATCACAAAATCAATCGTCTGCATCTGCACCTCTCGGACGACGAGGGGTGGCGTGTGGAGATCAAGTCGCATCCCGAACTGCACGAGGTGGGAGGCTATCGTGGCGTGGACTCTCCCGTAGCGGCACGCTATGGCCGCTGGAATGAGCACTACGGCGGCTACTATACGCACGACGATGTGCGCGAGTTGGTGGCCTACGCTGCAGCCCGCAACATCGAGATAATCCCCGAGATCGACCTGCCTGGCCACAGCCACAATTTAGCCCGTGTAAAGCCCGAGATA
This sequence comes from uncultured Alistipes sp., assembly GCA_964633635.1. Lineage (GTDB taxonomy): Bacteria > Bacteroidota > Bacteroidia > Bacteroidales > Rikenellaceae > Alistipes. Next base: position 746 of record CAZWHN010000210.1, on the reverse strand, counting down.
CTATGCCGCTACACCCCTGGCCTGAAGGCCTCGGACGGATACGACACCCGCAATGTGATGTGCGTGGCCAACGAGGAGAATTACGCCCTGCTCGACGATGTGATTCGTGAGCTGTCGGAGATCTTCTCCTCGCCCTACATCCACATCGGCGGCGACGAGGTCAGCACGGCACAGTGGATGCGTTGCCCCGACTGCAAGGCGTTGATGGCGCGCGAGGGTATGACCCGTCCCGAGCAGTTGCAGGACTACTTTATGAATCGGGTATCGAAGATTGTCGAGAAGTATGGCAAGCGCTCGGCTGTGTGGAACGAGGCGGCCGAGAGTGGCAGCCTGACCCGCGAGGCGCTGGTATATGGTTGGGAGTCGGTGAAGGCGTGTGCCGATGCTACGCAGAAGGGATACCGTACGGTGGTGATGCCGGGCGAGTATTTCTACTTCGATATGCGTCAGTCGCCACGCGAGGAGGGACACGACTGGGCAGCCATCTTCGATGTGCGTAAGCCGTTGTCGTTCGGCTTCGAGGGTTTGAGCGACAAGCAGATGAGCCACGTTGTGGGCGTGCAGGCGTCGTTCTTTAGCGAAGCCTATATCTCACGTTTAGAGTACGATTACGACTTTCTATACTACCAGACCTATCCCCGCATCTGCGCCTTGAGCGAGGTGGCGTGGCGAGGCCAAGGTGCCGAGTGGAAGGAGTTTTACGACCGACTGAAGAGCAGCCATTACAGCCGTATGGACGCTATGGG
>CAZWHN010000209.1:0-1920 GCA_964633635.1 uncultured Alistipes sp. | reverse complement strand
ATGTGGAGTGCATCATCCCTGTTCGTAAGAGCGGCAAACTGCCTTATAATGAGGGCGATCTGTGCGATGTGGAGATCGAGAAGGAGTATGGCTCGGACCATCTGTTCTATCGCCCGAGCGACATCGCGGCGGCTAAGGTTGAGGGCGACGAGATTCACCTCTCGATCCTCGACGATCTGCTCGCCACGGGTGGCACGGCCGAGGGCATTGCACGCTCGATGATGGCGCAGACGATTATGAAGGATGGCAAGGAGTATCGGGTGGTGATCGACGAGTTTATCTTCATCGTCGAGTTGGACTTCTTGGAGGGTGCCAAGCGTCTGGAGAAGATAGCGCCCGTGAGATCGCTGATTCACTTGTAAGGATTGCCTATTTGGGAATAATTTGGGTTGCGGGCAAGTCGCAACCCTTATTTTTTGCAATAAAGTGATTTGCGTCGAGAAAAATTAGTATATTTGCACAATTATACCCTATAATAATTAGGCGAAAAGTTGTTTTTGGGGCATTTTAGTGCCGATTCTAACGAGAAAAACAAGAGAAAAATAATAGTGCTATGAAGTTCAACGAGTACAAAGGTCTCGATTTGGCGAAGATCGCCGACGAGGTATTGAAGAAGTGGGACGCCGATGATACATTCCATCAGAGCATCTCGACGCGCGAGGGTCATCCCACGTTCGTATTTTACGAGGGTCCCCCCTCGGCTAACGGTATGCCGGGTATCCACCACGTTATGGCCCGCACGATCAAGGATGTGATCTGCCGCTACAAGACGCAGCAGGGTTATCTCGTTCACCGCAAGGCGGGATGGGACACCCACGGTCTGCCCGTCGAGCTGGGCGTGGAGAAGAAGCTCGGCATCACAAAGGAGGATATCGGCCGCTCGATCTCGATCGAGGAGTACAACCGCACCTGCCGTGAGGCGGTGATGGAGTTCACCGACGTATGGGAGAATCTGACCAAGCAGATGGGTTATTGGGTCAATATGGACGACCCCTACATCACCTACGACAACAAATACATCGAGACACTGTGGTGGCTCTTGAAGCAGCTCTTCGACAAGGGCCTTTTGTACAAGGGTTACACCATTCAGCCCTACTCGCCCGCCGCAGGTACAGGACTTTCGACTCACGAGTTGAACCAGCCTGGTTGTTATCGCGATGTGAAGGATACCACTATGGTGGCGCAGTTCCGCATCACCGAGCCCAAGCCCGAGATGGAGGGTTGGGGAACACCCGTATTCTTGGCGTGGACCACTACCCCGTGGACTCTGCCCTCGAACACTGCGCTCTGCGTAGGCCCCAAGATTGATTATGTAGCAGTTCGTACATACAATGCATACACAGGTGAGAAGATTACAGCCGTACTCGCCGAGCCGTTGCTCTACACCCACTTCAACAAAAAGGCCGAGGGTATCGCTTTGGAGGATTACAAGCAGGGCGACAAACTCGTACCCTTTGAGGTTGTAGGCCGCTGGAAGGGTCCCGAGTTGGTAGGTATGCACTACGAGCAGTTGATTCCATGGGTTAAGCCCGTGGAGTTGAACGAGAATGGCGACTGGGTAGAGGCTGCCGACAAGGCATTCCGCGTGATTCCAGGAGATTATGTAACAACCGAGGATGGTACAGGTATCGTTCATATCGCCCCCACATTTGGTGCTGATGACGCCTTTGTAGCGCGTCAGGCTGGCATCCCCTCACTCTTTATGATTAACCGTCGCGGCGAGACTCGTCCGATGGTCGATTTGCAGGGTAAGTTCTACCTGATGGAGGAGTTGGATGAGACATTCGTTGAGCAGTGCGTAGACAAGGCTGCATACAAGGATTTTGAAGGTCGCTGGGTTAAGAATGCCTACGACCCGCAGTTTACCGTAGACGGCAAATATGACGAGGCTGCTGCACAGGCTGCCGAGTCGTTGGATAT
>CAZWHN010000208.1:0-1920 GCA_964633635.1 uncultured Alistipes sp. | reverse complement strand
TCTCGGACAGCCTTAAAGGTAAGCAGGGACGTTTCCGTCAGAATCTTCTCGGTAAGCGTGTCGATTACTCGGCTCGTTCGGTTATCGTCGTTGGTCCCGAGCTTAAGATGCACGAGATGGGTATCCCGAAGGATATGGCAGCCGAGCTCTATAAGCCTTTCGTTATCCGCAAGCTCATCGAGCGCGGTATCGTTAAGACCGTAAAGTCGGCTAAGAAGATAATCGACCGTAAGGATCCCGTTATCTGGGGTATTCTGGAGAACGTGATCAAGGGTCACCCCGTATTGATGAACCGTGCTCCGACCCTTCACCGATTGGGTATTCAGGCCTTCCAGCCTAAGCTCATCGAGGGTAAGGCAATGCAGCTCCATCCGTTGGCTTGTACGGCATTTAACGCCGACTTCGACGGTGACCAGATGGCAGTTCACTTGCCGCTGGGCAATGCCGCCATTCTGGAGGCACAGCTGTTGATGCTCGGTTCGCACAACGTCCTCAATCCCGCCAATGGTGCGCCTATCACCGTGCCTTCGCAGGATATGGTCCTCGGTCTTTACTACATCACCAAGCCCCGTCCCGGTGCTAAGGGTGAGGGTCTGGTATTCTACGGACCCGAGGAGGCCATCATCGCCTACAACGAGAAGCGTGCCGACCTGCACGCTACGGTTAAGTGTGTAGTCCGCGATGTTGACGACTTCGGCGAGGAGTTCGAGGAGTTGAAGGAGACCACCATCGGTCGTATCCTTTTCAACCAGGTTGTACCCTCGGAGGTTGGTTACATCAACACCGTGCTGACGAAGAAGTCGTTGCGCGACATCATCGCCGTGGTGCTGAAGAAGGCAGGTGCCGACAAGGTTGCCAAGTTCTTGGACGACATCAAGAATATGGGTTACCGTATGGCATTCCAGGGCGGTCTGTCGTTTAACCTCGACGCTGTGGTTATCCCCGAGTCAAAGCAGGAGCTTGTACAGGAGGGTTACGATAAGGCCGACGCCATTATGGAGGACTATAATATGGGTCTTATCACCAACAACGAGCGTTACAACCAGATCATCGACGTCTGGACAAACATCAATAATAAGCTCACCAAGCAGGTGATCGACACTCTGGTTAAGGATCAGGACGGTTTCAACCCCGTATATATGATGCTTGACTCTGGAGCCCGTGGTTCTAAGGAGCAGATTCGTCAGCTCTCTGGTATGCGAGGCCTTATGGCTAAGCCCCAGAAGTCGGGTGTCGAGGGTGGCCAGCAGGTTATCGAGAACCCGATTCTCTCGAACTTCAAGGAGGGTCTGTCGGTGTTGGAGTACTTCATCTCTACGCACGGTGCGCGTAAGGGTTTGGCGGATACCGCACTTAAGACTGCCGATGCAGGTTACCTGACCCGCCGATTGGTGGACGTTGCACAGGACGTAATCATCAACGAGGAGGATTGCGGCACGTTGCGTGGTCTGACGGCTACGGCTATCAAGCGTAACGACGACGTTGTGCAGACTCTCTACGATCGCATCCTGGGCCGCACGGCGCTGAACGATGTCATCCACCCCATCACGGGCGAGATCATCTGCAAGGCTGGCGAGGAGATCACCGAGGATGTTGCTCGCGCTATCGACGAGTCACCGCTCGAGTCGGTTGAGATTCGTTCGGTACTCACCTGCGAGGCTCGCCACGGTGTCTGCGCCAAGTGTTACGGACGTAACCTCGCTACGGCGCGTATGGTACAGAAGGGTGAGGTTGTGGGCGTTATCGCCGCACAGTCTATCGGTGAGCCCGGTACCCAGCTTACACTGCGTACGTTCCACGTCGGTGGTGTTGCGGGAGGCTCTACGGTTGAGACCAACGTCGTTTCGAAGTACGAGGGTCGTCTGGAGATCGACGAGTTGCGTACCATCAAGGGCAAGAACGCCGCAGGCGACGCTGTGG
>CAZWHN010000207.1:0-1951 GCA_964633635.1 uncultured Alistipes sp. | reverse complement strand
GATAACGCCAGCCTCAACCAACGGAAGTACGCCGTCGGCGAACATCTCGGTGTGGATACCCAGATTCTTGTGGCCACCCAGCTGTGCCAACACAGCGTTGGGGATAGCACCGATACCCATCTGCAGCGTAGCACCATCCTCGATCAGAGCAGCACAGTGCTTACCGATGGCAACCTCAACCTCGTTGGGAGTGGTGAAGTGAGCCTCCTCCAAGGGCTGATCGTCGGCAACGAACAGATCGATCTTCGATGAGTGGATCATAGCGTCACCGAATGCACGGGGAACATACTTGTTCACAACAGCGATAACGTGATCAGCGCACTCAACAGCGGCCAGTGTAGCATCAACCGACGTACCGAGCGAAACGTAACCGTGCTGGTCGGGGGTAGATACCTGAATCATAGCTACGTTACAGGGAACTGCGCCCGTGCGGTAGAGCTTCTGAGTCTCGCTCAGGAAGATGGGGATGTAGTCGGCATAACCAGCCTGCGTGGTCTTGCGTACGTTGCCACCAACGAAGAACGAATCGAGCTGGAATACACCCTCGAACTCGGGCTCTGAGTAGGGAGCGGGACCCTCGGTGTGGAGGTGGTGGATGTGTACATCCTTAAGTTCGCCTGCGCGACCGCGCTCGCACATAGCCTTGATCAAGCACTGGGGTGCCGATGCAACTGATGAGAGGTGAATATGATCACCCGACTTGATTACCTTAACGGCCTCTTCTGCCGTAGTAAATTTGATCTGTGCCATTTCTTTTGTTTGGTTTAGTTATATTGTTTTATGTCTTATATTTTAAGTTAATTCCAAGTCCAGTCTCAAAATAATTCTGAATTCTGAATTTGGGAAGGCTACTTACGCTTAACCTCTACCTGCTCGTAACCCTCGACGATGTCGCCAACCTTGATGTCGTTGAACGACTCGATGTTAAGACCGCAATCCTGACCTACGGTAACCTCCTTCACATCGTCCTTGAAGCGACGCAGTGAGCCGAGCTTACCAGTGTAGATTACGATACCGTCGCGGATCACGCGGATCGGAGTGTTGCGCTGCAACTTACCCTCGCGCACGATACCACCAGCGATGGTGCCCACCTTCGAGATCTTGAAGGTCTCCATAACCTCGATCGAGCAGGTGATAACCTCCTTCATCACGGGCTCCAACATACCCTCGATAGCATCCTTGATGTCGTTCACAGCGTCGTAGATGATTGAGTACAAGCGGATCTCGATCTCCTCCTTCTCGGCAGTCTTACGCGCTGCGGCTGAGGGACGTACCTGGAAGCCGACGATAATTGCGTTCGACGCCGTAGCGAGCAATACGTCCGACTCCGAGATCTGGCCTACGGCAGCGTGGATCACGTTCACCTGTACGGTCTCCTTCGAGAGCTTGATCAGCGAGCCCGACATAGCCTCGACAGATCCGTCCACGTCACCCTTAACGATGATGTTGAGCTCCTTGAACGAGCCGATGGCGATACGGCGACCGATCTCGTCCAGCGTGATATGCTTCTGGGTCATAATGCCCTGCATACGCTGCAACTGCTCACGCTTGTTGGCGATCTCGCGTGCCGAACGGTCATCGTCCATCACGTTGAAGCTATCACCAGCCTGCGGTGCGCCGTTCAAACCGAGTACCTGTACGGGGGTCGAAGGACCTGCCTCCAAAACCTTCTTACCGTTCTCGTCGAACATAGCCTTCACACGACCCGTGTATGTTCCCGACAGCAGCACATCGCCGATACGCAGCGTACCGCTCTGTACCATAATCGTTGCAACATAACCACGACCCTTGTCCAGCGTTGACTCGATCACGCTACCCTGTGCCTTCTTATTTGGATTAGCCTTCAAGTCGAGCATCTCGGCCTCCAGCAATACCTTCTCCAGCAGCTTGTCCAGATTGATACCCTTCTTTGCCGAGATATCCTGGCTCTGGTACTTACCGCCCCACTCCT
>CAZWHN010000206.1:0-1967 GCA_964633635.1 uncultured Alistipes sp. | reverse complement strand
CGAAGAAGGTACCGCAAGCGGGGATCACACCACCGTGCAGTGCCATACCGTTCATAATACAAGCCATCGTAAGCTCGGCAACACCTGCCTGGAAGAACTTACCACTGAAGTCGCCCTTCGTGAAGGCCTTGGTCTTGTTCAGGAAGCCGTCGGTTCGATCAGAATTGCTCAAGTCGGCCGACGCAACGATCATATTCTCAACCTGATCGGCATACACACCGAGCATCGTAGCCGACGCCACGCGGGTAGCCGTATCGGGCTTAACCTCAATCTTATTGTAGTCGATCTCGGGAATCTCGCCCGAGAGGAAGCGGTTGAGCTTGAGCGAGAGTTCCTTGTTCTCCGCACGCCAAGCAGCCTCAACCTCCTTACGCTTCGAGACCCACGCCTTCAGCTCGCAACGACGCGTGTCGTAGATCTCGACGGTCTCGTTGAAGAGCTTGAAAGGATTCTCCTCGTCGCCACCCAGATTGCGCACCGTAGCGGCCAGATCGGCGCCAGCGCCCGAGAGCGGCTGACCGTGAGTCGATACGGCACCCTCGAAACTCTTTCCATCGGCACCCATAGCACCCTTGGCCATAGTCGAGTGGCCGATGATCAGCGTAGGCATCTCGGTCTGAGCATTTGCCTCGGTGAGGGCTGCACGGATCTGCTCCACATTGTGGCCATCGACCTCGATAACGTGCCATCCCCACGCACGATACTTCGTCGCAACATTCTCCGAGTCGATCTCATCGACCTTGGTCGAGAGCTGCACGTTGTTGGCATCGTAGTACATAATCAGATTTGCCAATCCCAAATGGCCAGCCACGCGACCAACACCCTGCGAGATCTCCTCCTGCACGGCACCGTCCGAGATGAACGAGTAGGTCTTGTGTGCCATCCACTCACCAAAGCGAGCCACCATAAAACGCTCGGCAATAGCAGCTCCCACGGCCATAGCGTGCCCCTGACCAAGCGGACCCGAGGTGTTCTCCACACCGTGCATCACATCGACCTCGGGGTGACCCGGGGTGATGCTACCCCACTGGCGGAAGTTCTTCAGATCCTCCATCGTGTAGAAGCCCGAGAGCATCAACACCGAGTAGAGCATAGGCGACATATGGCCCGGATCGAGGAAGAAACGGTCGCGGAAGGGGTATGCCGGATTCTCGGGATCGAAGCGCATAAATTCAGAGTAGAGCACGTTGATGAAATCGGCACCGCCCATTGCGCCACCCGGGTGACCAGACTTAGCTTTTTCTACCATAGCTGCGGCCAAGATACGGATATTGTCGGCAGCTTTATTGAGTTTTGAGTTAGCAAACATATTTTTTTAGATTCGTTTTCCTTTCTTCACAAAGATAATATAATTATCTCAACTAACTTGTTTCAGTTCCAAAAAATTTGCACCATCCAACATCTTTTTCGCATATTCGAGCGTAACGGTGAATTGCGAACGTCCCGACGAGGGTATCTCGTACATTGCGTCGATCATTATCGCCTCACATATCGAGCGCAGGCCTCGGGCACCTAGTTTATACTCGTCGGCCTTCTCGACGATGTAATCCAACACCTCGCTATCGAACTTAAGCTCAACACCATCCATACCCAGCAGACGTTCGTACTGCTTGACGATAGCGTTCTTCGGCTCGGTCAGAATCGAACGCAGAGCCTCACGCGAAAGGGGCTGCATATAGGTCAAAACGGGCAGACGACCCACAAGCTCGGGAATAAGGCCGAACGAACGCAGATCCTGCGGCATAATGTACTTCATCAGGTTGTCGCGGTCGATCTGCGAAGCGCTACGCACACCATAACCGATGGCGCGGGTGTTGAGTCGCTGGGCGATCTTCTTCTCGATGCCGTCGAAAGCACCACCACAGATGAACAAAATATCCTTCGTATTGACCTGGATAAACTTCTGGTCGGGGTGCTTGCGGCCACCCTGCGGGGGAACATTCACCACCGTACCCTCCAAAATCTTC
>CAZWHN010000205.1:0-2015 GCA_964633635.1 uncultured Alistipes sp. | reverse complement strand
AGATATTGGCTGGCACCAGATCGTCCAAGAATGCCAACGGGCCATTGCTCACCGTATCGGCCTGCTGAATCTGTATCGTAGCGACCGTCTGACCATACTCCTCGCTCAGTCGCTCGACCATCTCGTCGCCCACGATATCACCTGGGCGGATGAGCAGAGCCGATCCCATACCCACCAACACCGCAAATACCGTTGTAAGCAGATAGATCACCACCGTGCGCACGCCCAATCGCGAGAGCGCCGAGGTGTCTTTCAAATCCGACACGCCCTTCACCAGCGTCACAAAGACGAGCGGCACGGCAATCAGTACCAGAGCCTTGATGAATAGTTTACCCAGCGGGCGCACCCAATCGTCGATGAAGGCCTGGCCGTTGGTGGCGATGGCAATGAATCCGATGATGATACCGATGACCATTCCGATCAGTATCTGGAGGTATAGAGGTATGCGGGTTTTACTCATAGGGGGGGTTGATTTAGGATTTAGTTCGGTTTATATAATGGTTTATTTGATTCGGGTTATATCAGCGTCATACCCGCCTCGTGGCAAGCCTCGCGCATCGACTCGGGCCAGATGCTCGACTGCGTCTCGCCGACGTGTGCTTTGTGTAAGAGCACCATACAAAGACGACTCTGGCCAATACCGCCACCGATACTCTGCGGCAGTGAGCCCTCGATCAGGCGACGATGGAAGTAGAGGCTTTTGCGCTCTTGCTTACCGCTACGCTCGAGCTGACGCTCCAGCGCTTCGCGATCGACACGGATACCCATCGACGAGAGCTCGATCGAACGCTCAAGAACGGGGTACCAGATCAGCAGGTCACCATTCAAGCCCGCCAGCCCCGTTTCGGGTGCGATGGTCGAATAGTCATCGTAGTCGGGAGCACGATTGTCGTGACGCTCGCCATTGCTGAGCTCCGAGCCAATACCGATGATAAACACCGCGCCATACTCCTTGCAGATTGCATCCTCGCGCTGCTTGGCATCGAGCGTCGGATAGCGCTGCAACAGCTCCTCGGCGTGAATGAAGGTGATCTGCTCGGGCAGGAAGGGCTCGATCTGGGGATAAGTCTCGCAGATGTGGAACTCGGTGCGTAGGATGGCACCATAGATCTGCTCGACGATGCGCTTCAGGTACTCCACCGTGCGGCAATTCTCGGGCATAACACGCTCCCAATCCCACTGATCGACATAGAGTGAGTGGAGGTTATCCAGCTCCTCGTCGGCACGGATGGCGTTCATATCGGTGATGATGCCGTAGCCACTCTGCACGTTGTATTCGGCCAGCGTCACACGCTTCCACTTGGCCAACGAGTGAACAACCTCAGCCTCGGCCTCGGCCATATCCTTGATGGGGAATGTTACGGGACGCTCCGTTCCGCTCAAATCGTCGTTCATACCCAGGCCCTTAAGCACAAAGAGCGGTGCCGTCACACGACGCAGACGCAACTCTGTCGAGATGCTGCTGAGGAAGAAATCCTTGATCTGCTTGATGGCGATCTCGGTCTGTTGGAGGCTCAGTGCGGCTTTATAGTTCTGAGGTATAATCAATTGACTCATTGTCGGGTGTGTTTTTGCGTTTATCAATGTGCAAATATATATATTTTTTGCCTATTCTCGCACCCCACCACCCGCAAACACTCGTTTCGATAACATTCCGATGGCCATTTTGGCGAGCGGCTCACCCGTTTTTGCGAGCAATCAACCGTCGGCACAAAAAAAAAGGCGCCGAGCAGTCTCGACGCCTTTTGCAATTCATTAAAACTATTATTTCTCGATCAACGTAATGCTACGCTGAATGAAATCCGTGAGGTTCTTGCCCTTCAGCATACCGTTCGAGAGAAGTGCGAGGTCGATGATCTGACGCACGAGCTTGTTGCCACGACCGATCTCGCGCAGACGCTCGTTACGCTCATCACGCAGCGTGAGGACCTTCTTCGAGAGTTCCTCGTCCATCTGCTTCTCCTCGGGGGTGAAATCCTCGTGCTTCTTGCCCTTGACCGTCTCGTCGAAGCGAC
>CAZWHN010000204.1:0-2048 GCA_964633635.1 uncultured Alistipes sp. | reverse complement strand
GCTGCGTTGTAGGGGTTAGAGAACTTATCCTTGTACTCCTGCTCCTTCTCGGCAACGAACTTAGCCTTCTCCTCGGCGTTCTCGAATGCAGCCAAAGCCTTAGCGTGAAGAACCTCAACAGCACCGCTTGCACCCATAACTGCAATCTCGGCGGTAGGCCAAGCGTAGTTGATATCGCCACGGATGTGCTTCGAAGACATCACGATGTAGGCACCACCGTAAGCCTTGCGCAGAGTAACAGTAACCTTGGGAACGGTAGCCTCGCAGTATGCGAACAGAAGCTTAGCACCGTGGGTGATAACGCCACCATACTCCTGACCAGTACCGGGCAAGAATCCGGGAACGTCAACCAACGTCACGATAGGAATGTTGAAGGCGTCGCAGAAACGAACGAAACGAGCTGCCTTGCGGCTGGCGTTGATGTCGAGCACACCTGCCATAAAGTTAGGCTGGTTGGCGATGATACCTACGCTCTGGCCGTTGAAGCGGGCGAAGCAGGTGATGATGTTCTTAGCGTACGATGCTGCGCTCTCCAGATACTCGCCGTTATCGACGATACCACGGATTACCTCATACATATCGTAGGGCTTGTTGGGGTTGTCGGGGATGATCTCGTTCAGAACGTCCTCCTTGCGAGCGATGTCGTCGGTGCAAGTAACCTTCGGAGCGGGCTCCATATTGTTCTGAGGCATATATGAGAGCAAGCCACGGATCAGGGCGATACCCTCCTCCTCGGTGTCAACAGCGAACTGAGCAACACCAGACTTGGTGGTGTGCATATCGGCACCACCCAACTGCTCCTGAGTTACGTCCTCGCCTGTAACGGTCTTAACAACCTTGGGACCAGTGAGGAACATATTAGAGGTCTGACGACGCATAATGATGAAGTCGGTCAGAGCGGGTGAGTAAACTGCACCACCTGCGCAGGGACCGAAGATAGCTGAGATCTGAGGAATAACACCCGAAGCCATTACGTTACGCTGGAAGATGTTAGCGTAACCAGCCAGAGCATTAACACCCTCCTGAATACGAGCACCACCCGAGTCGTTAAGACCGATGCAGGGAGCGCCGTTGCGCATTGCCATATCCATCACCTTGCAGATCTTGTCTGCAAGAGAGATTGAGAGTGAACCTGCCGTTACGGTGAAGTCCTGTGCGAAGACGTAAACCAAACGGCCGTCGATGGTACCGTAACCGGTTACCACACCGTCACCAAAGGTGTGCTTCTTCTCCATACCGAAGTCGTAGCAACGGTGAGTTACGAACATATCGAACTCCTCGAAACTACCCTCATCCAAGAGCATCTGAATACGCTCGCGCGCTGTGTACTTACCCTTTTCGTGCTGCTTCTGGATAGCCTTCTCGCCACCACCCAGACGGGCGATCTCGCGATTCTCGATCAATTTGGCTACCTGTTGTTTCTGAATTTCGCTCATAGCAAATTATATGTTTATTGATTGATTATTTATTCTTATCCTCGCACAACTCGGTCAGAATACCCTGAGTTGACTTAGGGTGCAGGAATGCGATAGTCAGACCCTCGGCACCCTTACGGGGGGTCTTATCGATCAGGCGAAGGCCCTGAGCCTCGGCATCGGCCAACTGCTCCTCGATGTTCTCGCAAGCGAGAGCCATATGGTGGATACCTACGCCACGGTTCTCGATATACTTAGCGATGGTTGAGTCCTCTGAGGTGGGCTCCAACAGCTCGATTTTGGTCTGACCGATCTTGAAGAAAGCGGTCTTAACCTTCTGATCAGCAACCTCCTCGATTGCGTAGCACTTCAGGCCCAATGCGTTCTCCCAATAAGGAATTGCCTCCTCGAGGCTCTTCACTGCGATACCAAGATGTTCGATGTGTGAAACTTTCATAGTGGTTTGTGTTTAGATAGTTATTTTGTATGTAAATTTTGGCTTTTCCGTTATAGCATAAAACTCTACAAAGTTACGAGTAAAATATGAAATAAGAAAATTTTTAGCCTGCTTTATAATTATTTTTAACAACAATTTAACTTTGGTTTGCTTGTTTGCCCGAAAGTTGCTAATTT
>CAZWHN010000203.1:0-2104 GCA_964633635.1 uncultured Alistipes sp. | reverse complement strand
AACCCCTCCAGATGCCCTTACGGACCACATCAGAACTCCCACATCGAGAGCACTTTTTTGTCCATAATAATTATGGATGATGCAAATATACTACATCTCAACATTTTACCCCTCTCGCAGGTCTCCTTTTTGACCATTAAGCCCAAATTTCAAAAAAGAACCTGCCCAACTTTTGCGTGTTAGACAGGTTCTTCTTTGGATTTGTTTCAAATTGAGCAGGGCCTCTTGCCAATCTGAGGATTCCTACGCTTATCGGTTACTTGCCGTTGTAGATAAGTTTCTTGGTCTGGGGATCGCGCGAGAACTGCTTGAAGTAGTCCCACATAACCAGTGCCGTGGGCATAAAGTTCCAGTGGCCGTAGTCCATCACGGCTACGATGCAGATCAGCGGCTTCTCGCCCTTATACTGCTGGCCGATCTCCATACGGATGCCCTCGCCCTTGTTGGTCTTAATGACGTGACGATCCTTAAGCTCGAAACCGAACACGGGATCAACCTCGAAGTTGAGATCCTTCACTACCGCCATACCATTCATCTGCTGGTAGGTGTTCCACGCATTGAGGTAGCTGTTGTCCTTGTAGTTGTCGGGGGTGAAGTAGGGCACCGTTGTGTCGGCTGTGCCGATGACCGAGCAGTAGGGCATCTCCACCGCGTCGCGCTTCTGCGTAGCCTCATCCCACATAGCATCGAAGTTCGAGAAGAGACCGCGTGCCCCCTTGAAGATACCACCCGAGTGGCCTCCAACAGCTGCGAAGAGGTGCGACTTCTTGATACCGAGTGCCGTGGCGGTCATAGATCCTGCCGACAGCCCCTCGGCGTAGATGCGCGAAGGATCGAGCTGGGGATACTTCTCCAAGAGCTGGTAGAGCACCTGCTCCACACCGTCGTGTCCCATTGCGCCGTAGTTGTGGCTACCTTGCCACTCCATCTCAACGACGAAGAAACGCTCCTTGCCAGCCACCTGAATGAATCCCGATGTCTCGGCCTGCGTGCGGGGATCGTTGGCATTGCCGTGCAGCAACACCATCACGGGAACACTCTTCTCGGGCGCACCCTCCATCAGCTCCTCTGGCCAATACTCATACCAGAGCCACGGCAGTCCCTGACGCTGCTCGGCGATCACTACGTTGCGCTTGATTCGCAGCGTCTCCCAATCGGTGTAGGGCTCCAACTCGCCTGGGCCGTACTCGCCATACTTCATACCCTCGTAGTGGGTGTGCTTGTAGTTGTTGTAGCGGAAGTTTTTGCCCAGCACCTCACTCCACGCCTCGGCGAAGATCTCGCCAAGCTGTGTCGTGGGATTCTCGTTCACCACAACACTCAGCAGCGGCTCGTCGGGGTTAACATAGCGGTTGCCATCCGCCACGGCCTTGTTGATCGCGATGTAAGGCTTGGCCACCGTCTTGGCTGTCTTGCCAGCGACGTAGGCCGGCACACCGTACGATGAGGCTGGAGCCTTGAACGATTTGCCACCGATGGTGAGGATGCCAGCGATGTGACCTGCGGCATCCGATGCGGCCAGCGCCGTATTGACAAACGTAGCGCCATTGCCGATGCCGATCACCTTCAGATTGCCCGAACGTGCGCGGTTGAACATCTCGACGAAGGCATCGAAATCGGCCTTGTTGTCGTACTTCTCGCCCACGGGGTTGATTACATATATCGCAGCGTGAGTGGCTTCGGCAACCTCCTGCGTACCGAGCTGCTCTAAAAGAGCCTTTGCGGCTGCCTCGTCAAGACGTGTGTCGGGGTAGATGAACAGAGTGGGGGAGTTGTTGAACGAACGTCCCACATCCTGCGCATTGTTAAACGAACGGGTATTGTAAGCCACATACTCGGGCAGGGGATTACCCTGCTGCTGGGGCTGTGCTGTCGCTATCAGCGACACCATAAAAGCCAAAGCCGATAATAGATACTTTTTCATAGTTAGGTAGGTTTAATCATATATTTAATACCAAAGTTTTTTCTCTGTGCCCATCTCTGTGCCCATCTCGATGCACAGCTCGCCGCCAGCAGTGAGATCCTTGTGTGAGATCCAGGGCTTAAGATACTCCTCGCCGTTGAGCCATATGCGCTGGATGTAGCGATTCTCGTCGGAGTTGTT
>CAZWHN010000202.1:0-2222 GCA_964633635.1 uncultured Alistipes sp. | reverse complement strand
GTAGAGCTCCTTGTCGCGGCTGATGGTCATCAGCGTAGCGAGACACTTCTCGCCCGCGATGCTCATCGTAGCAATGTCGTGGTCGCCCGAGGTGAGGACATCGACCTTAGCATCGGCCAGCTTCACACGACACACCTGCTGCGTACCCTCGATTGCCGAGAGGAAGTGGAGCGTCGAGTCATCGGTCCAGATCACGTTCGATGCGCTGTGGTCGAAGTCGGGCGTGAGGTAACTCATCTCGCGGCTCGCCAGATCATAGACAAACAGGCGATCCTTGTCTGACTCGTAGCCCGGTGTAGCCATCGAGCAGAAGGCCAACTTGTCGTCGTTGGGCGACCATACGGGATAGCGGTCGTAGCCTACGAACTCCATAATGCGCATACCTGCGTTGGTCTTGATCTTGTTGATGTTGAGCGTCGAGCCATCCTCGGTGTTGTAGATGAAGATATCCGAGTCGGTCGAGAGGGCATACTCCGTTCCCGTGAGCGGTTTGCAGGTGTAGGCCAACATCTTGCCGTTGTTGCTCCACGCAATCTCCGCAACGTCGAAATAGGGCGCCAGCGGAGCATCCCAAGCGGCCTCCGAGCCGAGGATGTCCTTGTCGTTCGAGGTACCGTTGGCCGAAAGGTCGGCAACGAAGATGTGGCTATACTCGCCCTCGTCCCAATAGTTCCAGTGACGTACCATCAGATCGTCGTAGATGCGAGCCTGCGACTTGTCCATATCCTTGTGCACGTCCGACGACTTGATGTCGGCAGCGTGTACCTTCTTTATATAAAAGATCTTGTCGGCCGTGGGGGCAATGCCGTAGCCCTCGACGCCACCCTCGACGTTGGTGAGCTGCTTTGCCGAGCTGCCGTCGGCTGCCATCTGCCACACCTGCGTCGAGCCGCTACGATCCGACGTGAAGTAGATGAGCGAGCCATCGGCGTTCCACTGTGCGTCGGAGTTGTTTGAGGTGTTGTCCGTCAGCGTGTGCTCCTCACCCGAGGCCACGTTGCGGGTGTAGATCTGCGTCAGACCGCGATTCTCGGCCATATTGTAGCGCGTTACGGTGTAGAGTGCCGTCGCTCCGTCGGGCGAAAGCACTGCCGAGCCGATGCGCCCCATCTTCCACATCACCTCGGGGGTGAAACGTGCTGCGGCAATCTGCTCAGGGGTGAGCGAAGTGTCGATTTCGAGCGCCTGGGGTTGCTCCTTCGGGGTGCAGGCCGCGAGCGCCAATGCTGTAATAGCCATAATAAAGGTTAATTTTTTCATAGATTCTATTCGAGGTTTAACATCAATTTCTTATTTTTGCGAGAGAAACCGCTCGTACGATGAAAAACAACTCCCCATACGACCACCTTCCCGCACTCGGGGCCGAGCTTCCCGTCGAGGCCGACGGCTCGATCCGTGTGTGGTTTGCCGACCGCGAATTGCTCTTTGCGACGCACTGCCCCGAGGGTTACGCGAAGCTCGAGTGGAGCGACGAAGGCTCGGTTTCACAAGCGAAGGTAATCACTTTTTTAGAAACTTACAACTTCGTGGCCGTTTTGGCTGTCGATCCGATGGTGGCTTTTGAGGATTTTGTCCGCCAGATGACGTGGGTCGAGGCTGCAGGAGGTGTGGTGGAGAACGATCGGGGCGAGGTGGTGATGATACGTCGCAATGGGCGTTGGGATCTGCCAAAGGGACACCGCGAGAGTGGCGAGAGTTTTGCCGCTTGTGCAGCTCGTGAGGCACGCGAGGAGACGGGTGCCGATGTGGTCGAGGTGGGACGTCTGCTCGCAACCACGTTGCACGCCTACAACATCTACGGACGGTGGGAAGTGAAACTCACGGCGTGGTATGTTATGCGCTCCACATCGCGTCAGCTCACTCCGCAGCAGGAGGAGGGTATTGTCGAGGCCGAGTGGGTGGCACCCGCCCGCATCGAGCAGCGAATAAAACGCAGCTTCCCTACAATTAAAAAGGTCTTTTCGGCGTTCTTTATGTAGCCGATGTAAACGAAAACGAGAGATTATGGTAAAAATATTATGGGTAGATGATGAGGTGGAGCTTCTCAAGCCCCACGTTTTGTTCCTTCAGGGTAAGGGGTACGCTGTTGACACTTGCAACAACGGCTACGATGCCATTGATATGGCTCGCACGACGCCCTACGACCTGATCATCCTCGACGAGATGATGCCCGGAATGACTGGTCTGGAGACGCTGCCGCTGATCAAGGATCTGCGTCCCAC
>CAZWHN010000201.1:0-2241 GCA_964633635.1 uncultured Alistipes sp. | reverse complement strand
CTAACGTATAGCTTACGGCATTGTACCACAAAGCCTGAATCTCTACGGCGTAGCCAGCACGCTGTGCCACGGGCTTGCCATCGACCTTGGTGTTCATCCAGGTGAGGCACTCGCCATCGGCTGCAGCCCACACCAGACCGTTGTCGTGCAGCTTGACGCGGTCGCCAAAGCCACGACGATAGGCCTCCAAGATTGACTTCATAGCCTCGCCATAGCGTTCCCACAACTTCTTTGCCGTAATATGCTTCTCCAGATTCTGAAGCGACCAGAACATCCACAGCGGAGCATCGGCAGCGACCCACGCCGAAGCGTTACCAGCCAGATCGCCATCCTTCATCTGTGCCACCATCGTGTCGAGGATGTCCATACAATCCTCCTTGTACTTCTGCTCGAGAACGATACCAGGCAGCGAGATCAGCGTATCGCGGCCCACGGTGCCATACCAGGGATAACCTGCGATCATCTCGGTGCGACCACCCGGGCGACGAACCACGAACTGACGTGCCGAGTGGTGCAGACAGCTCAAGAAGTCGATCTTGTGGGTACGACGTGCAATCGAAGCCTCGTAGATCTGCGAGATAGTCTCGCCCGTTGCCATCTCATCCGTAGCGGCTGAGAAGATCACGCTCTCGCCCTTCTTGATGGGCATCTCGAAGTAACCCGTAGTCAAGAGATCCTCGTAGCCGTCGTAGCCACGCTTGATCTCCTCGGGATACTCGAAGCCGTAGTACCAATCGGGAGCGGCAACAAACTCGGCGTCGGCCTTATTGGTCTGAAGGTAGAGCCAGGGGAAACCCTCGTAGAGCTTACACTTCACACCGCCCGAGATCGGATACGAGCGGCCGTTGGCCTCGACATTTGCCTTCGAGAGCGAGTGCTTGTTACGGAAGGCAAAGAAGGGACGCAGACGCAACGTAGTGTCCGAATGGGCATCGACAAGCGTGTAGCGGATCATAAGTTGCGTGCGCTTGTGGATCCACAGCAACTCCTTACGCAGAATAACGCCGCCCACACGATAGGTGATCGTGGGTGTGGGGGTGTACTCGAAATCGGTAATGTACTTATGTCCTCGCGGCTCGTACACGCCCTTGAAGCGGTGCAGAGCCAGATTAAACGACTGATCGTGCTGGATGATCGTCTCGTCAAGCGACGAGAGCAGGACATAAGCCTCGTCACTCTGATCGATCGGTGCCACCATCAAGCCGTGGTATTTGCGGGTATTGCAACATACGATGGTGGTGCTCATATAACCGCCCTTGCGGTCGGTGGCGAGCATCTCACGCTGAAGCGAATACTCCAAATTACCCAATTCACTCTTGTCAAATGTTAGTGCCGACATATTAATATTTTTGAATAATTATTTATCTATCGTAAAGTTAGTAAAAAAATTAGTTTGTTTCCAATTTTTTTACGACAAATCGGCAAAAATGCTGAAGAATAACTCAATTCCTGCCTTTTTGTAGGATGAGAAAAACTTTTCGGGCGGGCCGAAGCCCACCCGAAGAGTCTATGATTAAGCCCACTTAACCAGTGCGAAGTCCATACGGTGGGGCAGGCGATCGTTCTTGGGATATACGCGCAGCGCCACATCGAAGGTACCCGTACGAGCGGGGGTGTAGTCGATCGAGAAGGTCACCTCCTGACCATTTACACTCTTGACCTCCAGAGGCTTAGTGGCAACAACATTGACTGCCTCGCCAGCCTCGATCTGCTTTGCCACAACCAACTCTACGCCCAGATCCTCGGCACGCAGCGTAGCCACGTTGAGCGTAACCTCGTAGCGATACTTCTTATCGACGAAGATAGCCTCGTTGTCCAGCTCTACGCGCTGTACGTTCAGGATCTTCACATCGTCCCACGCAGCCGAAACCTTACGCTTCCAAGCAGCGATCTCGCGGGCCATACGATAGTTGTTGTCGATCATCAAGGCCTTACGCTCGGCGAGCTTGTTGTAGAAACGATCCTCGTAGTCGATCAGCATACGGTTGGTGGTGAAGTTCGACGCGATGTCGGCAACACACTTCTTAACCGCATCAACCCAACGGTGGGGAATACCATCCTCCGAGCGGTCGTAGTACATAGGTACGATCTGATCCTCGATGGTGTTGTAGATCATCTCGGCATCGAGCTCGTTCTGGTAGCTCTGATCGGCGTACGAACGCTCCATAGGAAGCATCCAACCAGCGCCCTCCTTGTAGCCCTCAACCCACCAGCCGTCGAGAACCGAGAACTGCATAACAC
>CAZWHN010000200.1:0-2265 GCA_964633635.1 uncultured Alistipes sp. | reverse complement strand
TCAAACAAAAAAAGACCTGCCTAACATTTTTAATTGTTAGACAGGCTCTTTTTATCGAGAACGGAGCAATCGGCGCGATCACGCGTGGTGACCAATCCCTAAAAATGCGCTTCTCACTCTGCGAATTCTCTTTTATGCGGTCTCCTTCTTGCGCGACTTCTTCGCAGCGAGAGCCTTATCGACCTCGATCTCGAAATCAGACAGCACGTTCATATAGTTGATGAACGCCTCGTACGACGAACCGTAGGGGTTGAAGTAAGAGTGTACGTCGCCATCCGAGAGCCACTTCGTAGCCATATAATAGAAGTGGTCCGAGGTCTGCATAAAGTTCCACACATACTCGAAATCGGCATTCTTCAGAGCCTTAACTTTGTCCTTCAGCGCATAGAGCTTCGAGAAAGCCTCGTTCTGCAACTCGTTGCCGAGCCAAGCCGTCACGTCGCGCTCCTCATCGGCCCACGACATAACGTGCGGGCAGTGCAGCACACCCACGGGCTGCGATGCCTTGGCAGCCTCGCTGACGGTTGAGAAGGTAACATTGCCCTTTGCCAACACCGCTGCGGGCATAGCCTTCATAAAGTCGAAGATACCCGTTGTGGCCTTCTGGTGCTCGCCGAAGGTCTCATAATCCATAAAGAGGTTCACAACCTCGCCATTCTCGTCGGCGATCCACTGCGCGAACTTGTCGGCCGTGAGAGGATACTGATCCCAGCCCTGATTAGAGAAGCGGAATGCGATATCATCCGAGAGCTTGTAGTTACGCAACAGCACACGCAGGCGGTTGTCGATGGCGTTGGTGTAGATGTAGTCGGGCGACTTCCAGCCTAAAACGTGCTTAGCACCCTCGGCCAGAATGGTCTTAAAGCCGAGCGAAGAGACCATCTCACCGATCTGGTCAGAGTAGATAAGCTCCGTGTTGCGGAATGCAACGGGCTTCTTACCGAACTCCTCCTTGATCATCTTCGAGTGGAGCTTGACCTGCTCAACGAAGTCCTCCTTCGACGAGAGGGCAGCCAGCGAGTGAGAGTAGGTCTCGGCGAGGAACTCCACGCAACCCGTCTCGGCCAAGGCACGGAACGAATCCAAAACCTCGGGAGCGTAGGCGCGGAACTGCTCAACGGCCGAACCCGTGATTGAGAACGAGCACTTGAAAGCACCCTTGTTCTCCTTAATAAGTTTCAGAAGCAGTGCATTCATCGGCAGATAGCACTGACGTGCAACCTTCTGCATAATGGCACGATTGGTGAAATCGTCGAGGTAGTTGTGATCCTTACCGATATTGAAGAAGCGGTAAACCTTCAAACGCCACGGCTGATGCACTTGAAAATATAAGCAAACAGTTTTCATATATTGTGTTTTTATTATTTTGCAGATTCGTTAATAGCATCTTCATAAACGGTCTTGATCTTGGCGGCAGCGTTGTTCCACTTAAGGCCGGTAACCTCCTCCAAGCCCTTCTCCGCAAACATCTTCGACAAGGCGGGATACTTAACGAAACCATAGATGGCATCGGCCATAGCATCTACATCCCAATAATCAACCTTCACGGCGTAGTCCAGCACCTCCGCAACACCACTCTGCTTCGAGATGATCGAGGGCACATTGGCACGCATAGCCTCCAGCGGCGAGATACCGAACGGCTCCGACACCGAGGGCATAATATATACGTCCGAGAGCTGGAACATCTTATGCACATCGTCGCCCTTCAAAAAGCCCGTGAAGTGGAAACGGTCGGCAATACCTAAACGAGCCACACGACGAATGACGTGGTTCATCATATCGCCCGAACCAGCCATCACGAAACGCACGTTGGGAACGCGCTTGAGCACCTTAGCGGCAGCCTCGACGAAGTAGTCGGGGCCCTTCTGGAAGGTGATACGTCCGAGGAAAGTGACGATCTTATCATCGACACCGCGCTCGGGCATCTCGTTCTCCTTCTCGGCGAAGCGAACGGCGTTGTGAACCGTCACCACGCGCTCGGCAGGGATGCCGTACTTCTCGATGACAATGTTACGCGTTAAGTTCGACACGGCGATAACGCGGTCGGCTGCTGCCATACCCGCACGCTCGATCTCATAGACGCGGGTGTCGATATTATCGCTCGACGAACGGTCGAACGAGGTGGCGTGCATATGCACCACCAGCGGCTTGCCCGACACTCGCTTTGCAGCGATACCCGCAAAGTAGGTGAGCCAGTCGTGAGCGTGGATCACGTCGAACTGACCCTCCAACTGACGAGCCACCTCGGCCGCTACCACGGCGTAG
>CAZWHN010000199.1:0-2269 GCA_964633635.1 uncultured Alistipes sp. | reverse complement strand
ACTACGCGGAAACCGATACCCTTAATATCAGAGTACCACCAGATACTCTTCGGGTTCTGCGGGTCGGTGTTGAGCCAAGCGGCGTGGTTGGTCTTGCCACGAGCCGCACTACGCAGGTTGGCTGCATCATCGACGTAGTAACCACCACGCACAACGTGCTCCTCACCCGTAGCGGGACCCTTGGGATCGATCGCACCATCCTGCATCTGCGAGTAAGCATCCTCGGCATACCAATCCGAGCAATACTCCATCACATTACCCAACATATTCTTCAATCCGAACGGATTAGCCTTCATCTTGGTAGGCTCCTGCGTGCGGTTCTTACTGTTGTTTGCGTAGATAACGTGGCTGTTGATCACCGTCGTGTCGGCACCGAAAAGTCCGTTCCAGAAGCCGTCGTTGGTGTAATCCTTCGGGCTACCCTCGAAGTAATAGGGCGTCTCGGTACCACCGCGAGCAGCATACTCCCACTCGGCCTCGGTCGGCAGGCGATACTTCTTACCCGTCTTGAGCGAGAGCCACTGGCAGAAGGTCTCGGCCGAGTAGTGCGTCATCGTGATGGCGGGGCGGCTACCCTGACCCCAACCCTGATCGGGGAATCCGAACGGAGGCGTCGGGCCACTCACTGCGTCCAGATCCTCGCGCGAGTTGTTGGCGTAGATCACATCGGGATGGGTACGTCCCTCCGACATCGTCTCGCCGTAGAATGCCCAGAACTGATCCCACGTCACCTCAACCTCCGCCATAAAGAAGGGCGAGATGGTCACATTACGCTGCGGTGCCTCGTCGGCCTTGTGGAAAGGCTCGTTGTCGGGACTACCCATCTTGAACGATCCGCCCGGGACGGCGATCATATTGATCGACGCCGACGTGCCAGGGATGGTCTCCGTGAAGTTCGCGAACGAAGTCACGGGCGTAGCCTCGGCATAGATCTCGCCCGAGGTCACGGGGGCTCCCGTCATCGCCTCGTGCTTGTAGTTGGGGTTATAGTGACCAGCGTCGAGGTGACAGCTGATACATTGCAGATTGAGTTTCTCCTCGTTCTCCTCGTAGTAGAGGTGGGCGGTGATGCCCTCGTCGGTGATGCCCGTGGGGAAGAGGTTGACGTGGCACGCCTTGCACGACTCGTTGTAAACGATGGTCTGCGCATACTCCAGCTCGCTCTTCATCGACCAATCCACATCCTCGGGGTTCTTCGTCAGGTACGACCACACATCCTTCATACCCGTTTTTGCCTTTGCCACGACATAATCCACCGATCCCTTGGGCGGGAGGTGGCACGCCACGCAGTCGGTCATCACGCCACTCTCGTTGTTGTAATGCACCGATTGTTTCCAGCTGGCATCCGACTCGGGATGGAAGTGGCAGGCCATACACGACTCGTTCTTCGAGCTATTGACCCACACATAGTTGAAGGCGATCATCAGCGAAAAGCCCACAACCATACCCGCGAGCGCAACAAGCAGAAGCTTCTTACTTCCTGATTTTGACATAGTTATATTCTAAGTACAGTTAGTTGTTTTTCTCACACATACGCCCGACAACACCCCCCGACGCGATGTGAGCGCAGGGCTTGGCGAAAAAAGTCGGATATATTTTGGTCAAAATTAATAAATTTTTCCACAACTACAAAGTAATTTTTTAATTTACTCGCAAAAAAACGGCACAAAGCCCAGCGGATTGCTCCGTTGGGCTTTGGTTGTCGAAATGCCGATTGCTCGGCCGTATCGCCTATTGGTCGGTCAATGGAATAGCGGAAATAGATCCTGAGTATGTACTCCAGGTTGTTGTATAATTATCCACCGATTCTGCCGGCACATAAATCTTAAGGTCAGGGTTGCAAGAGGTAAAAACACCTTCGCCCAACATCGGCGGATTGGTGGGCAGACAAGTTACGTTGGCGAGTGATGAGCATTCCCTAAAAGCATAGCTGCCAATAGTCTCCACACTTGCAGGAATAGTAATACTCGTAAGTACGCATCCCTTAAATGCCTCCTAACCGATCGAAGTCAATTTGCTACCCTCGGCAAAGGTTACGCTGGTGAGGGCACTATCGTACCCATTATTATCCTCAGAATAGTTGGCTAAATGCTCTCTCTCCAATTGAAGTTACGCTTGCGGGGATGGCAATACTCTCGAGGGACTTGCAAAACTGAAATGCACTGTTTCCAATTGTCTTAACACCCTCGGGGATGGTTATGCTGGTAAGGGCTTTACATTCATAGTATTTACAACCAGTTATTACTCAATATTTTGCGAGTAATAAGTC
>CAZWHN010000198.1:0-2295 GCA_964633635.1 uncultured Alistipes sp. | reverse complement strand
ACCTGCGACCCTCTCTGGAGCACTATCCCGTTGCGGCGTATATCACTCCCGAGAAATTCGAATGGTACCGTCTCCAAGCTCTTGAGATGGGCTTCAGCTATTGCGCCAGCGCCCCGATGGTGCGCTCGTCGTATCTGGCCGACGCCGCACTGGAGAGCGTTCGCCGTAAGGTGGCAAAGCAGTAGCAAGGCGCAAGCAGTTGCGAGGCAGCGAGCAGTAGCGTGGTTGCAAGCAATTAGATGCAATACTTCGGCCAGTGGCACTTTAGCAGGCTTTTGACCGAAATGAAGGAGATTTTGTACAAAGACTTAGGCCGAATGGGCTACACCGAGTGCTGGGCTCAGCAGCGCTTGCTCTTCGATCGTATGCTTGCCGCCAAGGCGGGCGACGCGGAGGCTCGCCAGCAGATCGAGCGCGAGGCAGGGTGGCTACTTCTGGTCGAACACAATCCCGTTTACACATTGGGCAAGAGCGGCAAGGCCGATAATATGCTCGTTACGGAGGAGTACCTCCGACGAATAGGCGCTGAGTTCTTCCACATCGACCGCGGAGGCGACATCACATTCCACGGCCCAGGACAGGTGGTTGGTTATCCCATCTTGGATCTGGAGCCGTTGGGCATTGGCCTGAGAGAGTACATCGACTCGCTCGAGGAGGCCATCATCGCGGTGTGTGCCGAGTGGGGCATCGAGGCTGGCCGTGTGGCTGGTGCCTCGGGTGTCTGGATCGAGGGTGACACACCCCGTGCGCGTAAGATCTGCGCCATAGGAGTCCGCTCGAGCCGCTATGTAACGATGCACGGTTTTGCGATGAATGTCTCGACCGACCTTCGTTACTTTGCGCACATCAACCCCTGCGGGTTTGCCGACCGTGGCGTGACGAGTCTGGAGAAAGAGCTGGGCCGAGAGGTTGATTTTGAGATGGTGAAGAACCAGATTATTAACCAATTAGAGAGAAAGTTAAATGTTAAAATATATAAATAATAAAATTGTAACTTATGCCTATACAGAAGCGATGGGTAGTGCGTACCCGTGGCGAGAAGGAGGCCGTGGAGCGCTTGGCTACTCACCTCCGAATGCCGCAAGTACTCACCAACCTACTTGTGCAGAGAGGCATAGACACCGTAGAAAAGGCTAACAGGTTCTTTAACCCGCAGCTTACGGATTTGCACGATCCCTTCCTGATGAAGGATATGGAGCGTGCAGTGGAGCGTATCGAGCGCGCCGTCGCAAACAATGAGATGATTATGGTGTATGGCGACTATGACGTTGACGGTACCACCGCCGTGGCTTTGGTTTACAAGTTCCTCAGGCAGATAGGTCACAAAAACCTTGTTTTCTACATCCCCGACCGTTATAACGACGGTTACGGCATATCGATCAAGGGCATTGACTTCGCAGCTCGCAAGGGCGTAACGTTAGCCATTGCTTTAGATTGCGGTATTAAAGCCGTAGAAAAGGTTGTTTATGCGAAGCAGAAGGGTGTCGATTTCATCATCTGCGACCACCACCTCCCAGCCGACGAGATTCCGGCGGCTGTGGCAGTTCTGGATCCCAAGCGCAACGACTGCAACTATCCTTTCAACGAGTTGTCGGGTTGCGGCGTAGGATTCAAGCTCGTGCAGGCTTACGCTCAGAAGCACGGTATCCCCTTCAAGGAGATCGAGCATCTGCTGGATCTGCTCGTAGTAAGTATTGCGTCCGACATCGTACCGCTTACGGGCGAGAACCGCATCTTGGCCTACTATGGTCTTGAGCGACTGAACCGTATGCCCTCGTCGGGCCTTCTGTCGATCATCAAGATCTGCGGCCTGGACCGCCAGCAGATCACCATCGACGACATTGTGTTCAAGATCGGACCGCGCATCAACGCCGCAGGACGTATGCGTATGGACGAAAATGATGAGAATGCCGCTCCGAGTGGAGGCTTTGCCGCCGTGGAGCTGCTCGTTGAAGGTAACGAGAAGCAGGCCAAGGAGTTCTGCGACGTTATCGACAACTACAACCAAGACCGCAAGAACATCGACCGCAGCGTTACGCAGGAGGCACACGACTACATCGAGTCGAACCCCCACCTGAAGAACCTGAAGAGTACGGTGATCTACAACCCCAAGTGGATGAAGGGTATTGTGGGTATCGTGGCCTCGCGCCTGATCGAGACCTACTACCGTCCCACTGTGGTGCTGACGATGAGCAACGGCTTTGTGACGGGCTCGGCACGCTCGGTGCCCGGCTTCGATCTGTATCAGGCTGTGGAGTCGTGCTCGGATCTTCTCGAAAACTTCGGCGGACATAT
>CAZWHN010000197.1:0-2328 GCA_964633635.1 uncultured Alistipes sp. | reverse complement strand
ACCCATTACATCGTGACCGTTACCGATAGCAGCGATACCGTTAGCACAAACCTTTGCCTGATAGTAAGCAGCGAGCAGGTTAACAAAACCTACCAACAAACCTGCACCAAACACGGCTGAAGCCTGATACATAGTGATGTCAGCGGTCAGAAGGCCCTGAACCATAAAGAAACATACGAAGCCATAGAGACCCTGCGAACCCGGAAGAGCCGAGAGAATCATATAACTACCGAACGCACCGGCATTCTTCTTCATCGCGCCTACTGCAGTCATACCGCAGATAGAAGTACCAATAGCAGAAGCGATACCTGCCAGACCTACCATAAATACTACACCGATGTAGGCCAAAATCAAAGCTGTTGAATTCATAATGTTTTAAGTTTTATTAAATTTTACTTTTCGTTTATTTATTTTCATTTGTAATAGGCTCGAAAGTACGAGTAGTCATCTCGAAACCTGCATTCTTGTAGAACTCCACGAAGGTGAGTCGCATCGGGTGAACGAACGACGAGATCGACGACATAAAGAGGTTGATACCGTGTCCCACCAGCAGGATAGCCGTAGCACCCAAGATCTGGAAGATGGTACCCACGCCGAATGACTCGATGCCTGCATCCAAGCCCGTAAGACCCATAGCCAGCGAGTTGAACACCTGTGCCAACACACCACCCGAGAGACCGATAGCAAACAGACGGATGTACGACAGCACGTCGCTCAACAGACCCGTGATGTTGTTATAGGCATCCCACAATCCCGAAGCGAAGTTCACAATGGGATTTCGCTTGATGTTGTTGAGCAACAGCATCAGCACCGCACCCACACCCATCATAGCGTAGAACGCAGGCGACGAGGCTGTAAACCACGGAATCGTAAGGCTCTCGTTAAGCATAGGAAGACCTACGGCCAAGCAACCTGCCAGAAGGATGACGAACCATCCCAGCAGACCGAACGTAGAGGTAAAACCAAATAATCTGGTCTGAAGGCAGATATTAAGCAACATACCGAACAAGATCTGCACAACACCCAACGCCAACGCCAACGTGAAGAATTGGTTTTGGAAGTCGAGGAAGGGCGACTCGGCGATACTCGGATAACCCAACATATCGGGGATGCTCATACCGAACAACGAACCGGTGTAGAATCCGAACAGAGCCGTAGCTCCACCGCAGAACATCGTAAGGCAAGCAGCCTGTTTCAGCGAAGGGCCTCCCTTGAAATAGAGTGCAATACCCAATGCAAAGAGGATCGAACCGTAGCCCGTATCGTTCAAGCAGATCGCAAAGAACAGCATATAGAACGGGGCAAAGAAGGGCGTAAGGTCCATCGTGCCATACTTGGGCAGAGCGTACATCGCACCGATCATCTCGAACAGACGCGCAAAGCGGTTGTTCTTGAGCTTGACGGGGGTGTCGTCCTCGGGCTCGGGATCACGCTTGATGTAATAAACTCCCGAGTACTCATCCAGAAGCTTATCCACCTCCTGCGACTTGTCCTCCTCGGCCCAGCCCTCCATAACTACCAACCGTCCGTCGGCAGCCGATGAAGCTGTACCCTGAATCTTGACATTCTGCAAGCGGCACTTCATTGTCGCGAGCTCCTGCTCAATCTTATCCACACTCGCAGCACAACGCGATAGCTCCCGATCGAGCTCCGCCATCTGCTGACGACAGCTCTCGGCCTCGGCCTCTGCTGAGCGGTAGTCCATAGCGGGAGCCTTGATCTCCTGCGCATCGATGATGAGCTCTTGACCAGGAGTCGTAACCACCACAAAATAGACCGACGAGGAATCGCGGCTAATCTCAACCAAGGTATTCTCCGCAGCCCACTGCTCGGCATTGGCTGAGTAAACAGCCGTTTGTGCTACATAATAACGCAAAACCACACCCTGCGCAGCCAAACGCTCGCGGGCATCGCCGCCGAACTCACCCCAAGGCTTCAACTCCTCGGCGAGTTTCTCCAGGCGAGCGACATCGCCCTGCAACGCGCTCTTCTGCTGGCGCAGATCAGCATAGGCCTCATAAGCCTCGCTACCCGACGCATAGGCAGGTGCCGAGGCGACGCACTCCTCCGATGAAGCAAAGGCCTTAAGAGATTCAACAGCCTTGTGGTAGTGATCGATCTCGGTGAGCAACTGACGATCCTGATCCTGAGGTTCCCAGCCAGTAGTAGTAATATCGACCAAACCCAACTCGCGAAGACGGGCGATAAAATCATCACTCTGTGCTGCCAGCAACACAAAGTCGTAACGTGACATTCTTACTATCATAACTTAGACCCCTCCGCAGCCTGTTGTTGACGAGTTTTAACAATCTTCTGTGCCGACTTCGA
>CAZWHN010000196.1:0-2332 GCA_964633635.1 uncultured Alistipes sp. | reverse complement strand
TTGTTGGGATCCACCACGCGAACGCCGTCGATGTAGAGGTTATAGGTGTAGAAATCCGACTTCAGCGGAGCCGTTGTGATCGAGAATACGCCATCGGCACTCTTGGCGAGTGAGGTGCGGGTTGTAGAGTATGTTCTCTCGCCAGCCTTCACCTCGCGGGCAGGCAGGAAATCGCCCTCAAGCTCGACCTTGGCCACATTGGGGGCATTGAAGGTGAAGGTCACCGAGTTGTCGGCATTGATCGTAGGATTCTCGATTGCCCCCATCGAGAATGACGAAATCTCCTGTGCCTGCACAGCCACAGCCGCAAAGCAGAGTGCAAAAAGTGTGAATAGTTTTTTCATAATCGGTAGTTAGTTATAGATTTTTAGGTTTTTCGTATCGAAAGGGGTGTTTTATGCTGTAAAGATAATAAATTATAGCAGAAAATGGCGGCACAATGCCAAAAATTAATACCTTTGCACTCGATTATTCAACTTTAAGAGAGTTAGGTTTTATGAAGGTTTACAAATTCGGAGGTGCCTCGGTGCGTAATGCCGACGGAGTGCGCAATCTCGCCCACATTGTCGAGGGCGAGGATAGTCTTTTCATTATCGTCTCGGCGATGGGCAAAACAACCAACGCGCTGGAGTGCGTCTTCACCCATATGCAGAAGGCCGAGAAGGAGGCCGCCAACGAGGAGATCAAGCAGATTCAGGCCTACCACGCCGAGATCATCGACGACCTGTGGGGCGAGCACACCGACATCAACGAGGTGACGCTTCTGTTTGGTCAGCTGCGCAACATCGTCAACGACATCGTCTATCGTCACACCGATGCCGAGCTGTGGTACGACACCATCGTGGCCTACGGTGAGCTGATCTCGACCACCATCATATCGAAATATCTCAACCACATCAATATCCGCAATCGCTGGATCGATATGCGCACGACGTTCCTTACCACGCAGCGCCACAAGGATGCCAACGTCGATATCCGCGCATCGCGTCCCCGTCTGCGTGCCGCGCTGGAGAATACGGGCGTAGGCGTGTTCGTTGGTCAGGGCTTCATCGGAGGCGCACCCGACGGCACAACCGCCACACTGGGCCGTGAGGGTTCGGACTACTCAGCGGCCGTAGTGGCCAACATTCTGGGTGCCGAGTCTATGTCGGTGTGGAAGGATGTGGAGGGCGTGCTGAATGCCGATCCCAAGATCTTCAAGGATGCCGTTAAGATCGACTCGCTTAACTACCTCGACACCATCGAGTTGGCTTACAGCGGTGCGCAGATCATCCACCCCAAGACCATCAAGCCGCTGCAGAACAAGAACATCCCGCTGTACGTTCGCCCCTTTGGCGATAAGTCGTTGCCGGGCACGGTGATCAACGGCGAGGCCGAGCGTGTGACGATGCCGATTATGATCTACAAGCGCGATCAGGTGATGCTCATCATCCGCTCGAAGGACTTCTCGTTCGTGATGGAGGAGAAGTTCGGCGTGATCTTCTCACTGCTCGACGAGTTCCGTATCAAGACCCACCTGATCAACAACTCGGCTGTCGATCTTGGCCTTTGTGTCGATGCTTCGTGGCATATCGACGAGCTGATCAAGGCGCTCGAGGAGGAGGACTTTTTGGTGGAGAAGACCGAGGATGTGGGGCTGCTCACCATCCGCAACTACACCTCGGAGCTCTACGACCGCTACGTTCACGGCCAGCAGCACATCGTCCGTCAGGTCAATCCCGAGTCGGTGCGTGTGGTGTTGAAGGATCCGAAGTTTTAGACAACACTCATACAACACGAAAAAGGCTGCCAACCCAAACGGTTGACAGCCTTTTTTATCTGTATAGAATTTTTAGCACTAACAAAGCCCCCTTTATGAGGCAACTTCCATTAAAAATCCTTACCCTCGAACACAGCACCCGACGACACTGCTCCGCCACCGTGCTCCTTGGTCTTCGAGTTGAAAGCGTAGCTTATCGACAACATTATGTTGGGATAGCGCGGTCGAACGTGGGTCGTTGAGTTAAGCGTGGGCGATATACGGTAGTTATTGTATCGTGCCGTGCGAAAAACATCGTGGAAGACCAACGACGCCGCCACCCTACTCTTGAACAGCTGCTGGCGGAGTGCCAGATCGAAGTAGCAGTAAGCATCCTCGCGTCCCTGCGTCAGCACGGTCGGGCCGATGAAGTTGGCATCGAACTGCAAGCGTGTGGTGTTGCCTAACGTAAAGTTGTTCATCATCATAGCCGTGTAGCCCGTATTCGACGAGTCGGTGCAGCCCTCATAGTTGGCCATAAACTTATAGTCGAACAGGCTGGCATTGATGGTCATATTCCACCAGCGAGCGGCC
>CAZWHN010000195.1:0-2353 GCA_964633635.1 uncultured Alistipes sp. | reverse complement strand
TGCGTATGTACGAGATGTTCCTCGGCCCGTTGGAGCAGTCGAAGCCGTGGGATACCAACGGTATCGACGGTGTACACAAGTTCCTGCGTAAGTTCTGGCGTCTGTACTACGGCAAGGATGGCTCGCTCGCCCTCACCGACGAGGCCGCAACGCCAGCCGAGCTTAAGACACTGCACAAGACCATCAAGAAGATCCGCGAGGATATCGAGAACTTCTCGTTCAACACCTCGGTATCGGCATTTATGATCTGTCTGAACGAGTTGGGCGCTTGCCACAAGCGTGAGGTGCTGGAGCCTTTGGCTGTGCTGATCGCACCCTTCGCACCGCACATCGCCGAGGAGCTATGGGAGGCTATGGGTCACTCGGAGACCATCTTCGATGCTGCCTACCCCACCTACGACGAGAAGCACTTGGTGGAGAGCGCGTTCGAGTACCCCGTGATGGTGAACGGCAAGTTGCGCTTCAAGCAGACCTACGCTCTGGATATGGCTCCCGCCGAGATCGAGGCCGACGTGGTGAAGACCGAGGGCGCACAGAAGTGGCTCGAGGGCAAGGCACCGAAGAAGATTATTGTAGTCAAGGGTAAGATTATTAATATTGTAATGTAATGAAACAACTCCTAACCATTCTGCTCCTAATGTTTATGACACTCAGTGCGCAGGCACAGAAGGTGGTCAAGTTGTGGGACAACACCACCGCACCCCACTCAAACAACCTCACAGGCCCCGAGAAGGACGAGGGCGAGGTACGCTATTCGAACACCACCGAGGCGGTGCTCTACATCTTCGAGGCGAAGAAGAAGGTGGCCACGGGACAGGCCGTAGTGATCTGCCCGGGTGGCGGTTACGCCTTGGTGGCTATGGGTCACGAGGGATTGGAGTACGGCAAGTGGTTGGCCGAGCAAGGCATCACGGCCGCTGTGTTGAAGTATCGTATGCCCAACCACGTTCCCGAGGTACCGATGGAGGATGCTGCCGAGGCTCTGCGTTATATGCGCGACGAGTACAAGGCGAAGACCCCCATCACGCAGCTCGGTATTATGGGCTTCTCGGCGGGAGGCCATCTGGCCGCATCGACGGCCGTGGGTGTGCTGAAGGCCAATGGCGACGGCTCGGAGCGTGCTGCCATCCGTCCCGACTTTGCGGTGCTGTTCTACCCCGTAATCACCAACGAGGATCTCTTCACTCATCAGGGCACATACAACAACCTGCTGGGCGAGGATCGCACGGAGGAACTTTCGCGCGCTTGGTGTCCGCTCCACGTTGCGGGCGAGGATGCACCCCCTGCGATTATGATCCTATCGGACGACGACCGCACCGTGCCCTCGCAGAATAGCACCTTCTTCTACAACAAGCTCAAGGAGTTGGGCAAGGCCGCCTCGCTGAACATCTACCCCACGGGTGGTCACGGCTGGGGCTTCCGCGACTCACTGCCCTATAAGTCGCAGTGGCAGGCCTCACTGCTCAAGTGGCTGGAGTCGGTGAGAGAGTAATACAAAAAAGGTTGCCCTGCGGGACAACCTTTTTTGTATTTAGTTCGAGAACGTCAGCTGCTCGCCATCGGCATCGATGCGAATCGGGCGTGAGCGATCGACATCACCCGCGAGGATGCGCTTCGAGAGGGCATTTACCACCTCGCGCTGGATCACTCGCTTGACGGGACGCGCGCCATACATCGGGTCGTAACCCCAACGGGCAAGGAGCTTGCGGGCTGCGGCGCTGCACTCGAGCGTAACGCCATTGCGGTGGAGCATACGGCTGATCGAACACATCTGCATCTGGACAATCTCGTCGATGTTGGCCATCGTGAGCGGCTCGAACATCACGATCTCGTCGATGCGGTTCACAAACTCGGGCTTGAGTTGCTGCTTGAGCAGCTCCACCACATCACGACGTGTGCGCTCAACGACCTCCGCTAACACTTCGCCCCCATCCTTCATCCCCGAATAATTCTCTTGGATGAGGTGCGAGCCCATATTCGAGGTCATAATGATGATCGTATTGCGGAAATCGACCGTGCGGCCCTTGTTGTCGGTCAGGCGGCCATCGTCCAACACCTGCAACAGTATGTTGAAGACATCGGGATGAGCCTTCTCGATCTCGTCGAGCAGCACCACCGAGTAGGGCTTGCGGCGCACGGCCTCGGTGAGCTGGCCACCCTCGTCGTAACCCACATATCCCGGAGGCGCACCCACCAGACGCGAGACGCTGTGGCGCTCCTGATACTCGCTCATATCGATGCGGGTGAGCATCGCATCGTCGTTGAAGAGGAACTCGGCCAACGCCTTCGCCAGCTCGGTCTTGCCCACGCCTGTGGTGCCGAGGAAGATGAACGAGCCGATGGGACGGCGCTC
>CAZWHN010000194.1:0-2392 GCA_964633635.1 uncultured Alistipes sp. | reverse complement strand
ATGCTCAAACAAAAAAAGACCTGCCTAACATTTTTAATTGTTAGACAGGCTCTTTATTTTGTGGTATAGACTACCTTTTTTGTTTCGAAGAACTCCTCCTCGAAGAATTCCGAGATGTTATACTCGGTCCAGCTCATTCGGGTGGCTGCCAGCTCCTCGGTCAGATCGCCCCCCTTCAGGTACAAAATGCCGTTGGGTAGGGAGCCTCGCTTCCCACGTTCGATCTTCGACCATATCCACTTCACAAATTGCGGCATCTCCGTCACGGCACGCGAAACCACATAGTCAAACCGCTCGGGGATCTGCTCCACGCGCACGTTACGCGCGTCTATATTGGTAATGCCTGCCCCCTCGCATACGCCCCTGACTACTGTAATCTTCTTTCCGATGGAGTCGGCCGCAACAAAATTTACCTCGGGGAACATAATGGCCAGCGGCACACTCGGGAAGCCGCCACCACATCCCACATCCAGCACGCGGGCCCCAGCCTCGAACCGACACACCTTCGCAATGGCGAGCGAGTGCAGTATGTGGCGCAGGTACAACTGGTCGAAATCCTTGCGCGAGACGACGTTGATCTTGGCATTCCAATCGGCATACAGATCGTAGAGCTGTCGGTACTGTTCGCGCTGGCGATCGGTCAGCGTGGGGAAATATTTTTCGATGAGAGTGATCATACCTATAATCTTTTTCTATTTATTCTTTCTTGCGCTCGGAGGTGGAGAGCAGGCCGCAGGCAGCCTTGATGTCCTCGCCGCGTGAGGCTCGGATCGTGGTCTGTATTCCTTTGGCTGTCAGCGTGTCACGGAAGGCTCGCATACGCTCGTCCGAGGGCGAGTAGTAGGGCGAATCGGGTATGCGGTGGAAACGGATCAGATTCATACGGCACTTGATTCCGTCCAGCAGTCGGCACAGCTCCTTGATGTGCGCTGGGGAGTCGTTCAGCCCCTCCATCACGATATACTCGAACGAGACACGTCGCTGTCCCGTGAAGTCGTATCGACGCAGGATGTCGCACACCTCGCGGATGGGGTAGGCGCGCTCGATGGGCATAATCTCGGCACGCTGATCCGAGAAGGGATTGTGCAGGCTGACGGCCAGATGTACCTTTGTCTCATTCAAGAAACGCTCCAGCTCACGGGCAACGCCAGCCGTCGAGAGCGTCACTCGCGTAGGCGACCACGCCATACCCCACGGGGCAGTGATCACCTCCAACGCCTGCAACACGTTGTCGATGTTGTCTAACGGCTCGCCCATACCCATAAATACTAAATTGGTGAGGCGGTCACTCTCGGGTATAGAGAATATCTGATTCAGGATCTCTGTCGCCGAGAGCGAGTGCTGCAACCCCTGACGTGCCGTGGCGCAGAAGCGGCAACCCATACGGCAGCCCGCCTGCGACGAGACGCACAACGTGGCACGATCGCCATCGGGGATGTAGGCCGACTCGATGTACTCGCCTTCGCAGGTGCGGAAGAGATACTTCTTCGTGCCGTCCGTCGAGCAACTCTCCTTGAGCGGAGCCGACAACCCTAACTTGAAATTCTCGGCAAGAGTCTGTCGGGCCACCTTCGAGAGGTCGGTCATCTGATCAATATTTGTAACGCGTCGCGTGTAGAGCCAACGGGCGATCTGCTGCGCCGCAAAGCGAGGCAGTGAGAACTCGGCACAAATGGCCTTGAGTTGTTCGAGCGAAAGCCCGTAAAGGCATCTTTTAGGGGGGTGTTGCATACCAAAAATCTTACTCTGGCAACAAAAGTAAAAAAAAAATGAAGATTTTTTATCTCTATACGTTATTTTTTGGAAATTTATCAGTATATTTGCCCACACAACTGAGGACACATCTGCCGTGACTCCATTTTGCGGGGTGTTGGAGGGGGTGTTTTGCAGGGCGACGGCGTCGGTTTTTGGCTTGGT
The DNA here is from genome assembly GCA_964633635.1 of uncultured Alistipes sp. GTDB lineage: Bacteria > Bacteroidota > Bacteroidia > Bacteroidales > Rikenellaceae > Alistipes. Next base: position 475 of record CAZWHN010000194.1, on the reverse strand, counting down.
TTGACGGGCAAGAGGCGCGGTCGTTTACCCAACTTGAAACGAACAAATTAAATTAAAAATAAAAACTACAACAGTATGCAGATTAAAAAATCACCTAAGGCAGACCTTGAGAATCGTAAAGGTTTGTTCCTGGAGATCGGCTTGATCATCTCGTTGTTGATTACCATAGGTGCGTTCCTCTACGCTCCGAAGGAGTATCGTATCGAGCAGGTCGACTTGCAGTATGCTCCCATTGAGGAGGAGATCACTGAGATTACCCGTAACGAGCAGAAGCCGCCTGAGGCTCCCAAGAAGATCGAGATCAAGGTCTTCAACGACATTCTCGACATCGTTACCAACGACACCAAGATCACTACCGAGATTTCGTTCCTCGAGGAGTTCGATGCCGATATGGAGATCGAGACTACCGTAGTTGAGGTAGAGGAGGAGGAGATCGAGGAGGATCAGCCCTTCATCAAGGTAGAGAAGATGCCTA
>CAZWHN010000193.1:0-2415 GCA_964633635.1 uncultured Alistipes sp. | reverse complement strand
TCACTACCCCCTCAAAGTAGCGTGTCTACCAATTTCACCACCTGGGCCTCTTCATTTTGGGAAAATCAACCTACGCCTCGCCCCGCTTAAAGCAGCCACCTTCTAAAAAGGCTCTACACAAAACGGCTAACGGCGCACCCGTTTCCCCGAAAAGGTGTGCAAATATAGACACTATTTCGTAATTCGCAAAATTTTTCGGGCTATTTTCGATAAAATATTCTCTATTTCGTGGTTTTGCACCCCTCGACGACTCGTTGTAGAGAGGAAAACAGCATCTGCCACATCGGGCGAGGGAAACAACACCTGCCGTCATCGACCCATCACCCCCGACCTATCCTACAAAAATATCATCAGCACCAGCTGTGCCACCACAACACGCACGAACATCGAGAGTGGATATACCGTCGCATAGGCCACCGAGGCGTGCTCGCCCTCGATGGTTTGGTTGGCATAGCTGAGCGCCATCGGGTTGGCCATCGAGCCACACAGCATACCGCACGTCGAGCCGAAATCGACTCCCGCCCAGCGCATTGCCGCCCAGCCCACCATCACCACAGGTAGCAGTGTGATGAGAAATCCCAGAGCCACCCACAGCGCACCCGTGGGGCTGATGGCTGACGAGAAAAACTCACCGCCCGAGCTGAGTCCCAATCCCGCCAGATAGAGCGAGAGGCCGAAGCCGCGCAGCATAAGGTTGGCACTGCGTGTCGAGTAGGTTATCATTCTCAGCCGTGGGCCGTAGGTTCCGATCAATATTCCCACCACGATAGGACCACCCGCCAGACCGAGCTTCACGGGCAGTGCCACGCCCGGCAGCGACAGGGGCACCGAGCCGAGCAGAAGGCCCAGCACTATGCCTATATATATTGAGGTGAGGTTAGGCTCGTTGAGCTCGCGCTCGGCATTGCCCAGCACGCGCTCGATCTTCATCACGGCACGCTCGCCACCCACCACCACTACGCAGTCGCCCATCTGCAGCGTGAGGTCGGGCGTAGCCAGCAGCGGCACACCACTGCGGTAGATGCGGCTGATGTTGATGCCGTAGTTGTTGCGCAGACGCAGCGACCCGAGCTTGCGGCCATTGATCTCGGGGCGTGTGATGACGATCTGACGCGATATGAGCTGGCTGTCGAGCGAGTTCCAATCGACGCTCTCGCTGTTCCAGTCGATGCTCTCGCGGCGACCAATCAGAGCCTCCATCGTATCCATATCCTTGCGCGAGGTGACCACCAGCACGCGGTCGCCCTGCTCCAGTCGCACCTCATTCGAGGGGAGGATCACCTTGCCACCACGCCACATACGCGAGATGACGAAGGGGACGTGGCTCAGCTCGGCCACCGAGTGCAGATCGTGGCCGAAGATGCCGGGGTTCTCGACGATGAGCGTTGCGAGGAAGGTGTTGCTGACGTGCTCCTCGTTGGGGCCCGCCACGTCCTGCGGCCGCACCCATAGGCGGTTGATAAGGATGATGGCCAGAATGACTCCCACCACACCTAACGGATAGGTCACAGCGCAGCTCAACGCAGGCGAAGAGGAGGGTAATCCCATCTGCGCGAGGGTCTGTTGCGAAGCACCCAAGGCGGGGGTGTTGGTCGTGGCGCCGCACAGCACACCCACCATATCGGCAAGGGGGAGATCGAAGGCGTAGCTAAAAAGAAGGGTCATAGCCGTACCCAAGAAGATTACGGCCAGACCCAACAGATTGAGGCGCACGCCTCCCGTGCGGAAGGCACTCATAAATCCAGGACCCACCTGCACGCCAAGCGAATAGACGAACAGCACAAGTCCGAAGTTCATAGCGAACTGCAACATTCGCTCGTCGATCGTGAGGCCAAAGTGGCCCGCCACGATACCAGCGAAGAAGACAAACGTGACGCCGAGCGATACTCCCCACACCCGCACCCGTCCGAGGATGAGTCCCACGGCCGCGATGAGCGACAGCACCACCACAGCCTGCAAGGCCGAATGTGTGAGGAATAGTTCCAACATAATACTATTTCAAAGTCATCTCGTCGAAGAGGTACGACGCACCGCCCACGCGGTCGATAACGAACAGGACATAGCGAATATCAACCGAGATGTTGCGGCAGATCGTGGGGTCGAACTCCATATCGCTCATCGTCGAACGCCAAGTACGGTCGAAGTTGATACCCACCAGCTCGCCCTTGCCGTTGATGACGGGTGAGCCCGAGTTACCGCCCGAGGTGTGGTTCGAGGCGAGGAAGCATACCGCTACCGACTTCTTGCCGTAGAGCTGCTGACCCCAGCGGCCGTAGTCCTTCGCAGCGTAGATGTCGCGCAGCACCTGCGGGATGTTGTAATCATATACGTTGGGGTCGTCCTTGGCCATAATGCCGTCGATGGTCGATACGGGGTGGTGATACTCCGCATCGGCATACTCATAGCCTGCCACCG
>CAZWHN010000192.1:0-2471 GCA_964633635.1 uncultured Alistipes sp. | reverse complement strand
AGCACATCTGCTGCACTTCGTGTGAATAAATCATAATTTAGAAGAGTTTATTTGTGTTACTATAACAGTCTGTTTACGTTGCTGTTAGGCATTTTTGCGGTATTCACGCAAAAATCCAACGCAAATATAATAACATTTTCCATCAATAGCAACACTCCGAAGGCGATTTTTCGGCTATCGCCGCAATTCCTCGCTCGCCGTAGCCACAATGCGCAAAAATCGGCAGTTTTTTCCTTTTTTTTGACGTCGTCTCACCGATTAGTGCTATATTTGCATATTGATTCACGATTGATATGGATTTTATACCCTTCACATTTGTCGATCTTATCGACATTCTGCTCGTTGCGCTGTTTATGTTCGGTCTGTACCGTATGACGCGCGGCACCAATGCGCCGTATATCTTCACGGGTGTGATCGTCACATATTTCGTGTGGGTGGTGGTCAGTGCGCTGAATATGGAGCTGCTCTCGACCATCCTCGGCCAGATCGTCAGCGTGGGTGTGATTGCCGTCATCATCGTCTTCCAGCCCGAGCTGCGCAGCTTCCTGCAGATGATCGGCCGCCGACAGGGTGGATTTAGCTTTATCAACAATATCTTCAATTCGCACAACAATACCGAAGTGGCTCTGCAACCGATCGTTACGGCTTGCTCGGAGATGTCCACCACCAAGACCGGCGCGCTGATCGTCATTGCCCAGCAGAGCGATTTGGACGATATTATCGAGGGCGGTATCACGCTCGACGCCAAGCTCACCGTGTCGCTGCTCGAAAACATCTTCTTCAAGAACGCCCCTCTGCACGACGGTGCCGCCGTGGTGAAGGGTAATCGCGTCGTTGCGGCGAAGTGTATCCTCCCCGTCACGCAGTCGCCCGTACCCAAGTCGTACGGCACCCGCCACCGTGCTGCAATCGGCATCACGGAGACCTCGGATGCTGTGGTTGTTGTGGTGTCGGAGGAGACGGGAGGCATCTCGGTAGCCTTCGGTGGCAAGATCGAGCGCAACATCGCCCCGCAGAACCTGATGCAGACCATCACGAAAAATATGGTGGGCACATCGGAGCGCCGTCGTCGTCGCAAGAACGAGCAGACCGCATAGCGTCGCTTGCGCCCAATTATAGACCGTAAGGGCATAAAAATTTGCAGACTTTGAAAATTGTATTATCTTTGCAACGTCAGTCAAAATAATCGTCCGATTATTTTTCAATCAACGAATTATAAATTAACTATATACACAATATGCAGGATATAGATGCACTCGAAGGCAAGACTCTGGCCGAGTTGCGCGAGATAGGCAAGGTGCTTGGCATTAGCGACCCCTCGCTCAAAAAGAGAGAGTTACTCAACCGAATCACCGAGATAGCCATTGGCGGCTCAACCTCGACAGCTACTCCAACAGCAGCGGCACCTGCCGAGGCCACTCCCACCGACGCTCCCAAGAAGCGTGGCCGTCGTCCCCGTATGAGTACGATGCGTGTGGAGGACAATCGTCCCGCAGCGGAGACTTCGCCCGAGCCCGCCGCAAGCGAGACCGCGATCGTAGAGAGTGTCCCCGCCGAGGAGACTGTGCAGCCCGCCACCACCGTAGAGCCCAAGGAGACTCCCGCGCCCAAGCGTCGTGGCCGCAAGCCCAAGGTGCTGAAGGAGTTGGAGGAGCGTATGGCACAGCAGAAAGTTGAGGAGCAGAAGGCCGAACAGGATGGCGAGGCTGCCCATGCCGAGCCCGCAGCACAGCCCGCACCCCACCACCATCGCCACGAGCCTGCGCCCCAGCGTGAGCAGAAGGAGCAGCGCGAGTACTTCGCAGGCGAGGTCATTGGCGAGGGTGTGCTGGAGATTATGCCCGACGGCTACGGTTTCCTCCGTTCGGCCGACTACAACTACCTCAACTCGCCCGACGACATCTACGTCTCACCATCGCAGATTAAGCTCTTCGGCTTGAAGCCAGGCGACACGATCAGCGGTGTTATCCATCCCCCGAAGGAGGGCGAAAAGTATTTCCCCCTGAACCGTGTGAACGAGATCAACGGCCTGAAGCCCGAGCTGATCCGCGACCGTGTGCAGTTCGAGTATATGACGCCACTCTTCCCAAGCCAAAAGTTCAACCTCACGGGCAAGGGACACAACTCGCTCTCGAATCGTGTGGTCGATCTCTTCTCGCCCATCGGTAAGGGCCAGCGCGGATTGATCGTGGCACAACCCAAGACGGGTAAGACTATGCTGTTGCAGTCGATCGCCAACGCCATTGCCGACAACCACCCCGAGGTGTATATGATCGTGCTGTTGATCGACGAGCGTCCCGAGGAGGTTACCGAGATGGCTCGCAACGTAAAGGCCGAGGTTGTAGCTTCGACCTTCGACGAGCAGGCCTCGCGCCACGTCAAGGTTGCCGAGATGGTGCTGGAGAAGGCAAAGCGTATGGTCGAGTGCGGCCACGATGTGGTGATCTTCCTCGACTCGATCACCCGCTTGG
>CAZWHN010000191.1:1967-2490 GCA_964633635.1 uncultured Alistipes sp. | reverse complement strand
GTTCGCATTATGGAGACCCGCCCCTTGAGCAAAACCAAGCGTTGGAGATTAGTACAAATCATTGAAAGAGCTAAGTAGTTATGATACAGCAAGAAAGCAGACTCGTAGTAGCAGACAACAGCGGTGCAAAGGAGGTTCTCTGCATCCGCGTACTTGGCGGTACGAAGCGTCGCTACGCCTCAATCGGCGATAAGATCGTCGTGACGGTGAAGAGCGCCAGTCCCTCGGGTGACGTAAAGAAGGGCACCGTATCTAAGGCAGTTGTAGTAAGAACAACCAAGGAGATTCGCCGTGCCAACGGTTCGTACATTCGTTTCGACGACAACGCCGTAGTTCTTCTTAACAATCAGGGTGAGATGCGTGGTACTCGTATCTTCGGTCCCGTAGCTCGTGAGTTGCGTGATCAGTATATGAAGATCATCTCATTGGCCCCTGAAGTATTGTAATCGTAAAACATAGTAGAAAAATGTCAGTTAAGTTACATATTAAGAAAGGGGATATGGTTTACGTCAACGCAGGTGAT
>CAZWHN010000191.1:0-1957 GCA_964633635.1 uncultured Alistipes sp. | reverse complement strand
GATAACAAAGGCCAGCAGGGTAAGGTCCTGAAGGTCGATGTAGCCAAGCAGCGTGCTGTTGTCGAGGGCGTGAATATGTGCAAGAAGGCCACCAAGCCCAACGCGCAGAACCCCCAGGGAGGAATCATTGAGCAGGAGGCTCCGATTCACATCTCTAACTTGCAGGTGCTCGACCCCAAGAGCGGCAAGGCCACTCGCGTAGGTCGTAAGGCAGATGCAAACGGTAAATTAGTTCGTTACGCTAAAAAGTCAGGAGAGGAGATCAAATAATGGCATACGTACCAACACTCAAAACACAGTATAAGGAGCAGATCGTTCCTGCTCTTATGAAGGAGTTTGGCTACACCAGCGTAATGCAGTGTCCCAAGCTCGTGAAGATCGTGATCAATCAGGGTATGGGTCAGGCCGTAGCCGATAAGAAGCTTATCGACGTAGCTCAGGCCGAGCTCACTCAGATCACCGGTCAGAAGGCAGTTCAGACCAAGTCAAAGAAGGATATCTCTAACTTCAAGTTGCGTAAGGGTATGCCCATCGGCGTACGCGTGACACTCCGTGCCGAGCGTATGTACGAGTTCTTGGAGCGTCTGATCGCAGTGGCAATGCCTCGCGTTCGTGACTTCAAGGGTATCAACGAGAAGTTCGACGGTCGCGGTAACTACACTCTGGGTATTACCGAGCAGATCATCTTCCCCGAGATCGACATCGACAAGATCACCAAGATCTTCGGTATGGAGATTACTTTCGTAACCACGGCTCAGACCGACGCTGAGGGCTACGCCCTGTTGCGCGAGTTCGGTTTGCCTTTTAAGAACGCTAAAAAGAACAACCAGTAATATGGCAAAGGAATCAATGAAGGCACGCGAGGTAAAGCGTGTGAAACTTGCAAACCGTTACGCTCACAAGCGTGAGGAGATTGCCGCAAAGGTTAAGAGCGGTGAGATGGATCACGAGGAGGCTTGGATCGCCCTCTCGAAGTTGCCCCGCAACTCGAATCCCATCCGTCAGCACAACCGTTGCAAGCTGACGGGCCGTCCTAAGGGCTATATGCGTCAGTTCGGCATCAGCCGTATTCAGTTCCGCGAGATGGCATCAAACGGTCTGATCCCCGGCGTAAAGAAGGCCAGCTGGTAGTCTATCATTCTGTCGCAGGGGCGCTTTGGGCGCCCCGAGCGACTGTTTTTTTGCGACGTGTGGAAGGCTGCGGCCTAACCCCGTCGTCTATTTCCAGAACCTGCAATTCGTTGGTGCCCTCGGGCGCCAGTACTACATTTGGGCGCCTTGTGTGTGCCTTAGCTATGTTGATTTAGGTGCTTCCGTGTGCCTATATTATATATAATGTAGTGGCGAATGCGAGTTCTATACTGGTGCAGAGTCCCGAGTAGGCGGGCTGCGTGTCGAGGAAAGTGCTGTTACATAACGGTAACTTCTCGGTGCAAGGGTCGCAGGAAAGGGCTGTGCGTCGAGTTACACATTCAATGGTCGCTGAGGGCTAAGGCTTTTTGCAATGCAGAATGTTTTTGTGTGCCTATCCTAAGCGGGGTGTGCCGCAAAGCGTGTGACAAAGGTTGTGGCAGGGTGCTATGCGCTTTTGCTTACGCCTTTTTGTCGTGGTAAAAAAGAGCATTCGACATTGAGATGAGATCGAAATCGAGGGGCGTTGAAGGTCGTGACGTGCCAGTAACGCTTACGCAATGAGGGCGATGGGCGGTCGGAGCGGTGTGGCCGAGAGGTTTTCGTGCTACCGTAGCTCCCCCAAAAGAGCCTCCTAATGTTATGAAAATGTTATTTTTTGATCTCTACAGTCGCAAAAAGGTAATTAAGTAGCCGATAGTAAGCGATTTATTGGATTTTTTTGCGTATATTTGCGCGCCTTGATGGGCAAAATAGAACTAATAACAGATTTTATTAATTTTTAACTTTTAATTCACTATGACAGATCCTATTGCGGATTTTCTCA
>CAZWHN010000190.1:0-2501 GCA_964633635.1 uncultured Alistipes sp. | reverse complement strand
TGCCCATCGTCAAGGAGAAGGATGGCAAGCAGTTCGACGCCCTGACCGACCCCGAGGTGCGCTACCGCCAGCGTTATGTCGATTTGGTAGTTAATCCCCACGTTCGTGAGGTCTTCGTTAAGCGTGCGAAGATTATGGCCACGATGCGCGAGTTCTTCAACTCTCACGGATATGTCGAGGTGGAAACTCCCATCCTGCAGCCCATCCCCGGCGGTGCTTCGGCACGTCCCTTCATCACGCACCACAACGCACTCGATACCGACTTCTATATGCGAATCGCTACGGAGCTCTACCTCAAGCGACTGATCGTAGGTGGCTTCGACGGTGTGTATGAGTTCGGCAAGAACTTCCGCAACGAGGGTATGGATCGCACCCACAACCCCGAGTTTACTTGTATGGAGATCTACGTTGCCTACAAGGACTATAAGTGGATGATGACCTTCACGGAGCAGATGCTTGAGCGTGTGGCTATGGCTACCAACGGCACCACCGAGCTTGAGATCGACGGCAAGCAGATCTCGTTCAAGGCACCTTTCCGTCGCCTGACGATGACCGACGCCATCCTCGAGAAGACGGGCTACGACATTACGGGTCAGACCGAAGAGCAGCTGCGTGAGGCGTGCCAGCGTCTGAATGTGGAGATTGACGACACGATGGGTAAGGGTAAACTGATCGACGCCATCTTCGGCCAGTACTGCGAGGGCGATCTGATCCAGCCCACCTTCATCTGCGACTATCCCCGCGAGATGTCGCCCCTGTGTAAGCGTCACCGCGACAATCAGGATCTGACGGAGCGTTTCGAGTTGTTCGTTAACGGCAAGGAGCTCTGCAACGCATACTCGGAGCTGAACGACCCGATCGACCAGTTGGAGCGCTTCCAGGAGCAGCTGAAGCTCTCGGAGAAGGGCGACGACGAGGCGATGTTTATCGATATGGACTTCGTGCGTGCACTGGAGTACGGTATGCCTTCGTGCTCGGGTATGGGTATGGGCATCGACCGCCTGACGATGTTTATGCTCAACCAGCCCTCGATTCAGGACGTGCTGTTCTTCCCCACGATGCGTCCCGAGAAGAAGGTTGTGGCCGACGACGCTGCAAAATACACCGAGGCAGGCGTGCCCGAGGAGTGGGTGGAGCCTCTGCAGAAGATGGGTTACATCACTCTGGAGTCGCTCGAGAAGACCGCTGCGACGGGTGGTGGCAAGCTCTTTAACGACCTCTGCGGCTTCAACAAGAAGAACAAGTTGGGTCTTCCCACAGCCGCTATCAAGGCTTGGATCGACTCTCAGAAAGCGGAGTAAAACCTTAGAAAACAACCTAATATGAAACGCTCACTTTTAACCCTTCTACTCTGCCTGCTGGCATTTGTGGCGCAGGCGCAGACGCCCACGCTGAGGTGGGTCGATGCCTCGACGCTCGGCATCATCGGTCAGGCGCTACCCACGGGCAAGCCCTTCGACCGCATCAACACCGAGGAGCACCGTATGCCCGAGAACACCATCGGCTACTGCGGCTTCTCGACTGGTTTGGCCGTTGTGTTCACCACCGACAGCCCCACCATCGTGGCCCGCTGGACCACGTCGCAGTCGATGCCTGGTGTGAATATGTCGGCCATCACGCAGAAGGGATTGGACCTCTACATCCGCGAGGGTGGGCAGTGGGTATATGCTGGCGTGGGACGTCCCACGATCACCGCCGAGAAGCGCAACCAGCACGAGTACAAGATCATCGAAAACTCCACCTCGGAAAAGAAGGAGTGTCTGATGTATCTGCCCATCTGGGATCGCGTTGAGTCGCTCGAAATTGGAGTAGCAGAGGGAAGCTCGATTACCCCTCTCGAAAATCCTTTCCGACACAAGATTGTGGTTCACGGCTCGTCGATCACGCACGGAGCCTCGTCGTCGCGTTCGGGTATGACCTATCCAGCGCTGCTGGAGCGTCGCACGGGACTCTATATGATCAACCTCGGATATAGCGGTATGTCAACCCTGCAGCCCGAGTTTGCCGAGTATCTCTCGAAGGTCGAGGATGCCGATGCGTTCCTCTTCGACACCTTCTCGAACCCCTCGGCCGAGGTGATTGAGGAGCGTTTCGATAAGTTCGTTGATATTATCCGCGCTAAGCACCCCACAACGCCGCTGATCTTCACGCAGACCATCCGTCGTGACACGCGCAACTACAACTCAAAGACCGAGGATTTCGAGGCTCGCAAGCAGGCTATGGCCGAAAAGAAGGTGCGCGAGCGTATGAAGCGCGACAAGCACATCTACTTCCTCGACAGCGAGGGTTGGGTGGGCTACGACCACTTGGGCACCGCCGACGGCACACACCCTACGGATCTTGGTTTTAAGCGTATGGTCGAGGGTATGGAGCCCGAGCTACTGAAGATCCTCAAGCGTTACGGAATCAAGTAGAATACACATATACTTTTAACAAATAAAAATTTTACAGAAAAATGAGAAAGAAGATTGTAGCAGGTAACTGGAAGATGAACACCCTCC
>CAZWHN010000189.1:0-2710 GCA_964633635.1 uncultured Alistipes sp. | reverse complement strand
AACGTCATTCCCCGGAGGCTCTTTAGAGCCGACGATGGGAATCAACCTTGTATTTAGGCATAGGCGAAGTGAATGCAAAACACCCGTAACGGGTGCGTCATTGCCCGACACCGTAGGTGGCGATGGCAATCCTCCACTGATTACACACACAAGTCAGTATCAGCAAGGTACTTTCAACAAAGGTAGATTAATCCGCATACGCGGCTTTTCACCGCCTCGGCTCGGCAAAGTCTGCAAGCAGCCTCTGCTCTCGCCTTAATGGCGGCGTTCCAATCATTTTTACTTGGACACTTACTCTGTATCAGCAAAGCCCTAAAAAGTAAAAATGTGGAATGACGTATCTATTACTTTATTGCCACATCCTGCGTGCGGAAATGTGGAATGACGCAGGCCTTAGGCCTGTTTTTATTTTATTAACGCCAGAGCCACCGTACGGAAATATGCAATGACGTATTTAATATTATCCCCCCTGCATACAGAAATATCGAACAATGTTTTTGATATATTTTTGCTTTCAGCATTTTGAATTTTGAATTCTATTGCGTAACTTTGTGCGCAACAAAAACCCAAGATATATGTCGTTCATAGATGAAAGGGTACAATCGATGGGCCTCACCTTCGACGATGTGTTGCTCGTACCCGCCTACTCAGAAGTGTTGCCGCGTACGGTTTCGACCGAAACCCGTTTTTCGCGTAATATCAAGTTGAACATACCCATTGTCTCAGCGGCTATGGACACCGTCACCGAGGCAAAGCTCGCCATCGCGCTCGCTCGCGAGGGTGGTATCGGCGTCATCCACAAGAATATGTCGATCGCCGAGCAGGCTGCTCACGTTCGTCGCGTGAAGCGTGCAGAGAGCGGTATGATCTACGACCCGATCACCATCACCAAGGATCAGACCGTGGGCGATGCCCTGCAACTTATGCACGACAACAAGATCGGTGGCATCCCCGTCATCGATCCCGACAATATGCTCATCGGCATCGTCACCAACCGCGACCTGCGTTTCCAGCGTGATATGAGCCGTCGCATCGAGGAGGTTATGACCAAGGATAACATCATCACCACCCACTCGACCGAGCTGGAGAAGGCGTCGGAGATTCTGCTCTCGAACAAGATCGAGAAGCTGCCCGTGGTGGATGACAATGGCCGACTGATCGGACTTATCACCTATAAAGATATAACCAAAGTACAGGATCACCCCAACGCTTGCAAGGACACTAAGGGTCGTCTGCGTGTAGCGGCAGGTGTGGGCATCACGCCCGATCTTTTGGATCGCGTCAAGGCACTCGTTGCCGAGAGCGTCGATGCCATCGTGCTGGACTCGGCTCACGGCCACTCGAAGAACATCGTCACAGCACTCAAGACCGTGAAGTCGCACTTCCCCGAGCTGGACGTTGTTGTGGGTAACATCGCCACCGCCGAGGCTGCCAAGATGCTGGTCGAGGCAGGTGCCGACGGCGTGAAGGTGGGTATCGGTCCCGGCTCGATCTGCACCACGCGTATCATCGCAGGTGTGGGCGTTCCGCAGCTCACGGCTATCTACGACTGCGCTTCGGCCATCAAGGGTAGCGGCGTGCCCGTCATCGCCGACGGTGGTCTGCGCTACTCGGGCGACTGCGTGAAGGCTTTAGCCGCTGGTGGCGACTGCGTTATGGTCGGCTCGATGTTCGCAGGTACGGAGGAGTCGCCGGGTGAGACCATCATCTACAACGGTCGTAAGTTCAAGACCTACCGCGGTATGGGCTCGATCGACGCTATGAAGGCTGGCTCGTCGGACCGCTACTTCCAGGGCGAGGAGAAGAACGATATGAAGCTCGTGCCCGAGGGTATCGTGGGCCGCGTGCCGTTCAAGGGCTCGCTCAGCGAGACGGTCTATCAGTTGGTGGGTGGCATCCGCGCAGGTATGGGTTACTGCGGCGCAAGCACCATCTCGACGTTGCAGAAGGCCAAGTTCGTGCGTATCACCTCGAACGGTGTTGTCGAGAACCATCCTCACGACATCACCATCACGCGTGAGACGCCCAACTACACCCGCGGAGAGTAACTAACATACAAGGCTCGCCACGCTATGACGCGGGCGAGCCTTTTTAATACAAAATTAAAAATTCAATATTATCATAAAGACAATGAAACAGGATATGATTGTTATTTTGGACTTGGGTAGCCACGAGAACACCGTGCTGGCCCGAGCCATCCGTGCGTTAGGCGTTTACAGCGAGATCTATCCGCACGACATCACCGCCGAGGAGCTCAAGGCTCTGCCCAATGTAAAGGGCGTAATCATCAACGGCGGTCCCAACAACGTCATCGACGGAGTCGAGATCGACGTGCTGCCCGAGATCTACGAGGCAGGCTACCCCGTCATCGCGGCTGGTCACGCCAAGGCGTTGTGTGAGGTTAAGCTCGATCAGTTCACCGACGACGAGCAGGCCATCAAGGAGGCCGTGCGCTCGTTCGTATTCGATACCTGCAAGGCCGAGGCCAACTGGAATATGAAGAATTTTGTGGCCGATCAGGTCGAGCTCGTGCGCCGTCAGGTGGGCAACAAGAAGGTGCTGCTCGCACTCTCGGGCGGTGTGGATTCGTCGGTTGTGGCGGCTCTGCTGCTCAAGGCCATCGGCGACAATCTGGTCTGCGTACACGTCAACCACGGCCTGATGCGTAAGGGCGAGTCGGAGGATGTTGTGGAGATCTTCGGCAAGCAGC
>CAZWHN010000188.1:0-2731 GCA_964633635.1 uncultured Alistipes sp. | reverse complement strand
CCTACTGGTGTTTGAGACCAGCGCGTCTACCGATTCCGCCATCTGGGCTCCAATCCTCAAATTGGGTGTGCAAATGTAGGCATATTTTTCTTATTCGCAAAAAAAACGGCAGAAAAATTCGATTTTCTCGCTCAAAATCTCGAAAAACCACCTCTCGGGCGAGGATATATAAATAAAAATCTTTACTTTCGCCTGACGGTAACACCATTTACCCGCAGATATTAACCAAACAAAATAAAAAGATGAAGCGAACACTCACTCTTTTCCTAACACTGCTGCTTATGACAACCCTTTCGGCAACAGCTCAGACTTCGCGCCAACTCCTCTCGATCGAGGATGTGGTACTCAACCGCAACCTTACACCCAAGAGCTACCCCACACGCTGGGTCGGCTCGACCGACGCCTACTCGGTGGTGGAGATGAACGAGATGGTGGCCTACGACGCCCGCACGGGCAAGCGTCGCGTGCTGATCACGCTCGAGGAGCTGGGCGCACTGCTCGACACCGAGCTGCGATCGTTCCCCGCCTACTCGTTCGAGCCGAGCGGTGAGCTTGTCATTACGGCACACAATCGTCGCAACGTGATCGACCTGAAGACAAAGCAGATCACCTCGCAGCACACCATCCCCACGGGCGGAGCGAACCTCACCCGCCAGAGTGGCAGCGGCCCGCTGTATGCCTACACCAAGCAGAACAACCTCTACCTCTGGGACGGCAAGCGTGAGGTGGCCGTGACGTCGTACGACGACCCCAACATCGTATGCGGACAGACCGTGAGCCGCAACGAGTTCGGCATCTCGGGCGGCATCTTCTTCTCGCCCGACAGTAAGAAGTTGGCCTTCTACCGCAAGGACGAGTCGCGTGTGACGGACTTCCCTCTGCTGGACGTCACAACCCGCACGGGCACGCTCAAAAACATCAAGTACCCGATGAACGGGATGGACTCGGAGCACGTCTCTTTGGGCGTATATGACATCGCCACGGGCAAGACCATCTACCTGAACGTCACCGACTTCGACGAGGAGCGTTACCTGACGAACATCACCTGGTCGCCCGACTCGGAGCGCATCTACATTCAGGTGCTGGATCGTGCGCAGCACAACGTGCATCTGAACTCTTACAACGCCTCAACGGGCGAGATGATTCGTCAGATCCTGACCGAGCACAACGATCGCTGGGTTGAGCCGCAGCACCCGCTCGTATTCTTGGAGAGCGACCCCACGCGCTTCATCTACGCCACCGACAACCGCGACGGATATTGGAACCTCTATCTGTGCGACGATGCTGGCAACATCTCACGTCTGACAAAGACCGACGCCAGCGTGGCCTACGTCGGACAGGATGCCAAGAACGTATATTACACCTCGGCGGAAGTGTCGCCCGTCGATAACCATCTCTTCAAGGTCGAGATCGCCACGGGCAAGCAGACGCGTCTGACCGCAGCCGAGGGCTGGCACAACGTATCACTGAGCAAGAGTGGCCGCTACTTCATCGACACCTACTCGTCGCTCCACGTTCCCCGCGTGGTGGAGCTGGCTCGCACCGACGGCAAGCCCGCGCGCGAACTGTTCCGTGCAGAGGATCCCACCGTGGGCTACAACTACGCCCCCATCGAGCTGGGTACGGTGAAGAGTGCCGACGGCAAGTATGACAACTACTACCGTCTGATCAAGCCTCTGGACTTCGACCCGCAGAAGAAGTATCCCGTGATCCTCTATGTATATGGAGGCCCCCACTCACAGATGGTGCAGAACACCTTCCTCGCGCAACTGCGTCGCTGGGAGATGTATATGGCACAGCGCGGATATGTGGTATTCGTGATGGACAACCGCGGCACGTCGAACCGTGGTGCCGAGTTCGAGAAGGCTATCAACCGCCAGTGTGGTCAGGTCGAAATGGCCGATCAGGTGGCAGGTATGGAGTGGCTGATGTCGCACGAGTGGGTCGATCGCGACCGCATCGGCGTACACGGCTGGTCGTATGGAGGCTTTATGACCATATCGCTCATCACCAACTACCCCGAGATCTTCAAGGTTGGTGTTGCGGGTGGCCCCGTGATCGACTGGCAGTGGTACGAGGTGATGTACGGCGAGCGATATATGGACAACATCCACAACAACCCCGAGGGCTTCGCCAAGACCAGCCTCATCGGCAAGGCGAAGGATCTGAAGGGCAAGCTGCTGATCTGTCAGGGTGCGGTGGACAATGTGGTTGTATGGCAACACTCGCTCAACTTCGTGCGTGAGTGCGTGTCGAACAACATCCACTCGATCGACTATATACCCTACCCCGTGGCCGAGCACAATGTCTATGGACGCGATGCGCTACACCTATATAATAAAATTACCAACTACTTCGAGGATTATCTTCGATAGATCAAAACAGATAACTTTTCGGCGCGACGGATGTAATATTATGTTCGTCGCGTCGTTTTATTATGTGCACTGAGGGCCTCGACCACAACGGAGATACTCTATGTGGCAGTAGGAGAATATGCTACTTCTCAGAAGATTATCTTCAGCCTCGACGGCGCGAACAAGCCTCCGACGGCGATGGCGAAAAATAAAAATTTTCGGCTCAAAGTTGCATAAATCGAATATTGTTTGTAACTTTCGAGTTGAAAATACGCATATTTAATTAATTAATAAATTAAAAAATACATTTTTACTATGGATTTATTGTTTATCGGTGGTATTGGCACCCAGGAGCTTCTGCTTATCGTTGTCGTAGT
>CAZWHN010000187.1:0-2739 GCA_964633635.1 uncultured Alistipes sp. | reverse complement strand
CCGTCGTTTGTGGTATCGCCTACCAAAGGTATGTTCAAATGCTTTGGTTGCGGTAAGGGTGGCAATGCCATAACCTTTGTGATGGAGCAGGAGAGTGTCAGTTATCCCGAGGCATTGAAATTGGTGGCCAAGCGTTACGGTATAGAGGTCGAAGAGCGCGAGCAGACCGAGGAGGATGTGCGTCGCAACAACGACCGCGAGAGTATGTTTGCGCTGAATGGTTGGGTGGCGGAGTATTTTTCGCGCTATCTTCTCAATAATCCCGAGGGCAAGAGCATCGGCCTCTCCTATTTCTCGCAGAAACGAGGTTTTACCGACGCCACTATCCGCAAGTTCGGTCTTGGATTTTGTTCTGCAGCGGGCGATGCGATGACGCAGGCTGCTTTGGCGGCAGGGTATAAGGAGGAGTTCCTCCTCTCGACAGGACTTACGCTCAAGCGCGAGAGCGATGGCCGACTCTACGACCGTTTCCGCGATAGGGTGATGTTCCCCGTGCATAACATATCGGGACGTGTGGTAGCCTTTGGTGGTCGTACGTTGCGAACGGATAAGAAAGTCGCAAAGTATCAGAACTCTCCCGAGAGCGAGATTTACAGCAAGACACGCGAGTTGTATGGTCTCTATTTTGCCAAGAAGGCCATCCAGCAGCAGGGCTTCGCCATTATGGTGGAGGGTTACACCGACGTGATCTCGATGCATCAGTCGGGAGTGGAGAATGTAGTTTCGTCGTCGGGTACCTCACTCACGCAGGATCAGATTCGCCTGCTGGCCCGTTTTACGCGCAACATCACGGTGATCTACGACGGCGACTCGGCTGGTGTGAAGGCTACGATGCGAGGAATTGATATGATCCTGAAGGAGGGTATGAATGTCCGCATTGTCGCCCTACCCGAACCCGAGGACCCCGACTCGTTTGCCCGTTCGCATACGGCCGACCAGGTGCAGCAATATATCCGCGATAATGAGGAGGATTTCCTCTCGTTCAAGGCCAAGATGTTGATGCGCGAGGCTGGGCGCGACCCCATCAAGCGCTCGGAGGTGATTGGCGACGTGGTGCGCTCGATAGTGCAGATCCCCGACCCGATACAGCGCTCGATATATATCAAGGAGTGCGCCCGCACGATGGATGTCGATGAGAGTGTTCTCATTGCCGATGTGGCGCGCAAGCGTGCTATGCAGTCGGGCGATCCCGAGGCCGAGGCCTTCATACGTCGTCAGCAGACGCAGCAACGCCGTCAGCAGCAAAGCGATACGGTCGAAGTCGATGTGGCACGATCGACGGTGGCAGGTAGCAGTGTCGATGCGTTGGAGTATGAGCTCGTGAAGTACCTGCTCAAGTCGGGACACAAATCATTCGAGGTGAGCGAGGGACGCAACGTGGTGCAGATCAACATCGCCTCGGAGATACTGCAAAACCTTGAGGATGACCAGATAACCTTCGCCAACCCCATCTACGACCGCATCTTGCAGACCTATCGTGAGCAGTGGTTGCAGTTGGGCGTGGGTGTGGAGGTGCCAGCGCAATATTTCGTCAACCACCCCGACCCCGAGGTGTGCAATATGGCGGTGGATATAATGACCTCGGACGACAACTACATCGCCAGCGAGATATGGTCGCAGAAGGATGTTCACGTCGAGAGCGAGGTCGAGATCCTCTCCAACGGTGTGCCTAAGGCCATTATGCTCTATCGCTCGAAGGTTGTCGAGCGTATGATCGACGCCCAGCGCGAACGCCTCAAGACGGGCGAGCTCACGGAAGAGGAGGAGGCAGAGTGTTTGCAGCAACTATCCAAGCTCAATCAGGTGAAGCTGGCCATAGCCAAGCAGAGCAAGCGATTGATTTTATAAAAAAGGGTAGGAGCCGGATTTGTACGCGCATCGCTGCGCATACCGTGTGCAAACAGAAAATAAACAGAAAGATGTGTAAAACATAAAGATAAAAGAATTAGTTACCTTTATCCGGTCCTACCCGTCGCAAGAAAGGACAAAAATAGTGCCACAAATGGCTGCGCATAGGCGGTGGATGGGATGCGCACAGGATGGTGGAGTTTCTGTAAGGGGCAACCGAGGGTGCGGTTCTGGTGGGGACAACTAAAGGATGCGCTCTGGCTGGAGCAAATGTGAATTAACGAAAAAGATTATGGCCGATTACAAAAATATAAACATACGAAACAAACGAGCTACGTTCGACTACGAGATTCTGGAGGAGTTCATCGCAGGCATCGTGCTGATGGGCACCGAGATCAAGTCGATACGTCTAGGCAAGGCGTCGCTCACGGAGTGCTACTGCTACTTTGATCGTGGCGAGCTATGGATTCGCGGAATGAACGTGGCCGAGTATGGTTGGGGAACGTGCAACAACCACGCCCCCAAGCGCGATCGCAAGCTGTTGCTCAACCGTAAGGAGCTCAATAAGTTGGAGCGTGCATTGCAGGATCGAGGTTTGACTGTGGTGGGATTGCGTCTTTTCCTCAGTGCCAAGGGTTATGCCAAGGTGGTGATCGGTTTGGCGCGTGGTCGCAAGGCTTACGACAAGCGTGAGTACCTGAAGGAGAACGACGCCAAGCGCGAGATGGACAAGGCTATGAAGCGATATAAATAACATTGGCCGATATGAACAATAAGATCAAAGCCGTATTTTTCGACATCGACGGTACGTTGGTGAGCTTCACGACCCACACCGTGCCCGATTCGGCACGCGAGGCCATTCGACGCTTGCGCGAGCGAGGCATAAAGGTC
>CAZWHN010000186.1:0-2823 GCA_964633635.1 uncultured Alistipes sp. | reverse complement strand
GGATATCAGGGCGCTGCGGGAGGTTATCAGCAGGGTGGTTATGCACAGCCCTCGCAGCCCTCGTATGCTCAACCTTCGTCGTATGCCCAGCCGCAGGCTCAGCCCTCGGCAGCAATCCCCTCGACGCAGGACGATCCCGACGATCTGCCGTTCTAAAAGAGAGGATTATGTCAAAACTTAATAAATTAGAAATGGCGTTATGGGAGGAATATCAGTTTAAGATAATTCCTCCCTTTTGCTATAACATATATAGGACTGGAACAATAAAAAGAGGTGATATAGAGTATAAAAGTACCCTATTTTATCCTCAAACATTGTATGGCGACATTAAACGAGGTCGGATGTTGTATTATGATAAGGCTACGAACTTAAAGGATTTATTAGATAATACTATAGATAAGTATAAAGAGCGAATGCAACAACCTGTCCCAGATGTTTGGTATGAACACGATCGTTTTTATGTAAAGGGTTATCCAATATACGAGAATGGGAAAAATAGTTATATTTTTCTTCAAGACGGATGCCCAACTAATATATATAGCTACCCTAATGGTGATATTTGTATATTTGAAAGTGGTTGTAGGGTGGTTATTGCAAATAGTCCTGAATATTGGAATGGATTTAAGAAAACATATAAATATTTATTGAATTATAATGACAATGGTGTGTTTGAATTGGATGGTATGGGGTATTTCTTCATAATATTCATTGTTGTTGTTCTACTTTTAATAGTATTTATATAATTTATGTATCGTTGATTTTCAGCGATGGTTACAAAACGGTAAGTTGCTTACAATTTTGTGCCTTCTTGCGCATTTATCCTCAAACGCCTATCTTTGCTATCAAAGTTAAACACCAAAACGTAGCAAAAATGAGAAATTTCCTTTCCCTTATCCTCGCCCTTGCCTTCGTATCGACGGCCGCAGTCGCTCAGGGGCAGACACCCGACAAGAACACCAAGGCCATCGAGGCTGTCGTGGATGTATACATCAAGACCATCAACGACGGCGATGTCGATTTGGCTCACCAGATCTGGGCCGACGAGGGCGTTGTGACCTTCATCGGTCCGCAGGGCCACTTCAAGGGCATTGACGAGATTTGCGAGCGAATAGTGATGAGCTTCAAGAACAATTTCACCAAGCGCGATCTGAAGAAGGACGAGCTGATGATTGTAGTGGAGGGTAAGTCGGCGTGGGCCGAGTTCACTTGAACCTTTGACGCTGTTCGCAATAACGGTAGCGATCACCACGGCCGCGGTCGTGAGACTCAGATCTTCCGTAAGGAGGGTGGCGAGTGGAAGTTGGTACACGTTCACTACTCGTCGATCCGCAATAATAATTAGTTGGTGCGGGTTAATAAAAAAGGCTGCCCATTGGGTAGCCTTTCTTGTTTACTCTATATCTCGCACTTGACGCACTCGATGCCCACTCGGCGTAGGAGGTTCAGCCCATCCTCGGTGCGATAGTCGTCGCAATAGACCACGCGCTTGATACCCGCCTGAATGATCAGCTTCGAGCACTCGATGCAGGGCGCAGCCGTGATGTAGAGGGTCGAGCCGTCGCAGTTGTTGGCGCTCTTTGCCACCTTGGTGATGGCGTTGGCCTCGGCGTGCAGAACGTAGGGCTTGGTCTTACCCGTCAGTTCATCCTCGCAGATATTCTCGAACCCCGACGGGGTGCCGTTGTATCCATCCGAGATGATCATCTTATCCTTTACGATCAAGGCTCCCACCTGACGGCGCACGCAGTATGAGTTCTCGGCCCAGATGCGTGCCATACGCAGGTAGCGCATATCGAGTTGATGGAGTTTCTCCTCTTCGTATCCCATATCCTTTTCGGCTTAGATGGTTTGGCTTTCGTTGGATGGGCTTACAATGCCTTGCCGTGGCAGTGCTTGTACTTCTTGCCGCTACCGCAGGGGCAGGGGTCGTTGCGGCCCACCTTCTTCTCCACCTTGATGGGTGCGGGCTTCGACTTCTCGGCCTGACCTGCCGCCGCAGCTGCCGCCATACGCGACGCCTGCAACTTATTCACATCGACCTTAGCCTTCTGCTGGCGCTCCTGCTGCACAGCCTCGGGGTTGTTCTCACGAACGGGGATGTAGGCTTTGTCGAGGATGGCCAACGACTCGCGGTTGACCTTCTGCAACATACGCGAGAAGAGGTTGTATGACTCCAACTTATAGATAAGCAGGGGATCCTTCTGCTCGTACTGGGCATTCTGCACGCTCTGGCGCAACTCGTCCATCTCGCGCAGGTGCTCACGCCAAGCGTCGTCGATCGTGGTGAAGAGTACGATCTTCGAGAAGACCTTGTAGATGTCCATACCGTCGCTGGCCTTGCAACGCTCGAGCGTCACGGGGACGTGGTAGCCCAAGTGGCCATCGGTGAGCGGGAAGTGCATAACGCGATCCATCGTCAGCTCGTTCTCCTTGTAGATCATCTCCATCGTCTTGCGAACGGTGTCGGCAACGGCCTTCTGGCGACGTGCGAAGAGGTTGTGCAGATCCTTAACGATCAGCTCGACAATCTCGCGGGGCTTGGCCGCATTGTATGTAGCTTCGTCGAACGAGGGCTGAAGCGCAATCTCGCGGATCAGCTCGAACGAGAACGACTCGTAGTCCATACCCTCGTGCGACTCCATAAAGCTCTCGGCGTAGTCACACATAATGTTGTTCAAGTCGATCTCGATCTGCTCGCCATACAGGGCGTGGCGACGACGGGTGTAGATCACCTCACGCTGCGAGTTCATCACGTCGTCGTACTCCAGCAGGCGCTTACGGATACCGAAGTTGTTCTCCTCGACCTTCTTCTGGGCACGCTCG
>CAZWHN010000185.1:0-2850 GCA_964633635.1 uncultured Alistipes sp. | reverse complement strand
CGCGGTCCATCATAAGACCACCGAAACGGAATTGTTGGGCCATAGCCGTGCCCGAGAGTGCGAGCACGGCGGCCACTATAAAGGTTAATTTCGAATAATGTTTCATTGTTTGCACACGTTTGTTTAAGGCCTTGCGACCGTTTTCGTCAAATCAGGCAAAGTATATGCCACTATCGTCCGCGTGATCCGCCACTGCGTGATCCGCCGCCGCCCGAGAAGCCACCTCCGCCACGCGAGCCGCCACCCATCGAACCCGACGAGAACGACGAGCCACGGTTGGTTGAGCCCGACGAGAAGCTCTGGTTCTGGTTCTGATCGCGGTTGCTATTCTGATTCTGCTGATAGCTCTGATTCTGCTGCTGACGCTGAGGCGCAACCGTGGTGCCTCGACGCGAGGTGTTGTTGTTGCGTCCCACCGAGCCCGAGCGGTTAGGCTGCTGTGAGGGCTGAGGAGCTACGGCCGTGCCATTGCGGTTGCCGCGTGTGCCCTCGCCATATACCTGTCCCGAGTTGGGCGAGCGATAGGGTGTCGAGTATGCTGAGCCGCGATTGACGATCGAGCCACCGCGAGGAGCTCCCGCGCCAATGCCTACGGGACGGGTCGAGTTGTTGCGTGAGCCGTAGAAGCTGCCGCCACGGTACCAGTGGCCTCCGCCACCGCCCAAATCCCAATGGGGACCCCAATGCACGCCACCGATGTGGTGGTGATGGCCGTAGTAGGGTCGCCACGGGCGATACATACCGCCCCAACCCCACCAGAGGTTCACGCCACCCCATCCGCCGTAGCAGATATTCCAGTTCCAATCCACCCACGAGTAGTGAGGGAATCCCCACGACGAGTAGTACCACGGGTCGTAGTAGCCTGCGTGCCAGCCGTAATACCAGGGCGAGTGGATGAGCATAGTGGCGTTCGTAGCGCCCCAAGTGCCGAACATCGAGGTGATGTACTTAGGCTCAACCCACACCTCATCGCCCGAGACCATCACGTTGTAGAACGAGGGGTCGTAGGCCGATGCGTAGAAACGGTCGTTGCCGTAGCGCAGGTTGAAGTAGCTCGACGGCATATTGTAGGTCGAGGATTTGAAGCCTCGCAGACGACGCGCATAGGCGCTCTCGTAAGAGTCTGCGAGGAAACTCTCATAGACGTTGGGCGACGAGTACTCGCCATCGACGATGATCACACCATCGCTGTCGGTGCGGGTGTTCGACGCCTCGGCAGCCGCCAGCTGAACGCCCAACTCGGCCAACTGCGCACGCCACTCGGCCTGCTGTGCTTCGGCTTCGGCGCGGCGTGCTTCAGCCTCGGCACGACGAGCCTCGGCCTCGGCCTTCTGACGCTCGGCAATGGCTACACGGTCGTGCGTGGCGTAGAGGTCGTCGTAGGTGCTGCCCGACGAGGCGAGCATCGACGTACATCCCGTCGCGGCGAGAGCCACCAGCAGTGCGGCGATGGCTGCTCCGCCCTTTGCAAAAAGCGTGCGCACGGTCGTGCCGCGGCTCGCAGTTATGTCTCTAAACATCTTTCTCATAGCGCACAAAGATTTATGGTTATTTGTCTATCATTTTTTCGGGCGAGGAGGCTGACGTTGTTTCGTCGGCTCGGCTCTTTGGTTTTCTCGGGTTGTGTTTCGCCCCTTCTTCGTGAAGACCCTTTCTCTACCCCTTCTATCTATAAAACCGCAAGATTGGGGAATCTTGCATCGGGAATACAAATTTTTTTTTTGCCAGTAAAGTAATAAATACGTCATTCCACATTTTCGCAACCGAGTCGCGGCCTGATACTGAAAGAACATCCCTGCGGAAATGATTGGAATCTTCCTTTGTTGAAAAGGCCTGCCTGATACTGACTTGTGTCATAATAAGCGGTTGATTCCCATCGTCGCTACACTTCGTTCCGCTCCGGGGAATGACGTGTTTATTATTCCTTCCCTACGCTCCGGGGAATGACGTTCTTTAATATTTCCTTGCCTTTGCCACTTCACCTTATCTATTCATAGAACGTATTTTCGTGGTGATTTAGTATGCGTGCGGGCCTTCTACATCACGATACTGCAAATATAGAAAAAATTCCTATATAAAAAAGAGAAGAGGCTGCTCGAAACATCAAGCAGCCCCTAATCCTCAGCCTAAAAACCCGTTACCACACCACGGGCTCGCTCAAGATATCGCCTACCGAGATGCAGGTGTAGCCTGCGCCCTCGGCTCTTTTTTCGATCTGTTTCATTTTGTTTGAAGTTTTATTGGTTACTAAAAGAAAGTTTGTTACTTTTGTAAAGCAAATATACAACGCCGTTTCCTCGGATGCAAGTACGCGCAAAAATGTAAGTTGCTTGCCCATAGGGAACTATTGCAGATAATCAGCGAGTTGCAACACAAAAATTTTACAACAAATATGATCAACAAAACCCCCTCACCCACCCAGCTGGACAAAACGATCTTTTGTCCCATCCGCGACATTTTAGACAAAACGGCCGACAAGTGGTCGCTTTTGGTACTCTACCCCCTGCGTCACAACGAGGTGCAGCGCTTCTCGGAGTTGCAGAAGGCCATCCCCGACATCTCGCAGAAGATGCTCTCGCAGACACTGCGTCGATTGGAGGGTATGCGTCTGGTCGAGCGCGAGGCCTACCCCGAGGTGCCGCCCCGTGTGGAGTATCGTCTCACGCCACTCGGCCACTCGTTTATGGATCACATCGAGCCGCTGGTGGGCTGGGCTATCGAGAACCGCGACCGCTGCTTGGAATAAACTCTTAAGAGTTTAACCGTGCAATGGTTTTTCTTTGTATCTTTGTCGAAAATCAGATCCGCAATGTTGAGCGATAAGGTTAAGGGCTACATCTACGGCACCAT
>CAZWHN010000184.1:0-2881 GCA_964633635.1 uncultured Alistipes sp. | reverse complement strand
CCGGTCGTGAGATGGTCAATATGAGCCACCCGCAGGTGATCGAGATCTGGAACCTCGTATTTATGCAGTTCAACCGCAAGGCCAACGGCGAGTTGGAGCCGCTGCCCGCCAAGCACGTTGATACGGGTATGGGCTTCGAGCGTCTTTGTATGGCGCTTCAGGGCAAGAAGTCGAACTACGATACCGACGTATTCCAGCCCACCATCGCCCGCATTGCCGCTCTGGCAGGTAAGGCTTATGGCGAGGATGAGAAATCGGACGTAGCAATGCGTGTAATCGCCGACCACCTGCGTGCCATCTCGTTCTCGATTGCCGATGGCCAGCTCCCCGCCAACGCTAAGGCTGGCTACGTCATCCGTCGCATTCTGCGTCGTGCAGTACGTTACGGCTACACATACCTGGGCTTCAACGAGCCTACGCTCTGCAAGTTAGTTCCCACATTGGCCGACCAGATGGGACACCAGTTCCCCGAGCTGAAGAAGCAGCAGACGCTCATCGAGCGCGTTATCGAGGAGGAGGAGACCTCGTTCCTGCGTACGCTGGCTACGGGTATCAACCTCTTGGATCGCGTGATCAACAAGGTGGGCAAGGGCGGCAAGATCGCTGGCAAGGATGCCTTCGAGCTCTACGACACGTTCGGCTTCCCGATCGACCTGACGGAGCTTATCGCTCGTGAGCAGGGTGTGGAGATCGACCTCGAGGGCTTTGAGAAGGAGCTTCAGGCTCAGAAGGAGCGCTCGCGTAACGCCGCTGCACAGGACATCGACGACTGGCAGGAGATGCGTCCCATCGAGCAGAGCGAGTTCATCGGCTACGACTGCCTCACCGCTCCCGTCCGCATCGCTCGCTATCGTCGCGTAACTTCAAAGAATAAGACCACATACCAGCTGGTATTCGACCAGACCCCCTTCTATGGCAACTCGGGAGGTCAGATTGGCGATACAGGCTACATCGAGAGCGCCAACGAGAAGGTGCAAATCATCGCCACGGAGAAGGAGAACGGCCTTATCATCCACGTCACCACGGCTCTGCCCGAGAATGTGGAGGCCGAGTTCACCGCCGTTGTTAATCCCGCTTTGCGTCAGGCTGCGGCCAACAACCACACTGCAACCCACCTGCTGGATCAGGCTCTGCGTGCAGTGCTGGGCACCCACGTCGAGCAGAAGGGTTCGATGGTAACACCCCAGGGGTTGCGTTTCGACTTCTCTCACTTCCAGAAGGTTACTCCCGAGGAGATCCGCAAGGTTGAGCGTATGGTCAACTCTCTGATCCGCCAGAACCACCCGCTCGAGGAGAATCGCAATGCTACGATGGAGGAGGCCAACGCTATGGGCGCTATCGCACTGTTTGGCGAGAAGTATGGCGACCGTGTTCGCGTCGTGAAGTTCGGCGACTCGGTTGAGTTGTGCGGTGGTACGCACACCTCAGCTACGGGTACGCTCGGCATGTTCAAGATCGTGAGCGAGAGCGCCATCTCGGCTGGTGTACGCCGTATCGAGGCTGTCACGTCGGAGCGTGCCGAGGAGATGCTCTACGCCATCGAGGACCAGATCCACGGCATCGCCGAGATGGTCAACAACCCCAAAGTAGAGGTTGCTATCAAGAAGATGCTGGAGTCGAACGAGGCTCTGCAACGTGAGCTGGACGAGCTACACAAGGAGCAGATCAACACTATGGTCGAGAAGATCATCGCAAGCCGCAACCCCGAGGAGGATTACTTCGTTGTGGCTCATCAGGTGAACTACGCATCAAATATGGTCAAGGATTTGGCCTATGCTTTGCGTGCAAAGGCTGGTAACATCATCCTTGTACTCGGCAACGCCAATGATGGAAAACCTCAGCTGGCCGTGATGCTCGGCGACGATGTTGTTGCGAAGGGTGTCGATGCAGGCGCTGTTATCCGCGAGGCTGCCAAACTGATGCAGGGTGGCGGCGGTGGCCAGAAGTTCTTCGCCACGGCAGGTGGTAAGAACGCCGACGGCTTGCAGGCTGCTATCGACAAGGCTGTGGATATTATTATGGCAAAGATTAACGAATAAAAATATTAGAAAAATGGACAAGAAAGTATTATTGATGATTCTCGATGGTTGGGGAATCGGCAACGGCACCAAGTCGGACGTTATCTCGACGATGCACCCCGCCTATATTTCGGCTATGACCGAGAAGTACCCCCACGCACAGTTGCGCACCGACGGTGAGAACGTAGGTCTGCCCAACGGTCAGATGGGTAACTCGGAGGTGGGCCACCTCAATATCGGTGCTGGTCGCGTGGTGTATCAGGATCTGGTGAAGATCAACCGCGCTTGCGCCGACAACTCGATCTACCAGAACGAGGAGATCGTAAAGGCTTTTGAGTATGCCAAGGCTAACGGCTCGAGCGTTCACTTTATGGGTCTTACCTCAGACGGCGGCGTTCACTCTTCGATCGACCACCTCTACAAGCTCTGCGAGATCTCGGCTCACTACGGCATCGAGAACACCTTCGTACACTGCTTTATGGATGGCCGCGACACCGACCCCAAGAGCGGCAAGGGCTTCATCGCCGACGTGGAGGCCAATATCTCGAAGACGGCTGGCCAGATCGCTTCGATCATCGGTCGATACTACGCTATGGACCGCGACAAGCGTTGGGAGCGTGTTAAGGTTGCTTACGACCTGCTCGTGAATGGCGTAGGCGAGGCCGCTACCGATATGGTGGAGGCTATGCAGCGCTCGTACGACGAGGGCGTGACCGACGAGTTCGTGAAGCCCATCGTTCGCATCAACGAGAATGGCGAGGTTGTAGGCCGCATCAAGCCCAACGATGTAGTTATCTTCTACAACTACCGTAACGACCGTGCCAAGGAGATCACCATCGTACTCACACAGCAGGATATGCCCG
>CAZWHN010000183.1:0-2883 GCA_964633635.1 uncultured Alistipes sp. | reverse complement strand
ACGTCATTCCCCGACACCGTAGGTGGCGAAGGGAATCCTCAACTCTTTTGTCAATAAAGTCAATGCAAAACAGGCCTTAGGCCTGCGTCATTCCACATTTTTACTTTTTAGGGTTTTGCTGATACAGAGTTAGCTCCCAAGTAAAAATGACTGGAATCTACCTTTGTCAAGGTACCTACCTGATACTGACTTTATATACGCCACAAGATAAGCGGTAGATTCCCATCGTCGGGCTACGCCCTCCGGGGAATGACGTTTTTTAATATTTTGTGCCTATGCCACTACACAAAGGTAGATTGCCACGTTCGTATCTTCATTGGAAGATACTCCCTCACAATGACGTTATTTATATTCCCTCACCAACCCCTTGCGCGGGGGAGGGGATTAGGTGCGTCGCTCTCAATCGACAAAATTAACCATTTTTTATTTAACGTGAGCCGATTTGCTCTGCTTTTTTATGCTTTTGCGGTGCGGCGACGGAAAAAGAGTTGCGGGCAATGGCTTTTTTCAGGAAAATTGTCGTAAATTTGTACTACTACAAACCCTATAACACCCAAAAACCCCGAAAACCCGACCCCGAAAAAACATTAACCCCCAATAAACTCCGAAGAAACCGAACCCTGAAAACCCCGAAAAAGAATAAACCAAACAACCAATACGATTATGAAAAAAGCCCTACTTTCGCTTGTAGCCTTTATGACTATGCTGGCCGCAGTCGGCTGCTCACCTGCCCCCGCACCCGCCTCATCGACAAACGAACCCTATGCCGAGGGTAAACCCTACACCCGCTGGTGGTGGTTCGCATCGGATATCTCGAAGGAGGATGTGCGCTACCAATTGGAGTGGCTCAAGGAGCAAGGATTTGGCGGTGTGGAGATCGCGTGGGTGTATCCTATGGAGGGCAACCCCGACACTCCCCGTACGGCGTGGCTCTCGGAGGAGTGGGCCGAGCCTGTCAACTACGCCAAGCAGGTGGCCGACGAGCTGGGTCTCGGTTGCGACTTTACCTACGGCACGCTGTGGCCCTTTAGCTCATACACCCTGCCCGAAAAGTATTGGACGCGCTCGTACTATAACGCTGAGGGCGAGGCCGATCGCACCATCACTTGGGAGCATCCCCGTATGGCTCACATCATCAACCACCTCGACCGCGAGGCCTTCCGCCTCTATGCCGAGGAGATGAACGCTGGACTGAAGGATGCCTTCAAGGGATCGCCGTCGGGCATCTTCGTCGATTCGTGGGAGGTCGAGACGCGCCAGCTCTGGACCGAGGGCTTCGGCGAGAAGTTTTTCGAGCGATTTGGCTATAAGATCGAGCCTTATATGGATGATCTGTACAAGGCTGGCAACGAGGATATCTACTACGACTATATGTCGCTGATGTCGGACTACGTCATCGACGAGTTCTACCGCCCCTTCACCGAGAATGCCCGTGCACAGGGCGGCTTCTCGCGTTCGCAGTGCGGTGGCGCACCTGCCGACCTGCTGTCGGCATTTATGGAGGTCGATGTGCCCGAGACCGAGGCCATCCTCTACGAACCCAACTACGGTCGCATACCCGCCTCGGCAGCGGCGCTGACGGGTGGCGATGTGGTCACCTCGGAGACCTTCACCTGCATCTACGGCTGGAAGAAGTGGGGCGGCAAGGGCCCATATCAGGAGCAGGAGCAGGTGGCCGATATGCGACTGGTGGCCGACGCACTGTTCGCCAACGGAACCAACCAGATCATCTGGCACGGTATGCCCTTCATCGGCAAGAATCAGACTAAGGAGGAGAACTACTTCTACGCATCGGTATATGTGGGTCGTGACTCATACTTCATCGACCAGCTCAAGGCCTTCAACGACTATATGGCCCGCGTGTCGCAGTATATGCGTCGCGGCGAGACCTACTCGGACGTGGCACTCTACCTCCCGTTGGAGGATTCGTGGATGGGTGTCGAGCTGCCCGAGGAGTTGCAGATGCCGTGGGTGTGGGGCGAGTATGAGCTCCGCTACGAGTGGGCACCCGATTACCTGAAGGGCTATCAGCCGCTGTGGGTCAATTCGCGTGTACTCAGCGAGGGCAAATTGGAAAATGGCGTTCTTAGCCACGGCGATGCCGAGTTCCGCGCGCTGGTGGTCGATGTCGAGTGGCTCGATCTGAAGGCATTGCAGCAGGTGGTACGATTGGCCAAGCAGGGCCTGCCCGTTGTGATGGCGCAGAAGCCCAAGCAGCCAGGTAAGAACAAGTCGGAGGAGTACAACAAGCTCTACACCGAGCTGATGGCGCTCGCAAACGTATCGGCCACGGCCGAGGTCATTCCCCAAAAACCGCTGGTCGAGGGTGAGGCGTTGCCCGATTTTTGGTGTCGTGAGGATGGCGAGGAGCTATACATCTTCTTTGCCAACCCCGCAGCACAGCGTCTGACCTACCCGCTCAGCTACGGTCAGGCATTCGAGGACAAGGGCTCGCAGCGCGAGGTGGTGATCAACACCAAGGCTGGTAAGCAGAGTGTGAAGCTCGACTTCGAGCCCAACGAGTCGTTGATGGTGAAGGTTGGCGCCGACGGCAAGGCCGAAGTGATCGACTTGGGCTTCACGGCAAAGAGAATATAAATTATGGGATATACATTTGACCACCCTCTGTTCCTCTGGCTCAACTTCGACGGTGGGCCTGCGATGGACGCTCTGATGAGTGGCGCCTCGGCACCCGTGGCGTGGGTGTGGTTGTATCTATTGATCATCTATCTGGTCTGGCGTCGAGGTGGCTGGCGTGGCGTGCTGCTCTTTGTGGGGGCGGCTGCGGCGGCTGTGGTGTTGGGCGATATGATCTCGGGCATCTTCAAACACTCGGGATTGCTCAAGGGGCTGTGGCCCTCGTTCCCCGTGCGACTGCGCCCG
>CAZWHN010000182.1:0-2909 GCA_964633635.1 uncultured Alistipes sp. | reverse complement strand
AATACTCTTCTTTCCATCCAGCATCAAGTTGTTCACGAAACGAGTTACCTCAACGTCGTTGAACTTAGGATCCGGAAGTAGAATTCGCTTTCTAGGCTTAGCTTTTCTCATTTTGTTTTCCTAATTTAATTCTTTTGATCAATTTTACTTCTTACCGGCCTTGGGTCGCTTAGCACCGTACTTCGAGCGACGCTGACGACGACCGTCCACGCCTGCTGAGTCGAGCGCACCGCGCACGAGGTGATAACGTACACCCGGCAGGTCCTTTACACGACCGCCGCGTACGAGCACGATTGAGTGCTCCTGCAAGTTGTGACCCTCTCCGGGGATGTAGGCATTGACCTCCTTGCCGTTGGTCAAGCGAACACGTGCCACCTTACGCATTGCCGAGTTCGGCTTCTTGGGGGTGGTGGTGTACACACGGGTACATACGCCACGACGCTGGGGACACGCTGCGAGTGCAGGCGACTTACTCTTGTCCACCTGGCTTACTCGACCGTTTCTTACTAACTGTTGAATAGTTGGCATTGTTAAAAACTTTGTCCTTTAATGGTTAATTTAAAAAATTCGTCTTCTAAAACGTCCAATTCGGAGTGCAAAGGTAATCAAAAAATTTTAATAACACTATATATCAGCATCTTTTTTACGCATTTTTCAGCGATTTAGCTCGTTTGCAATTCTTTTTGCTTATCGTTTTGTGAAAATTATAATGTTTTATTTATATGCAAACAATTACGGGCATATTTTACAGCGAGTTACGTTTACAATTTCTTAACATTGGATGGCCACTTCGGAGCAAAAAGCCGGCCACAGATCGGAGGGCGATTGACGAAGAAAATGGAGGGTTTTTGGGCGGAAAAAGTGGGCGAAAATTGCCAATTATTCAAAAAAAAGTTACCTTTACAAAACGATCCTGCGGAGGCGATTTTTTATTAAAATTTGACACATCGCAGGGCGCTGAAAACCGAAAAAAGAGAGGATAGAACACCTCAAAAAAGGTTCCTCGGTTAGTATTACCGTAAATAAAGTAAACCCCGAAAACCCCGAAAACCCCGAAAAAATGAATAAAAAGACACTGATTTTAGCTGCTGTGGCCATCTTCACTATGGTGACGATCTCGCTCGTGGGCAACATCATAATCATCGGCGACAAAGCCGCCGCCGTGCATCCCTACTTGGGATATGGATTTTATATCGTGTTGGGACTCTTCGTGTTACGCTTTATCGTGTGGCCGACTCTACGATTTCTCCTGACGCCCGAACTCAAGGGAGACGAGCGCCACCGACTCGCGGAGATGGAGCCGTCGGAGCTGTCGAAATATATCAAGGGGCTCTCGCTCAACGCCACCGAGCGGGCACTTGTGACCTCGGCTCCGAGCCAGCGCGAGGGGGTGGAGCAGGTGCTGACGTTGCGTGATGCCGAGGCCAACCAGCTGGTGCGCAAGGCGGCGATAAATGTCTTCGTGGTGACGGGAATCAGCCAGAACGGATCGTTCGACATCATCACCGCATTCGGAATGAATCTGCAGCTGATCAACTCGCTCATCGGGCTTCGTGGGCGACGCCCGTCGTTGGCGCAAATCGTTGAGCTGTATGTGATTGTAATCTCCTCGACGCTGCTGATCAGCCTTGCCGACGACCTGCTCGACGAGATCGACACAGGGCAAATTCTCGGCTCGGCAGCGGGTGGTCTGGCCAAGACTTTGGCGAGCTCGGCCGTGAATGGAGCGATGAATGCCTACCTGACGCTGCGCATCGGCAAGATGACGATGACCTACTTGGAGATGGGTAGCCGCTACTTCAAGCAGAACCGTCGTACGATCCGACGCGAGGCGCGTCGCAGCGCGATCAAGGAGGTGCCCGCCATCGCCAAGAGCGGCTTGGAGTCGATCACCGCCTCGATCAAGAACAGTGCGGCGGAGAAGGTGAGCAGCGCAGCGGAGAAGTTGAGCAGCCTCAATCCGCTGAAGCGGGGGTAGAGGGAGATTCCCATCGTCGGGCTATGCCCTCCGGGGAATGACGCGGATGTAACACCCGTTTTTCATTTACCTTGCCTATGCCACTACACAAAGGTAGATTAACGCTTCGCGCAATGACTTTTTGGGAATTCTCAACTCTCGATTTTGAATTTCCGATTTGTCGCACTATCTTTACGCTCGAAAAGAATATTATTAATAAAGGTATAATAGATAATGAAAAAAATTCTCCTATCACTTGCGGCTGTGGCACTCTCACTCACAGCTATGGCCGATGAGGGTATGTGGCTGCTGCCCTACCTTCAGAAAATGAATATCAAGGATATGAAGGCCAAGGGTCTGAAGCTCTCGGCCGAGGATATCTATTCGGTGAATAAGTCATCGCTCAAGGATGCTATCGTGGTTTTCGGTGGCGGCTGTACGGGCGAGATCGTCTCGGACAAGGGCCTGATCTTCACCAACCACCACTGTGGTTACGGCTCGATTCAGGCACTCTCGTCGGTTGAGCACGACTACCTGAAGTATGGTTTCTGGGCTTCGTCGCACGCCGAGGAGCTGCCCGTACCGGGACTCTCGGTTCGCTTCGTACGTTCGATTGAGGATGTGACGGCACAGATTCTTGGCAACGTTCCCTCGATCGCTTCGGAGCAGGAGCGCGAGAAGATCGTGAGCGAGAATATGGATGCTCTGCGCAAGAAGATGGGCGAGGGACTGCCCGAGAGCCAGCAGGCCGATGTTGTGGCATTCTTCGGTGGCAATCAGTATTTTGCATTCGTTTATGAGACCTTCACCGACATCCGTCTGGTGGGTACTCCCCCCTCGTCGATTGGTAAGTTCGGCGGCGACACCGACAACTGGATGTGGCCCCGTCACACGGGTGACTTCTCGGTTTTCCGTGTATATGCATCGAAGGACAACCAGCCCGCCGCATACT
>CAZWHN010000181.1:0-2949 GCA_964633635.1 uncultured Alistipes sp. | reverse complement strand
GCCGCAAGGTGT
The DNA here is from genome assembly GCA_964633635.1 of uncultured Alistipes sp. Classification (GTDB taxonomy): domain Bacteria; phylum Bacteroidota; class Bacteroidia; order Bacteroidales; family Rikenellaceae; genus Alistipes. Next base: position 2,937 of record CAZWHN010000181.1, on the reverse strand, counting down.
TGGCAGCGCGTCGCGCAAAGGGACGCAAGAAGTTGACCGTATCAGATGAGTCAACTTTCAAGTATGCTTAATTTTCCGACTTGTCGGGAAAATAAGAGGGTGCCGGACGCGGCACCCTCTTGTTTTTTATGTGAGAATAACGTAAATTTGTATTCATAGAAAACCACATTCATATCCTTGAAACTATGAGAAAGATCAAATTATTAGTCGCTGCGCTCTTCGTGGTGATGGCGACAAGCATTTCGGCTCAGACCACCGAGAAGGTGACCATCGACGGCGATCACGGCAAATTGCAGGGCGTGATACACAAACCCCAATTAAAGCAGGGCGAGCGTGTCCCGATGGTGGTGCTCTGCCACGGTTTTATGGGGCGTAAGGAGTCGGATCTTCTGATTAAGATTGCCGATCAGCTTCAAGCTGCGGGTATCGCCTCGATCCGTTTCGACTTCAACGGTCACGGCGAGAGCGAAGGACGTTTTCAGGATATGACCGTTCTGAACGAGATCGTCGATGCCAAGAAGGTGGTGGAGTATGTGAGCGCCCTGCCCTATGTGGGCAGCGTAGCCATCGCGGGCCATTCGCAGGGCGGTGTCGTGGCAGCAATGACCGCTGGCGAACTGGGTGCGGCGAAGATTAAGTCGGTGGTGTTGTTAGCCCCTGCCGCTGTGCTGCGTGATGATGCCATCCGCGGAAATACTATGGGTGCGACGTACGACCCGTTCAACCCGGGCGAGTATGTGGAGCTGTTCAGAGGTCTGAAGCTCGGTGCCGAGTACATCCGAACAGCCTTCTCGATGCCTATCTACGAGACCTCGGCAAAGTACAAGGGCCCCGCTCTTATCATCCACGGCACGGGCGACCGCGTAGTGCCCTACACCTATGGCGAGCGTTTCCACGAGATATGGCCCAAGAGCAAGTTGGAGATCCTCGATCGCGCCGACCACGGTTTCTCGAAGGAGACCGATAAGGTTGCAAGCAGCTCGTCGAAGTTCTTGATCGAGACATTGCGTTAGAGTATGTAACATCCTCGCCAATCGCAGGCGCTGTTTGGCGAGGGGTGATCCGAAAAAAATCTGCGGGGGCGACCTCGCAGTTTTTTTATTCCGTTCGATGCCGCGGTTGGGCACAATTTATGCTCCGATTGGGGTATGAAAATCTTTGAAACACCCTTCATCGTGGCCTTCTTTGCTGGGGCTATGTTCCTCGGCCTGGCCTACGTCGGGGCGCTCAAGCGGCCTGCCGAGCCCTCGGAATACCTCTTCTATGAGTCGTTGCAGCAGCTCAACGAACTGTGCCGCACCAAGTATCGCCACAGCCACCAATACGCCGAATATGCCCGCCGTGCCGAGGCCGACTCGCTGCCGCAGGTGGCGGCCCTCTTTGCCGCTATGGCGCGAGCCGATGCCGTGCAGTGCGACAACTGCCGTCGAGCCATCGAGTCGCTCGGAGGGGTCTTCCATACCCCCGTGGTGGTTGCCACGGAGCATTATCCGATAGATGTGCATCTGCGCCGAGCCGTGGAGGATAAGAGCGAGCTGCATAGTGAGCTGATCCACCGCTGCGTGCATCGTGCCCTCGACGAGGGAAATCGCTATGTGGCACGCCTGCTGACGTGGTGCGATGCGAGCGACGTGAAGCAGATACTGATCCTACGACGCGAGATTGAGTCTATGGAGCGGGGCGAGGCGGTCGAGGCCGAGCGGAGCTACACGGTATGCCCCACCTGCGGCAACATCATCGACGAGCCGCTGCACTCGTGCTTCTGCCCGCATTGTATGACCAGTGGGGAGGAGTTTGTGGTGTTTAGGTAGAGGCTGGTGTGGGTGATCAGCAGAGAACATACCTTAATATAAAAAGAGGGTGCTAACGTCGGTTAGTCACCCTCTTTGTCATTGCAAATACTATAAGCCGAGTTCTGTACTCCCTGGCGGGAGCCTCTATCATTTATCTACGACTGCGGTCACCCGCAGCCTCAAGCAACCTACCCCCCGACATCGGGCGAGCAACCCTTAATTGTCGGTATATGCGGTCTTGCAACCCGCAAGGCGTACTGCCGGACGACATTGCTGCCTCCGCGGTGGGCTCTTACCCCGCCTTTTCACCCTTACCCGACGGTTTGTTCCTCGATGGTTGCGAACCTTGCGATCCACACCCATCTCGGCCCTCGGGCGGTTATTTTCTGTTACGCTACTACACCCTTACGGACATCGAGCCGTTAACTCGTGCGGCGCTCTGCGTTGCTCGGACTTTCCTCTCCCCTCGCGGGCAGCGATAGAGCGTACTTCCAATTTTTTATTGGATAAGCCCGCTACTCCTGCTGTCGGGCCTACTCCTTCTATTACATAGTCACCAGCTTCCTCTCGCCCATCATCTCGGTGGTGGCTCGCGCCTTCCCGAGCGGGTGGTGGAGGATGTGGCTTGCTACTTGATCACAGGTTTAATATCCTTGATGCGTAGCTGTGTGGTCACCGTGCCGCGGTAGTGGTTCTCCACAATCTGGTAGCAGACGTCGATCGGGCGTCCCGAGCGCACCCACTCGTAGTGCGTGGGCTGCTGGAAGGCGATGGTCTGGATCGTGGTGTGAGGCTTCTGCTTCTGCACCAAGTCCATACGCAGATGCTCCATCTCGGCACCCACCAACTTAGCCTCGCCGTGCGTGCTGGCACCATAGGTCACAAAGACGGGCGCCGTGTTGCCCGGACCGAAGGGCTGGAAGCTGTTGAGCTGGCGGTGGAACGCGGGCGTGATGTCCGAGAAGAGCAGCTCGCTGTCGATATCCACCTGCGGGATAAGGATCTGCGGGTCGATGTGCTCCTCGACATAGTCCGTGAAGCGCTTGGTGAACGCCTCCACATTCTCGGGTTTCATCGTCAGACCTGCGGCGTACATATGTCCGCCGAAGTTTTCGAGAAGATCCGAGCACGACTCCACAGCCTG
>CAZWHN010000180.1:2141-3004 GCA_964633635.1 uncultured Alistipes sp. | reverse complement strand
CTCCTTGACCTCGACACCCTGACCCTCAGAGAGGATGCGTGGAATGTTCTCGTCGAAACCGCCGCCTGTGATGTGGCTGATGCCGTGAACATCGCACTGACGAATCACATCCAACACCTGCTTAACATAGATGCGTGTAGGAGTGAGGAGCACCTCGCCGAGTGGCTTCTCGCCCAAGTCCTCGTGTGGCTGGTGAAGGTCGAAGCCATTGTCGCTGACAACCTTGCGCACCAAAGAGAAACCGTTTGAGTGAACACCGCTCGAAGCGATACCTACCAGCACGTCGCCCACCTTGACCTTTGTGCCGTCGATGAGTTTTGCGCGCTCCACAACGCCGCAAGTGAAGCCTGCGATGTCGTACTCGCCACCACCATACATACCTGGCATCTCGGCTGTCTCGCCACCAATCAAGGCGCAGCCTGCCTGACGGCAACCCTCGGCAACAGATGCTACGATAGCCTCAATCTTCGCTGGCTCGTTGTGACCTACAGCCACATAGTCCAGGAAGAACAATGGCTCTGCGCCCTGTGCCAACACATCATTAACGCACATTGCTACTGCGTCGATACCGATGGTGTCGTGCTTGTCCATCTCGAACGCCAACTTGAGTTTGGTACCTACGCCGTCAGTTCCGCTGACCAGCACAGGCTCCTTAACGCCCAATGCCGCCAGGTCGAACATACCGCCGAAGGCTCCGATGTTACCCATCACGCCTGGGCGTGAGGTTGATTTAACGTGTGACTTGATTCTGCGAACTACCTCGTAACCTGCCTCGAGGTTCACACCCGCATTTTCATAACTTTTAGCCATACTTTTATATACTCTTTATAATTTATTTTTTTCTGAAGTAGTTTACTGAGTTA
>CAZWHN010000180.1:0-2131 GCA_964633635.1 uncultured Alistipes sp. | reverse complement strand
TTAGCAAAGATGCTCTGCTGCTTGTTGCCGTGAATGTTCTTAAAAAGGTTCTCCTGCCAGCGCTCGCTGTGACCCATCTTACCCAGAATCTGACCGTTTGCCGAGATGATACCCTCGATACCATAACTTGAGCCGTTAGGGTTGTATGGCGCACACAATGTAGCCTCGCCCTGTGGGTCAACATACTGGAACGCAATCTGACCATTAGCGAACAACTCCTCTGCCATCTCGTCGCTCACAACGAACTTACCCTCGCCGTGGCTCACTGCGATAGAGTGCTCCTCGCCCAAAGTGAAGCCTGCAAGCCAAGGAGAGTTGGTTGTTGCTACGCGTGTAGTGACAATCTGTGAGATGTGGCGGTTGATGTCGTTGCGGAACAGCGTTGGAGACTCCTTCACAACCTGACCCAGGCGACCATATGGCAACAGACCCGACTTAACCAATGCCTGGAAGCCGTTGCAGATACCTAAGATCAGACCACCACGATCCAACAGAGCGTGGATGGCATCGGTGATAACCTTGTTGTTCAGCACATTGACGATGAACTTACCCGAACCATCGGGCTCATCACCTGCCGAGAAACCTCCACTCAGGGCCAAGATGTGGCACTCGTCGATGTGGCGCTTCATCTTCTCGATCGAGGCGGTGATGTCCTCGGGCGTAAGGTCGCAGAATACGCTTGTCGTGGTCTTTGCACCAGCACGCTCGAACGCCTTGGCGGTGTCGTAGTCGCAGTTGGTACCCACGAATGCGGGCAGATATACCACGGGCTGCTCGACAGCCTCGCCTGCGTACTCGAACTTCTTGGGTTCGGGCTCGCTCTTGCGGGTTGAGCCACCCTCTATGCCACGGTCGGGATAGATCTGGCAGAACTTCTCCGAGTTGACCTTCTGCAAGCAGTCGATGCAGAACTTCTCGCCGTTGAATGTAACGGTGGCCTCCTCCACAGTCTGACCGATAAGCTCGGCTGCTGCGAACTGCAACTCTTCTGTAGCCTCCACAACGATAGAGCCGTAAGCGTAGTCAAACAGAGCCTGCTCGGCCATCTTGACATTGGCACCCACCTTATTTCCGAACGACATCTTCGCCACTGCCTCGGCTGTACCGCCGAAGCCTACGGCGTATGCCGCAACGATCTTACCCTGCTCGATAGCCGACGATACGAAGTCGAAGTTGGCCTTGAGCTGATCCGTGTCGGGCATATAGTTCTTGAGCGGAGTGTGGCGGATGATATAGAGGTTGTGACCTGCCGCCTTCAGCTCGGGGCTGATGACGGTGCGGGCATCGACCGTAGTGATACCGAATGCCATAAGCATAGGCGGTACGTTGATATCCTGGAATGTGCCGCTCATCGAGTCCTTACCTCCGATCGAGGGCAGACCCAGCGCGAGCTGCATCTTCAGCGCACCGAGCAGAGCAGCCAGAGGCTTACCCCACGAGGTCTCGCTATTCATACGCTCGAAGTACTCCTGATATGAGTAACGCATCTTGTCGTATCGTGCACCTGCGGCAACTACCTTCGCAGCCGACTCCACCACAGCGTATGCAGCACCGTGGTAGGGGCTCCACGAGGTGAGGAAGGGGTTGTAGCCGAAGGCCATAATGCTGGCCGTGTTGGTGTAACCCTTGCCCACGGGCAACTTCTGCACCGACACCTGCGTCTCGGTGTTCTGCGTGCGGCCACCAAAGGGCATAAGCACGGTCGAAGCACCGATCGTAGAGTCGAACATCTCGATCATACCACGCTGTGATACGACGTTGTCGTCCTTGAGGTTGTTCTCAACCTTCTCCTTGAGGGTTGCGCCCTCGACCTCACGCTGGAAGGGGTTGCGATCCTCGACCGCAGCAACACGAATCTTGGTGTAGTGCTTTGCACCAGCCGAGTCGATGAATTCGCGCTTAAGATTTACGATCATCTCGCCGCTGTAGAACATCTTCAGACGGTTGGTGTCCGTTACATCGGCAACGTGCGTAACCTCGATACTCTCCGAGTGGCAGTACTCGATGAAACGCTCCTTATCCTTAGCCTCGATCACTACGGCCATACGCTCCTGCGACTCGCTGATGGCAAGCTCCGTCGAGTTCAGACCGCTATACTTGGTCTTGACGCGGTCGAGATAGATGTCCAGAC
>CAZWHN010000179.1:0-3109 GCA_964633635.1 uncultured Alistipes sp. | reverse complement strand
TCACGGCCCGTGCGACCACCCAGCATAAGGATTACATCGCCCGCAGCGGGTGACGCGCGGCGTACATTCTCGGCATTGACAGCACCCACAACGGCACCTACCTCCAGACGCTTGGCAACGTAGTCGGGATGGTAGATCTCGCGAACGTGCGTAGTGGCCAAACCGATCTGGTTGCCGTAGCTCGAGTAGCCTGCGGCAGCCTTGGTGGTGATGATGCGCTGCGGCAGCTTGCCCGGCATTGTCTCGGCAACACTCTTATATATATCGCCAGCACCCGTCACGCGCATAGCCTGATATACATAGCTACGGCCCGACAACGGGTCACGGATAGCACCACCCAGACAGGTCGAAGCACCGCCGAAGGGCTCAATCTCGGTGGGGTGATTGTGTGTCTCGTTTTTGAACTGCAGGAGCCACTTCTCCTCCACGCCATCCACATCGACATTGACGTAGATCGAGCAGGCGTTGTTCTCCTCCGACTGCTCCATATTGTTCAGCACGCCCGTCTTCTTCAGGTAGCGGGCACCGATTGTTGCAAGCTCCATCAAGCAGAGGCTCTTCTCCGAGCGGCCCAGCTCCTCGCGGATCTTATGCAGCGACTCGATGGCCTCACCCAGTTCCTCCTTGAGGAACGACTCGTCGATGGTGATCTCCTCGATCTCGGTCGTGAAGGTTGTGTGGCGGCAGTGGTCGCTCCAATAGGTGTCTAAAATACGAAGCTCGGTCTCCGAGGGGTCGCGGCCCTCTTCGGTGTAGTACTTCACCACCTCGCGCAAATCGTCGGCATTCATCGCCAGACCATACTGCTTGCAGAAGGGGGCCAGCTCCTCATCCTTCAGTGCGGTCAGACCGTGCAACGTGGGTACGGGCTTCACCTCGGCATTCTCCATATCCGAGAGCACGCTCAGATCCTTGCGACGTGACTCCACGGCGTTGATATAGTAACGCTCGACACGAGCCATCTCCTCCTCGGTGATGGCGTCGTCGTAGATGATGAGTTTCGAAGACTTGATGTGGACATTGGCCGTAGGCTCGATAAGACGAACACAATCCACAGCCGACGATGCACGCTGGTCGAACTGGCCGGGCAGATACTCAACGGCCAGATACTTCTTGCCCTCGAGAGGGCACTCGTCGCTCACGCAGTCGGTAACGATCTCACCGAATACGGCGTAGCGGCTCTTCTCCAAGAGCTCCTCCGAGAAACCGAACAGGTCATAGACGTTGAGCAGACGCAGCGAGGCCAGCTTCAGTCCCAGATTGTTGTTCAGCTCCTTGCGCAGAGTCTCGGCCTCGACCTGAAATCGAGGGTATTTCTCTACATAAATGCGGTAATTCTTCATATCTTGGGTTTCGTTATTATTTCTCTAAATTTTTACAGTTCGGCCTCGAGCACCTTCTCGGTCTGGGCCTTGCGAAAAGCCACCAGGCGTGCCTCCAACTCGGGGTCGGTCAAGGCGAAGATCGAAGCGGCGATGAGTGCGGCATTCTTCGCACCGTTGATAGCTGTGGTCGAAACGGGGATTCCGCCCGGCATCTGCACGATCGAGAGCAATGAATCCAAACCTCCCAGAGCAGAGGTCTTGATGGGTACACCGATCACGGGCACGGTCGTCAGTGCGGCCGTTACACCTGCAACGTGGGCTGCACCACCTGCGCCAGCAATGATGGCACCGATGCCGCGCTCCTTGGCAGACTCAGCATACTCAACCATAAGGTGCGGTGTGCGGTGTGCGCTGATTACACGCTTCTCGTACTCGATTCCCAACTGCTCCAAAGTCTCGCAAGCGGCCGACATCACGCCCCAGTCGCTTGTCGAACCCATAATAACTGCAACTTTCATATTATCAATGTGTAATGTTAAAAATGCAGCCGCTGCAATTGCGTGCAACGGCCACTATTATACTTAAAAATTCAAATATTTCACATCCTTCAACCCGCACGACGACACTCTCCATCGTCTTTCGATAGAGCGCTTTGGGTGTAACACCTGCACTATCTTTGTGGTATGCGACATTACGCTTCGGGCGGGCATTTTTTGTTAATTAGGGCAAAGGTACATTAATTTATTAAGAAAAAGAAAGAAACAGAGGCAAAAATTATCAACAAATTATCCCATCCGATTTGCGATTGTGGATGCAAATTTGCTATGGTCAAATGTTGGTGAATGGTATGCAGATAGATATACGCAAAATACTCTCAGAACGTAGCGGTCGCCATATTCCGAAGTGGCTTGTGGCCCCGTTGGAGAGACTTATCCATCAGCGAGAGATAAACAAGATTCTTTGCGCAGGCGAGGGACTCTCGCCAACGGAGTTTTTGAGTTATGCACTCGGGGTTTTCGAGGTGGATAGTGAGGTGATTTTTACTGCTCAGCTGGAGCCGTCTGTTCGCTATATATTTGTTGCAAATCATCCCTTTGGGGGCTTGGACGGAATGTTGATAGTCAATGAGTTGCTTGCGCGATGGAGTGATGTTGGCGCTGTGGTGAACGATATGTTGATGAATGTCGAGCCGTTGGCACCACTATGGATTCCTGTGAATAAATATGGCAATCAGCGCACTCGGCATTGCTGCTCCTATACGGCGGCGATGAGCTCCCCGACAAAGCAGGTGCTGACCTTCCCTGCGGGGTTTTGTTCGCGTGTGGTTGATGGCGAGGTAGCCGATACGGAGTGGCACAAGCGTTTTGTTAAGGATGCCGAGCTTTACGATAGGCAGATTGTGCCCATATTCGTCGAGGGCGAGCTGTCTTCACGGTTCTACAATATCTATAAATTTCGGCGGGCGATGCGTATAAATATGAATATCGAGTTGTTGCTGCTTGTCGATGAGATGTTTAGACAACGAGGTAAGTCGGTTCGTCTTGTCTTTGGCCGTCCGATAGATGTTACAACGCTTGAGGGCGATATTGGCTGCAAGGTTGGGACGATTAGGCGGATTACATACGGCTTGCAATCGGCATTATATCACAAATAGAGGGTGTCGCTCGAAAGCTGACACCCTCATTTCACTCGGCCGAAAGCCACCTAATCTTCAGTGACCTCAAAAGATTGGCCTTGTGATCCGCCGATGGCGGACGATGGATAATGGCCTCGCGGAGATTATC
>CAZWHN010000178.1:0-3130 GCA_964633635.1 uncultured Alistipes sp. | reverse complement strand
CCGCTGATCAAGGATCTGCGTCCCACCACGCCCGTCATTATGGTGACCAAGAGCGAGGAGGAGAATATTATGGACAAGGCCATCGGCTCGAAGATTGCCGACTACATCATCAAGCCCGTCAATCCCAATCAGGTGCTGCTCTCGATCAAGAAGAATGTCCATTCGCAGCAACTTGTCACCGAGCAGACCACGGCCGACTATCGGGCCGAGTTTGGGCGCATCTCGGCTATGTGTCAGGCCGCCTCGTCGTTCGATGCGTGGTGTGCGCTCTATCGCAAGATTATGGGCTGGGAGATCGATCTCTCGGGCTCGACCGACCAGAGCATCAAGGAGGTGCTGGTGTATCAGAAGAGCGAGGCCAATCAGGAGTTCTGCAAGTTCGTGCGTCGCAACTACTACAATTGGATTAATCGCCGCGTCGATGAGCAGGAGATTCCCGTGATGTCGCACACGTTGATGCGCAAGCGTATCTTCCCCGTGGTGGACTCTCACTCGAAGACGACGTTGCTGCTGATCGACAACTTCCGCTACGACCAGTGGCGTGCCATCAGCTCGTTGCTCTACGGCTACTACGACGTGGATGTCGATGACTTCTACTGTGCCATCCTGCCCACGGCTACGCAGTATGCCCGCAATGCCATCTTCGCAGGTCTGATGCCTCTGTCGATCGACAAGATGATGCCCGACAAGTGGCTCAACGACAACGAGGAGGGTGGTAAAAACCAATTCGAAGAGGAGTTCCTCTCGCGTCAGCTCAAGTCGGCGGGCAAGAACTACCGTTGGACCTTCGACAAGCTGGTGCGACCCGAGGCGGGACGTAAGCTCATCGAGAATATTCGTCGGGTCTATGATGCCGACTTCTCGGTCATCGTCTATAACTTCCTCGACATTCTCTCGCACGCCCGTACCGAGACCGACATCATCCGCGAGCTAACCGAGGATGAGGCTTCGTTCCGCTCGCTCACGCGTTCGTGGTTCGAGCACTCGGATCTGTTCGTGCTGCTAAAGATGCTCTCCGAGCAGGGACATACGGTGATTATCACTTCCGACCACGGCACCATCCGTGTCGATAACCCCGTCAAGGTGACGGGCGATCGTGAGACCTCGCCCAACCTGCGTTACAAGACGGGTCGCAATCTGCAATACAACCCCCGCGAGGTGTACGAGGTGACACGTCCCGAGGATATTCAGCTGCCGCGCATCAACCTCTCGTCGAGCTATATCTTCGCCTACAACTCGGACTTTTTGGTCTATAACAACGACGCCAACAAGTTCATCCGCTATTACCGCAACACGTTCCAGCACGGCGGTATCTCGATGGAGGAGATGTTGGTGCCATTCATCGTGCTTAAACCCAAAGGATAATTAAACGTAAGAGACATTATATGAAAAGAATAGAGATTGATTCGCTCAGCAATCTTGGCGATGTCGCCGATGAGATCATTGCATCGCTCGGAGAGCGTCGTGTGGTGCTGCTGCGTGGCGGTATGGGTGCGGGTAAGACCACACTCGTGAGCCGCATCGCTGCCCGATTGGGTGCTGAGGATACGGTCACAAGCCCTACCTTTGCGTTGGTAAATCAGTACGAGGGGCGCAAGATGCGTATCTACCACTTCGACTTCTATCGCATCGACCGCATCGAGGAGGTCTTCGACTTAGGTTACGAGGAGTATTTCTACTCGGGCGACCTCTGTCTTGTGGAGTGGCCCGAGAAGATCGAGCCGCTACTGCCCGACGATGCACTCGAGGTTCGTATCGAGGTGGGCGAGGATGAGTGCCGCACCTTCGAGATCGAGTAGTGGGGCAGGGCGTAAAGCATCCCCGAAGAGATATGGAATTGACACGCACAAATGCGTGTAGTGAAAAGAGAGGCAATCACTTGCAAGTCTCTCTTTTTTTGACTATTTTTGCGCCCTGCAAAAGTGTGCCTAACATTTTTTGCTCTGCGGCCGATGGCGGTGGATCGTACGGGGAGGGGCTGATTTGAGGTTGAGCGTTTCCCTGAAAAATCCGATGCGGCAGATAGCAAAATGCGTAGAGAAGAGTAAAACAAAGAAAAATATGAAAAAAATCAAGACCTTTTTATTGATGCTGGTTGTGGCGCTGACCTCGGTGTCGGCTTGGGCACAGCCGCAGTTGTTTGACCCCGTGTCGTGGAAGAGTTCGGTGGAGAATCTGGGCAATGGCGAGTATCGTATCGACTTCACCGCAACGGTTGCCGAAGGATGGCACCTCTACGACCTCGGCCCCTACGAGGGTGGCCCGTTGGCTACCACCTTCACATTCGACCCCGTTGTGGGCTACGAGCTGGTGGGCGATGTAGTGGCCAGCCGTGAGGCTGTGCGCGAGATGGACGAGATCTTCGAGATGGAGATCGGATCATACGAGGGCGAGATCGTCTTCTCGCAAACCGTGAAGGCCCCCGAGGGCGCAGTGGTGAATTGTATGGTCGAGTGGCAGGCTTGTAGCGTTCAGTGTGTCAATGGCGATAAGGAGTTCTCGATCAAAGTGGGTAACCCCGCCGCTGCACCTTCGGCTGAGGCCGACATTGAGGCGAGTGCCGAGGCTGCAAATTCGGTGTCGAAGGGTGGCTCGATCTGGAGCTTTATCCTGAGCGCCATCGGTTGGGCACTTATCGCACTGCTCACACCCTGCGTATTCCCGATGATCCCGATGACCGTGTCGTTCTTCCTCAAGGGCTCGGGCAGTGTGGCGCGAGGTCGTTTCCGCGCACTAATGTATGGTCTGTTCATCGTGGTGCTTTACACCGTGCCTATCGCTGTGATTATTCTGCTCACTTGGCTTATTGGTGGCGATGCGGTGACTGCCGACATCTTCAATTGGGTTGCAACGCACTGGCTGCCTAATATCATCTTCTTCATCGTCTTTATGGTATTCGCAGCGTCGTTCTTTGGTGCTTTCGAGATCGTATTGCCCGAGAAGTTGGTGAACAATAGCGACGCAAAGTCCGATAAGGGCGGCCTGGCTGGTATCTTCTTTATGGCCCTTACGCTGGTACTTGTATCGTTCTCTTGTACAGGCCCGATTGTCGGTTCGGCCCTTATCCAATCTACTTCGGGCGAGGTGTGGACTCCGATTATCACGATGTTAGCGTTCTCGGTGGTCTTTG
>CAZWHN010000177.1:0-3137 GCA_964633635.1 uncultured Alistipes sp. | reverse complement strand
GATGCCGATGGTCTGCTTGTCGGCCCCGAATGTGTCGCTCAGGTACGATGGCAGCAGCGGTGTGAGCAGCATAAACGAGAAGAAAATCATAAAGTTGGCCACCCAGACTTTCACATAATTGCTGTTCCACAACGGCTCTTGCCTTACGGTCGATATTGGCTGATTGCTCATTTTACTGAAGTGTTTTTGCGACGCTAATATAGTAATAAATGGGTGTCGTTGCACTCCGACGGCGCTTTTTTCGTGACAAATGGGGCGGAGTGGGACTTTTTTCAGGAAAACTTCGTATATTTGCGCTATGTTGCAATCGTGCAACCCAATCAGCAGAAAAGTAAACAAAAACAGATATAAAATGGAAGCAATCGTAAAGACAGATTTCAAATTCGAGGGTCAGCAGAGCCACTATGTAGGTAAGGTTCGTGACGTATATAGCATCAACGACGAGTATCTGGTGATGGTCGTGTCGGATCGCATCTCGGCATTCGACGTGGTACTGCCCAAGGGTATCCCCTTCAAGGGTCAGGTGCTCAACCAGATCGCAGCCAAGTTCCTCGACGCTACGACGGACATCCTTCCCAACTGGAAGATCGCCGTACCCGATCCTATGGTGACCGTGGGCCACAAGTGCGAGCCCTACAAGGTCGAGATGGTCATCCGTGGCTATCTTTCGGGTCACGCTTGGCGTGAGTATAAGGCTGGCAAGCGCACCATTTGCGGTGTGGAGATGCCCGAGGGTATGGTCGAGAACCAGCGTTTCCCCGAGCCTATCATCACCCCGACGACCAAGGCCGACGAGGGTCACGACGAGGATATCTCGAAGGAGGAGATCATCGCACAGGGTCTGGTGAGCCGCGAGGAGTACGAGCAGTTGGAGGCTTACACCCGTGCTATCTTCCAGCGTGGTACGGAGATCGCAGCCAAGATGGGACTTATTCTGGTTGATACCAAGTACGAGTTTGGTAAGAAGGATGGCGTGATCTACCTGATGGACGAGATCCACACCCCCGACTCATCGCGCTACTTCTACGCCGAGGGTTACGAGGAGCGCCTGGCCGCAGGCGAGAAGCAGAAGCAGCTCTCGAAGGAGTTTGTTCGTGAGTGGCTGATGGCCAACGGCTTCCAGGGTCAGGAGGGTCAGCAGGTGCCCGAGATGACCGACGAGATCGTCGCATCAATCACCGACCGCTACATCGAGCTCTACGAGAACATCGTGGGCGAGAAGTTCGTTAAGGCCGAGAGCGAGGATGTCGTGGCTCGCATCGAGAAGAATGTAAGCGAGTGCTTGGCAAAGTTGTAAATTTCGATTGAAATTACATCACATAAAAAAGGCTATCCCGAATGGGGTAGCCTTTTATTTTTGCGCAATTTCGCAATTTAACACTTGTTGGTCATAATATTCAGAATCAGCGTGTCGGTCTCGTTCATACCCTCGCGGCCGATGGTCGTCAGGTTGCGGATCGAGTGATCGACATCCTCGTCGATGATACCCTCCAACTTCGACACACAGCGATGCTCCATCGCCATCATAGCCGACAGCACGGCGGTCGATACGCCACTGGCCAATTTGAGTGCGCAGCTCGGCTTGGCGCCGTCGCAGATCATACCCGTGAGGTTGGCAATCATATTTTTGATGGCCATCGCCACCTCGTCGTACCCGCCACCCATAAGGTAGGTTATACCGCAGCTCGATCCCGAGGCGGCCACCACGCATCCGCACAAAGCCGAGAGACGGCCGAGGCTCTGCTTGATGTAGATGACGGTCAGGTGGCTCAACGCAAGGGCGCGTATCATCTGCTCCTCGCTGGCACCGCACTCCTCGCCATAGACGACGACGGGTAGGGTGGCTGTAATGCCTTGATTTCCACTTCCCGAATTGCTCATCACGGGCACCATAGCGCCTCCCATACGGGCATCGCACGCCGAGGCGGTGTAGGAGAGTATGCGGCTGAAGATGCTGTCGCCAAGGATGTTAAGCTCGCGCGGGCCTCGCAATGTCTTGCCCAACGAGTGACCGTAATCGGCCGTGAAAGCGCTCTCGGCAGCAGCCTTGTTAAGACGCTTCGACTCCAAGATGAACTTGATCTGCTCGAGCGGAGTGGTCATTGCAAAGTCATAGACGCGTCGTAGCGTCAGCTCCACATCTTCGTCGGCCTCGACCGTAGAGCCCGTCGTGCGACGATCCTCCAGCACCTCGTCGTCGCGCTTGAGATATACGAACGACGTGTGTCCGCCCGCGATGATGGCCGTCGAGGTGTGTCCCTCGGCCTCGGTTTGCACCTCGATGTAGAGTTTTTCGGTGATACCCTCCTTCAGGTCGATCGTGATGCGACGCTCGTTGATATAGCATCGGCCATCGGCAACAGCCTCGGGTGTAGCATCCTTCAGCACCTCCAATCCATACTCCGAACGGCCCACGATGGCTCCCAACGCCACGGCAATCGGCAGTCCGATCATACCCGTGCCAGGGATACCTACGCCCATAGCATTCTTCAGGATGTTGGCACTCAGTTGCAGGGCTATCCTCTCGGGGCGACGACCCAAAATCTCCGTTGCACGCGCAACGCACAACGCCACAGCCACAGGCTCGGTGCAACCGATGGCTGGCACCACTTCTCGTTTGATGAGGGCAATGATGGCCTCTCGTTCCATTGCTGATAACATACGCTCGTTATTTTGCACAAAGGTACAAACTGCGGGCGATAAATTCAATATCTCGGTGAGGTTTTGGCCGATTTTGTTCTGCGTAGCGCACAAAAAAAAGGGATGCATCCTGCGAAAATGCACCCCTTCTCCAAAATAACTATATGCTACAATTAATTATAAAGGAATCGTTTGATTGACTGCTTGGGCGTGTGCTCAAAGCCACCCTCGATGATCTCGATCTTGGCGATCTTGCTGTAAGTGGGCATCGAGCGGTTCAGCTCCACACGATTCTGCTCCAAAGCGGCTACGATGGCCTCGCGGTCGGCCGACTGATCGTCGGGCGTGAGAGCCACCAATGCCACCAGACCACCCTTGCGATCGACGACGAGTGACTCGCCGACGTGGGGCATAGAGTTGATCTTGCTCTCGATCTACTCTTTGTAGATGTTCTGGCCGTTGGGGCTGAGGATCATACACTTGCTACGGCCCTTGAT
>CAZWHN010000176.1:0-3144 GCA_964633635.1 uncultured Alistipes sp. | reverse complement strand
GTGGAGAATATCGGATTCGAACCGATGACCTCTTGCATGCCATGCAAGCGCTCTAACCAGCTGAGCTAATCCCCCTTCGTCGTCACAAAGATAAAACGCTAAAAATTTATATCCAAATAATCCGCCAAAAATTGTAGTGAAAATTCTAAGCAAATTTTAGCTTATCTCTCCGTCTGCTGCAGTTCGTCCAGATGGCGAAGTACTTCGTTGGCTTGGTTGAGGGTTTTGAAGTGTTTGGTGAGACCTATTGCGCCGCC
Source organism: uncultured Alistipes sp. (assembly GCA_964633635.1). GTDB lineage: Bacteria > Bacteroidota > Bacteroidia > Bacteroidales > Rikenellaceae > Alistipes. The sequence continues at coordinate 2,887 of CAZWHN010000176.1, read as the reverse complement.
GATCACACCGCCGACAAGGCCTGCGATGAGAAATCCCTCGGGGTTCTCCAACATACGATAGGCATCGTGGTAGAGCAGATAGCACCACACCCAAAGCACTGGTATCGAGAAGTAAAACCACTTACTATATAGCTTGCGAAAACGCACCACCTTGCGTGTCGTATCCACCAGATTCTGGCGTGTCACATCCGTGGCATAATATAGCTCGTGATGCATCCAATAGGTCGCCACCACGCATATCAGCAGGAACACCCCCGTAAAGAGGACAAACCCGTCGCTGAAGCCGAAACGGTGGAACATAAAGGTACAATAAATCACAGCAAAAATTCCGAATGCGGTGTAGTGCTTGCCCGTGCGGTTGAGTCGGTTTATACCCTTCTGCGTGACGAGCAACACCGCGCGTTCGTTGATCAGCTCCTGCTGACGCAATTTCTCGCGCAATAGATCCAACTGCTCGCGCAGCTCGGCCAGTTCCTGAAGATCATCTCTATACTCCATACTATTTAATCGTTTTAAGCTGTTCCTTGATTCTGTACAATCTCACCGAGACATTCTTCTCCGAGATGCCCACAATGGCTCCAATCTCCTCGTAGGACATATTCTCCAGCCACAGCAGGATGATAGCCCTATCGAACGGTCCCAGACGGTTGATGCGTTCGTGTAGCAGTTTGATCTGCTTGGTGTCGCGGTCGGCATCGTTGTAGAGGTCGATATCCATCTCGAGCGGAATCGACTTGCCTCGACGTTTCTTGCGATCGATCGAGATGCAGGTGTTAAGGCTCACACGCCATAGCCACGTTCGAACATTGCTGCGCCCCTCGAACGAGGGCAGGCTACGCCAGAGGTTGATCAGAATCTCCTGATAGAGATCCTGTACCTCGTCGTTGTCCTTCGAGAACATATAACAGACCATATAGATGGTGTCCTTATGCTCACGAACGATCTTCGTAAATTCTTGCTCCAATTTTTCCATCGACCTACTGCACGTTATTAATCTCTCTACACTATGTTAGTCGCAAAAGTGAGAGTAAAACTACAAAATTATTCTTAAAAAACATATCTTTGCACTATGTTACATCGTTTTGCCTGCGACATATCCCCAATCGAGCTACCCAGTCAGTTCACTTGGCCCTTCCACTACACCCCGCACCCTCTCTGCCGATTGGCTGCAGCCGAGGTGGAGGAGTATCTGCGCTCGCGTCAGGATTGGGCCGAGGAGATTGCCGAGGGTAAGATGTTCGGGGTGCTGGTGGTGCGTGATAAAGAGGGCGAGATTGGCTTCGTAGCCGCATTCTCGGGCAATCTTGCGGGGAGTAACCTTCACGCCTACTTTGTGCCGCCCGTGTATGATATGCTACGCCCCGACGACTTCTTTCGTCGGGAGGAGGCCGAGATCTCGGCAATTAATCGCAAGGTCGAGCATCTGGAGCAGAGCGAGGAGTATGCTGTGGCACGCCAAAAGTTAAGCGACGCGAAAGCAGAGGCAGATAGTGAGTTATCGGCTCTTAAAACCACACTCGCACAACGTAAGGCCGAACGTGCCACACGACGCACAAACGGCGAGCAGGAGGCTACGCTAATCCTCGAGAGCCAGCGCGACAATGCCGACCTGCAACGCCTCAAGCGCCATCATCGCACGCTGATAGCCGAGGCTGAGGCGGCTGTGGAGAGTTTTCGCACCGAGATTGAGGCTCTGCACGACGAGCGTCGCCACCGGTCGGCCGAGCTGCAAAAGGCTTTGTTTCGGGAGTTTCGAATGCTCAACGCACGGGGTGAGGTGCGGGATTTGTGCGAACTCTTTGCCCCCACATCGCAACCCCTGCCACCCGCTGGGGCGGGCGAGTGCGCAGCTCCAAAATTGTTGCAGTATGCCTACCTCAACTCGCTCACACCCATAGCTATGGCCGAGTTTTGGCAGGGAGCTTCGCCACGCGGCGAGGTACGCCATCACGGGCAGTTCTACCCCTCGTGCAACGGCAAGTGCAAACCCATCCTGACCTTTATGATGCAGGGGCTCGATGTCGAGCCTAACCCCTTGCTTGCCATCCGTCCACCCGAACCTATCGTGGTATGGGAGGATGAGGATTTGGTTGCTGTGAACAAACCCTGTGGGATGCTCTCCGTCAGGGGCAAGTCGGGCGTGAGGTCGGTCGAAGAGTGGGCCGAGGAGCGCTACCCCACCTACGATGGACCAAAGATTGTCCATCGGCTGGATCAATCCACATCGGGGATATTGCTTATTGCAAAGAATAAAGCTGCACATCAGGCTCTGCAAGAGCAGTTTATACGCCACACCATCCGTAAGAGCTACATCGCCCTGCTGGATGGGGAGCTGAAACAGCGCTGGGGACGTATCGACCTTAAGATGCGCCTCGACTACGACAATCGCCCCCGCCAGATGGTAACCCCCGACGGCAAACGAGCCATCACCGAGTATGAAGTGATCTCGATCGAGCGGACTGGCGACACACATCGCACCCGCGTACTCTTTCGTCCCATCACGGGGCGCACCCACCAGTTGCGTCTGCATTCGGCACACCATCAAGGACTCAACACCCCGATCGTGGGTGACGACCTCTATGGCCACGACTGCCACGCCGACCTCAGCGACGGCCACCGCCTCTGCCTGCACGCCTTTCGTATCGAATTCACCCACCCCCGCACAGGCCAGCGTATGGACCTAAGCTGCAAGGCAGAATTTTAGATGGCAGTATGGGGAAATAGTCAGTTTAATGGCCAAAAGTGTTAATGGCCAAAAGTTGTATAACAAATGGGGGTGGGAAAGCCCCGCGCGTGTGACCTCCGAAGCCCAAGTGCCTCTGACCCCTGAAGGCAATTTAAGAATGACCCCTGTAAAGTCCTAGCCGGCGGGGTCATTTTTATTTGG
>CAZWHN010000175.1:0-3149 GCA_964633635.1 uncultured Alistipes sp. | reverse complement strand
CTATCCCGACTTCGGTCACGCACTCGCTTCGGCCATCGAGGCGGGCGAGATGGAGCGTGGCATCGGCCTCTGCGGCTCGGGCGAGGGTATGGCTATGACGCTGAACAAGCATCAGGGCATCCGTGCTGGTCTGTGCTGGAACGACGAGGTTGCTGGTTTGATCCGTCAGCACAACAACGCCAACGTGGTGGTTCTGCCTGCCCGCTTTATCTCTAACGATGAGGCTATGGCCATCGTCGAGAAGTTCCTTGCGACCGACTTCGAGGGTGGTCGTCACATCGCTCGTGTCGAGAAGATCGCTTGCAAATAGGTAGCTTATGTACAAGGATAACCAACTCTATGTGGCTCACTCGGCCGCAGGGCCGATCAACATCGTAGGCCGTATGGCCAACCGCCACGGACTCATCGCTGGTGCCACGGGTACGGGTAAGACCGTCACGTTGCAGGTGCTGGCCGAGACCTTCTCGCAGGCGGGTGTGCCCTGCTTTATGGCCGATATGAAGGGCGACTTGTCGGGTATCTCGCAGACGGGACGCCTGAGCGGTTTTATCGAGAAACGCTGCACGGAGTTCGGCATTGATCCTGCGTCGCTCAAGTTCGAGGGTTGCCCCGTGCGCCTATACGATGTCTATGGCAAGAAGGGCCATCCGATGCGTACCACGGTGCAGATGATGGGCTCGATGTTGCTCGCTCGACTGCTTGAGCTTAACGACACGCAGTCGGGTGTGCTGGCCTTGACCTTCCGTATTGCCGAGGATGAGCAGCTGCCGCTCGTCGATATGAAGGACCTGCGACTGATGCTCGACTATGTGGCCAAGAATTCGGATCGTTACTCAACAACCTACGGCAACGTCTCTACGGCAACGATCGGAGCCATCCAGCGTTCGCTGCTCACATTGGCCGAGCAGGGTGGCGATAAATTCTTCGGCGAGCCAGCCTTCGACATCTACGATCTGTTGCAGACCGAGGGTGGCCGTGGTGTGATGAACATCCTGGCTGCCGACGAGCTGATGTTGCGCCCCAAGCTCTACTCTACGTTCCTGATGTGGCTTCTGACCTCGATCTACGAGAAGATGCCCGAGGTGGGTGATTGCGACCTGCCTAAGATGGTCTTCTTCTTCGACGAGGCGCATATGCTTTTCAAGGATACGTCGCGTGCGCTGACCGACAAGATCGAGCAGATCGTGCGACTGATCCGCTCGAAGGGTATCGGTGTCTATTTCATCTCGCAGTCGCCGTCGGATCTGCCAGAGGCTATTCTCGGACAATGTGGTAACCGCGTGCAGCACGCACTTCGTGCCTTCACGCCGAAGGATCAGGCTGCGGTAAAGGCTGCGGCGCAGACCTTCCGTCCCAATCCCGCCTTCTCGACCGAGCGTGAGATTCTGGAGCTGGGTACGGGTGAGGCGTTGGTGTCGTTTCTGGATGAGAAGGGTGCCCCTTCAGTCGTGGAGCGAGCCAAGATACTCTTCCCGATGAGCCAGATCGGAGCTATCACCGACGAGGAGCGTGCGGAGCTGATTCGCTCATCGCGCATTGCGGGTAAGTACGACGAGGCGGTGGATCGTGAGTCGGCTTTCGAGAAGATACAGAGGCAACGCGAGCAGCAGGCTGCCGAGGCTGAGAAGCAACGTGCTGAAGCCGAGGCTGCAAAGGAGCGTGAGCGTGAGGAGAAACAGCGAGCTAAGGAGGAGGCTAAGGCCTCGAAGCGCTCGAGCGCAAAGAGGGGAATATTGGCTTCGGTTGTCGGTACGGCCGTCACCTACTTCGCCAAGACGTTGGCCACGCAGATGGCTCGCAAGCTGACGGGTGGCACGGTGCGTACAACCACCACCAAACGCAAGAAGAGCACGAAGAAAAAGTAGGCGATAGAACGAAATAAAAAGGGTGTCCACGGCGGACACCCTTTCTTATTAATATATTCACCGAGCCTACTCGAAATCAATGCTCGGCGCGTCAATCAGATCCGACGGATTGGTGCCGGGCATAATCAGCTCGTCGTCCGTGTAGCCGAACGTGCGCAGGTAGTCGTTCATAAAGCTCAGTATGTCGTCACGCTGTGCATAGGCGGCCAAGTAGTAGAGCTCCATCAGGCTATCCATCTTCTCCTGAATGATGCCATCGACAAGGCTGGCCTGCAAGTTGTCGAATTGCAAATAGTATTCGATATGCTCGATCAGCGTGTCGAGGTAGTCGTTAAATAGGTCGTCGCCCTTCTCCCACTCCTCGATCGAGTAGTAAGCCTCGATGAAGGGGTAGGTGTTGGCATCGGTGAAGCGAATCTTGGCCGTGGGCAGCACCTCCAAACCGCGGTCGAGCACCTCACGAGCTTTGTCGGTGTCACCCTCGCGGATGAGCTGCTTGGCAATGCGGGCAAAGCCCTCGCGGGCACGCGATGCACTGAGGTTGTACTGCGTGAAGTGATCGACGAGAACACCTTCCTCGGCAAGATTGCCGTAGCGTAGCGTCTGCATCATCAGCGGATAGACCTCCTCGGTGTCGATGCGTCCAATCTCCCACGCCGAGCGATAGGGCGTAAGGATGGGCACCAAACGGTAGGCGTAGCCGTCGAACTGCAGGTAGTCGAGCAGGCCGAAGTCCTGAAGGATATAGACCTGCGTGAAGCTGATGGGGCGATTCCAGTCGAAGTTGGCAAGAAGATCCAACAGCATCATCTCGCTCTTGTCGATGCGCTGCTTGCGCTCCGAGATGTTGATATACACCGTATCGACCATCAGGTCACGATCCTCCTCCTTGACAATGCCCGAACGGATGGCGTTATCCTTGTTCACGGGGATGGCTATGCGGCGCGTGGGTACATAGTCGATCATCGTGCCATCGACGAGTTGCAACTTTGTGGCGTCGTCCTCGCGGGCGATGAAGTCGATCAGCTCCTTGATATCGACCACACGATCCACCCTCTCGCGGATGGGCAGCTGGTCATTAACAAAGGTATATTTGCTGCTCGGCAACGAGAAGGGCACGGGTGCAGCGTCGTTGGCCGCCGTCTTCATCTGGTCGATGTACCACTCGCCACCCAAGTAGCTCGAGTTCATAATCCTCACGTCGGTGCGCACGCCATCGACCTCCTGGTTGAACCACAGGGGGAAGGTGTCGTTGTCGCCGTAGTTGATCACGATAGCATTCTC
>CAZWHN010000174.1:0-3158 GCA_964633635.1 uncultured Alistipes sp. | reverse complement strand
GAGAGTAAAATAATCTTCTTCATAAGGATTGTTGTAAGGTTGTGTTTTCCAATTTCGTCGCAAAGATACTATTTTTTCCGCGCTGCCGCCACCGCCCGACGAAAAAGGGCGAAATATTTGTGCCAAACAGCAAAAAAAATGTATCTTTGTCAGTGTGCCGCCCGCACGTTGGCGGCAACCGTACTGAAAACAAAAATTTTACAGCATTGAATATCGCAATCGTTGGAACGGGATATGTCGGCTTGGTCTCGGGTGCTTGCTTTGCCGAGATGGGTGCCGATGTGACCTGCGTGGATATCGACTCGCAGAAGATTGAGGCTCTGCGTCGGGGCGTTGTGCCCATCTATGAGCCGGGCCTAAGGCCTATGGTCGAGCGCAATGTGGCGGCTGGCCGTCTGCACTTCACCACCTCGCTCGAGGAGTGTATCGACAGCGTGGAGATGATCTTCGCGGCGGTGGGTACTCCCCCCGACGAGGATGGCTCGGCCGACCTGAGCCACGTTATGGCCGTGGCGCACGAGGTGGGTCGCCTGATCAATCGCTATACGGTGCTGGTAATCAAATCGACCGTGCCCGTGGGCACCGCCCGCCAGGCCGAGCAGGCCATCCGCGAGGAGTTGCAGCGACGTGGCGTTGAGGTCGAGTTCGAGGTGGCGTCGAACCCCGAGTTTCTAAAGGAGGGCGCTGCCGTCAAAGATTTTATGTCGCCCGACCGCGTTGTGGTGGGTGTCGAGAGCGAGCGCGCCAAGAAACTGCTCACGAAGCTCTACCGCCCCTTCCTGATAAATAATTTCCGAGTCCTGTTTATGGATATTCCCTCGGCCGAGATGACCAAGTATGCCGCCAACGCAATGCTGGCTACCCGCATCTCGTTTATGAACGACGTGGCCAACCTCTGCGAGAGGGTGGGTGCCGATGTGAATATGGTCCGCAAGGGCATCGGTGCCGACTCCCGCATCGGGGGTAAGTTCCTCTACCCGGGCTGTGGCTATGGTGGCTCGTGCTTCCCGAAGGATGTGCGGGCGCTGATCCGCACGGCCGAGCAGAATGGTTACCGTATGCGAGTGTTAGAGGCTGTCGAGCAGGTGAACGAACGGCAGAAGGGTGTCCTGTTTGAGAAGCTGCGCCGCCACTACGAGGGGGAGTTGGAGGGGCTCACCGTTGCCGTGTGGGGTCTTGCGTTCAAGCCCGAGACGGACGACGTGCGCGAAGCGCCTGCGCTGTATCTTATCGGCCAGCTGCTCGATGCTGGGTGCCGTGTGAAGGTGTACGATCCGATCGCTATGACAGAGTGCCAACGCATTGTGGGCAACCGAGTTACCTATTGCCGCGATATGTACGAGGCGGTGATCGACGCCGATGCGCTGATGATGCTCACCGAGTGGAAGGAGTTCCGCCTGCCGAGTCTGGCCGTGCTCAAGCGCACGATGCGTCACCGCGTGGTGATCGACGGCCGCAACATCTACGACCGCGAAGAACTCGAGGAGCAGGGCTTTACCTATTATAAAATAGGGTAGGTGGAAAAAACGCTCTTGTTATAAATAAAAAAGGTTGCCCCGCAGGACAACCTTTTTTTTATGCGTACTCTCAGGCGATTACTGCCTGATCCATTGCCACAGCTCCTTGTACGAGGGTTTCTTGCCGTGCATAAAGATTCCCACGCGGTAGATCTTGCCGGCGGCCCACGCCATACCAACAACCGAGGCGTAGAGCAGCACAAGCGAGAGGACAATCTCCCACGTCGGGATGCCGAAGGGCACACGCGCCATCATCACCACGGGCGAGGTGAAGGGGATGATCGAGCCCCAGAACGCAAGCGATGAGTTGGGGTCGTTGAAGACCGACATCGCCAGGATCAGTGCCAGAATAATCGGCATCGTGATGGGTGTCTGCAACTGGTTGGCATCCTGAATCGAATCGACGCTCGAGCCCACGGCGGCAAACATTGCCGAGTAGAAGAGGAAACCACCCACCAAGAAGAGCAGCAGCCACACGAACATCATCACCAGTTGTCCAACGTCCGTAGCGATCGACAATGCCGACAACATATCGGCATCCAGCTCGGCCTCCATCATCGTCATCTGACCCGCCTCGACAGCCTCCACGGCCTGCATCACATCGTCGGGCATCAGCGCTGGCAGTACCGTAGCACCCAAGCCGCAGATCAGTACGCCCCAGATGGCGATCTGCGTCACGGCCACCGAGGCTACTCCGAGGATCTTACCCATCATCAGTTGGAAGGGGCTGACGCTCGACACCAGCACATCCAGCACGCGCGATCCCTTCTCCTCGATTACCGAGGTCATCACCATCGAACCATATATAATAAGGAACATATACAACATCATACCCAGCACCAGACCGAGCAGGTAGGCCACAACCGACGAGGTAGCCTCCTCGGCCTCGCCCTCCGACGAGAGGTCGTTACGGTAGGTGGTCATCGAGACCGACGTCTGGAGATTCTTCATTATATCTTCCAGGCCCTCGATGTTGTACTTTTTTAGGCGCTCGGCCTCCACAACATCCTCAATCTGAGCCGCGATGGACTCCTCTAATGACATCGACGACGAGGAGTTGGTGTAGAGCTTTACGTTCGAGGGTGTGGTCACCACATCCTCGCCGATCCACAGCACGCCAAAGACCGCCTCGTCGGCACGCGCCTCATCGAGCGAGCCCGTGTAGGGCTGGAAGACAACCTCGTCGTTGCCCTCCAACTGCGGCGCTACCACGCCACTCTGGTCGATCACCAGCAGCGTCTTCTGGTCGCCCTTGGCGAAGAGCATCATCAGTGTGGGTGCCGCCATCAGACCCAACATCAGCAGCGGCATAAGTATTGTCGTCAGGATGAACGACTTTTTCTTTACTCGCTCGTTGAACTCACGAGCGATAATGATTCCTATCTTGTTCATAATCCTATCCAATTAAAGCGTTCCCTCGACGGCGCGGATGAAAATATCGTTCATACTCGGTATCACCTCGCGGAACGAACGCAGCTCCACCGCGTCGTTCGCCACAGCGATAGACTCCCTCACCGTCACATTATCCTTGATGCGTATGCGCGAGCAGGTGTAGGGCGAGTCGGCCTCCTCGGTCGTACCCAGCACCTCCGCCACGGGCAGTATCGCACGCTCGAAGGCGTCACCCTGGCCGTTGTAGGT
>CAZWHN010000173.1:0-3168 GCA_964633635.1 uncultured Alistipes sp. | reverse complement strand
CCGAAGTGCGACATAAACGACACGGTGATAAGGTCCAGATAGCCCTTCACCATACGCTCCATACCGAACTTCGACACGCCGTACTTGCGCTCCTGATGTTGCACCACCTTCTCGCCGATGCGACGAAAACCTGCGTGCTTGGCCAGGTAGGGGATGTAGCGGTGCATCTCGCCATAGACCTCGATCGACTTCACCACCTTGCGGCGATAGGCCTTCAGTCCGCAGTTGAAATCGTGCAGCTTGATGCCCGACACCACGCGGGCCGTCAGGTTGAAGAACTTGCTCGGTAGACGCTTGCCTACGGGGTCGTAGCGCTTACGCTTCCAGCCTGACACCAGATCGTAACCATCCTCCAAGATCATACGACGCATCTCGGGGATCTCGTCGGGCGAGTCTTGCAGGTCGGCATCCATAGTGAATACCACCTCACCCTCGGCCGCCGCAAAGCCGCAGTAGAGTGCTGCCGACTTGCCGTAGTTGCGGGCGAAGCGTATGCCGCGAATGGCGGGGTAGAGCCCCTTCAATCGCTCCACCTCGACCCACGAGCCATCCGACGAGCCGTCGTCGATCATAATGATCTCGTACGAGAGCGAGTGTTCGCGTGCCACACGGTCGATCCACGCCGTGAGCTCGCCGAGCGACTCCTCCTCGTTGTAGAGTGGTACAACGACCGATATGTCCAAACGGTTACTCATCCTCTTCGGGAAGGTTTGTGTCGAAGATCTCGGGTTCACGTTTCGTGCCGATAGAGATGAACAGACCGTAGAAGGCGAAAAGGAAGACGTTGCCGACGATATTCGACAGCAGTGCCGGCACGGGCGAGAAGATGTACGAACGCATCATCGTCGCCATCTGATCCATCATATCGTTGTTATAGACACCCGTCTGCTGGAGTGTCGAGATAGTGGTAGAGAGGGTCTGCTCGAAGGCCTCGGGGAAGAGGAAGTTGCTTGCCACGATCTGATAAGCACCTGCAACGATACCCGCAAAGAGTCCCATCGCCACAATGAATCCCAACGACTCGCTGAAGGTGTAGCCCTCCTGCTGGAAGTGCATCGAGCGACGACGGGTGAAGTGGTAGAGCAGGTAGATCGTCAGCACGAAGTTGGCCAGACTCGCCACAAATGCCACCGAGGGCAATGCCATACCGATTACCGAGAAGAGCACGTTCACTCCTCCCACGACGGCTCCGCCCTGCGAAGCCTCATACCAGAAACCTTTGTTTGCCATATCTTTTCTAATTTTTTATTTTGTTTTGTAGGCGCAGCGGTACTTGCCGTTTGCGAGCTTTGTCATCTTGCCTTTCAGCAGGTTACGACGCAAGGGGCTGAGACGGTCGGTGAAGACCTTGCCTTCGAGGTGGTCGTACTCGTGCTGGATGACGCGGGCGGGCAGGCCATCGATCACCTCGTCGTGCTCGACGAAGTTCTCGTCCAGCCAACGCATCTTGATCGCCACGGGGCGACGCACATCCTCGTGCAGGCCAGGCAGCGACAGACATCCCTCGTTGAAGAGGTCGGTCTGCTCCGAGTGCTCGTAGATCTCGGCATTGATGAAGACGCGACGATAGTCGGCCAGCTCGGGCTCATCCTCGGCCCACGGGGTGCAATCGACAATAAAGAGGCGTATGTTCTTGCCGATCTGCGGAGCGGCCAAGCCCACACCCGAAGCCTCGTCCAGAGTGAGGAACATATCGTCGATCAGCTTGCCGAGGTCGGGGTAGTCGGGTGTGATCTCAGCCGACTTGTTACGCAACGTCTGCGAGCCGTAAATTACTATTGGATAAATCATACAGTCTAATCTTTTTTACTTTACTTCAAATTCAGCGTATCCTTGCCTGCATCGGCATTATACTCGACGGACTCCATATAGGATTGGAGTATGATCGTTGCCGAGATGCGATCCACCAAAGCCTTGTCGCGGCGTGCCATCTTGCCGATGCCACTCTCGAGCATAGTGCGGTGAGCCAGCACCGAGGTGAAGCGCTCGTCGTACAACACCACCTGCTTTGCGGGGTAGGCGTGGCGCAGTCGGCCAGCCAGAGGCTCGATGTAGCGCATCGTCTCCGACGGCGCGCCATTCATCTGCGAGGGCTTGCCCAGGACTATTATATCAACGTCATTCCGTGAAAAATAGTCTGCAAGGTATCTCTCTAGTTGCTTGGTCTCGACCGTCTCCAACGCATTTGCAATAATGCGCAGAGGGTCGGTCACTGCCAATCCTGTGCGCTTTCGGCCGTAGTCTATGGATAAAATTCTACCCATACTATAACATTGCAATGGCTTTGCCTATCAACCAACCCACGCAAAAGCAGGCTGCGATAATAAGCACTATGCGTCCCCACATTGGGCGATACTTTGTTTTAGTCATACTCTATGCCGTTTTAGTCATACTCTACGCCTGCATCTTCTTGAACAGCGTACGGAACGATACAGCCTCGTCAACCATCGGACGCAAAGCCTCAATCTTCACACGCTCCTGCTGCATCGAGTCGCGGTGACGTACCGTCACGGTGCCATCCTCAAGCGTCTGGTGGTCAACCGTTACACAGAAAGGCGTACCCACAGCATCCTGACGACGGTAGCGCTTGCCGATCGAGTCCTTCTCGTCGTAAGCCACAACGTAGTCGTACTTCAGCTCGTCGATGATCTGACGTGCCACATCGGGTAGACCGTCCTTCTTCACCAGCGGCATCACGGCCACCTTCGTGGGGGCCAGCGCTGCGGGGATGCGCAGTACTACGCGCTCCTCGCCGTTCTCCAGCTTCTCCTCTGTGTATGCTGCCGACATAATCTGCAGGAACATACGATCCACACCAATCGAGGTCTCCACAACGTAGGGAACGTAGCTCTCGCCACGCTCGGCGTCGAAGTATTGGATCTTCTTACCCGAGTACTCCTGATGACGACCCAGGTCGAAATCGGTGCGTGAGTGGATACCCTCCACCTCCTTGAAACCGAACGGGAAGTTGAACTCTACGTCGGTAGCTGCGTTGGCGTAGTGAGCCAGCTTGTCGTGGTCGTGGAAACGGTAGTTCTCGTCGCCAAAGCCTAACGCGCGGTGCCAAGCCATACGGGTGTTCTTCCACTTGTTCCACCACTCCATCTCGGTGCCGGGCTGCACGAAGAACTGCATCTCCATCTGCTCGAACTCGCGCATACGGAAGAT
>CAZWHN010000172.1:0-3180 GCA_964633635.1 uncultured Alistipes sp. | reverse complement strand
CCTACGTTTCGCCCACCGATATGAAGGCTTATCAGGCAGCCGAGAAGGCTATCGTTGACACCTTTGGCAAGAAGCCTCTACCCTTCTACTCGGGCGGTTCGATCCCCATCATCAGCGGTTTCGAGCGCATCTTGGGCATCAAGTCGTTGCTCATAGGCTTCGGTCTGGCGGAGGATGCCATCCACTCACCCAACGAGAGTTACGGCCTGGAGCAATTCGATAAGGGTGTGCGCACTATACCTTTGTTCTACAAATATTTCGCAGAGGCGAAATAAAGCATCGCTTCATCAAAAAAGGCGGCACCTGCAGGTGTCGCCTTTTATTGTTTTATATCTCACGACCCCTCGCCACAGTGCAGAGGTTGCGAGAAAAATCCTACTTTGCAGGAGCATCCTCCCACACACCGATCATACGCTGCAATGACTGCGAGAGCTCGGTGTTCTCCATAATACCGTTGATGCGGTCAGCACCCGTACCGTAGAGATAGATGGGGAGCATAATACCCGTGTGACCCGTGGTGCTGAAGCCGTAGCTGATACCACTCTCGGGCAGGGTAAAGTCGGTCTTATTGCTGGGGATCGACAGACCTCCCGTCTCGTGATCACCCGTAACAACTACGAGCGTACCGGGGTGAGCGTCGGCATAATCCATAGCCACCTCGACAGCCTTAGCGAAGTCGCGAGTCTCGGCCAATACACCCTCGATGTTGTTGCCGTGGCCCTCGCCGTCGATCTTCGAGCCCTCGACCATCAGCACGAAGCCCTCCTTCTTCTGCTTCTCAACATTGTTGGTCAGGATCTCCAGCGCCTTAGATACTGCCTCGGGCAGATACTCATCGCGGCCCTGACGCTTCAGCGGCATATCGCCATCGGCGAACAGACCCACTACATTACCCTCGCTCACGCTACCCATCTCCGACTGCTCGATCAGCACGGTGTAGCCCTTAGCCTTGAGCTCGTCGATGTAATTCTTATTCTGCTTTGAGAAGTAGTCGTTGAAATAACGGCGACCGCCACCGAACACAACATCCAAATCACTCTCCATAAAGTTGGCAATGATGTTGTCGTTCTCGCCACGATTCTTAACGTGAGCATAGAATGCCGCAGGAGTTGCGTGGTTAACATAGCAGGTCACAACCACACCCGATGCGTAGCCCACCTTCTCGGCCTTAGCGATGATTGACTCTACGCGAGTGCCGTCGGGAGTCTGGCCGAGTGTGCTGTTGTCGGTCTTATAACCCGTAGCGAGTGCCGTACCCGAAGCTGCCGAGTCGGTCACACGGTTGTTTGCCGAGTAGGTCTTCTGCAAAGCAATGTTCTGCGCACGGTCGAATGCCGTGGGGGCATACTTCTGCTCGATCTGCATCAGCGACGCCTGCGCAAGACCCATACCATCACCTATCATATAGATGATATTCTTAACTTCAGGCTCTTTTGGGGTGCATCCGCTAACGAAAAGCGCAACAAGCGGAAGCATCATCAAGGGAATTAACTTTTTCATAGGTATTTTTATTTTTAATCGTAGCAAAGTTACGTTTTTTTTTGTACTTTTATCACATTAAGTGAAACAAATTTTCAATTTTTGATATGGATGTCAGAATCGCAGCCGACTGGAAAGCCCTCTTACAGCAGGAGTTCGACAAACCCTACTTCGAGCAGCTGACGCGTTTCGTAAGGGAGGAGTACGCCACGCAAGAGATCTTCCCCGCAGGCAAAAACATATTCCGAGCCTTCGACCGCTGTCCGCTCTCGTCGCTCAAGGTGGTGATCATCGGACAGGACCCCTATCACGGTGTAGGTCAGGCCAATGGTTTGTGTTTCTCGGTCAATGACGGAGTGCCGTTCCCGCCATCGTTGCAAAATATATTTAAGGAGATCCGCGACGACGTGGGCACCCCCATCCCCGCAAGTGGCAACCTCGACCGCTGGGCCGAGCAGGGTGTGCTGATGCTCAACTCGGTGCTGACCGTGCGTGCCCATCAAGCCGCCTCGCACGCAGGCCGTGGTTGGGAGCAGTTCACCGATGCTGTGGTGCGACTCATCAGCGAGCGGAAGCAGGGCGTGGTCTATATGCTATGGGGCAGCTACGCCCAGCGTAAGGGACAGGTGGCCGACCCCACGCGCAACCTCATTCTGCGCAGTGTTCACCCCTCGCCACTCTCGGTCTATCGTGGGTTCTTCGGCTGCAAACATTTTTCACAGGCAAATGCATATCTACAAAGCATCGGTAAGGAGCCGATTATATGGTAAAATGATCATCAGAGAGATTTTCAGCGAGGCCGACGTGCGTCGGCTGACCAAGGTCGCACGCAAGGTGTGGCGCGAGGCGAATGTGTCGTTTTGTACTCCCGAACAGGTGGAGTATATGATTGAGAAGTTTCAGAGCTTTGAGGCTATCTCAGGGCAGTTGATGCACGGGTATCGTTACTTCTTGATTGAGGAGGGTGACGAGATTTTGGGGTATTTCGGTGTGCAGCCGCAGGGCGAAAGATTGTTCCTGAGCAAGTTCTACATCCTCAAGAAGAATCGAGGTCGAGGACTCTTTTCGATGGGCCTGGAGCGTATGAAGGAGCTATGCCGCGAGGAGAAATTAGGAGCAATATATCTAACCGTAAATCGCAATAACACACACGCTTATGAGGTTTACATCGCCAAAGGTTTTAAGGTTATAGCCAAGGAGTGTGCCGACATTGGGCTGGGATTTGTGATGGACGACTACATTATGGAGATGGAGGTGTTTTAGGCCCTACTCGTTTTCTATTCCAAACAAACAACTGCCATATTTTCGCTTTGAGTGAGTATTTTTTCGTTTTAACACCCAAGAGAGATAAAGACCTGAGCAAATTATTAAATTTGTATAAACTCTTTAATTCTTCTCAATAATGAAAATCGAAAATCTTACAGAACAAAGTATTGCTGAATTGTTTCAGCAGGGCATCGACTGCTCGCAGATCGTAATGGGACACGCGGCCAACAAGTTAGGTATTTGTCCCGACAAGGCACTTAAGATCTCTGCCGCTTTTGGTGGTGGTATGTGGGGTGGCCGCACGTGTGGTTGTGTCACGGGTGCCCTGATGGCTCTGGGACTTAAATATGGTTACAGCGAGCCTCAATCTACCGAGCAGAAAAACATCCTCTTGGCAAAGAAGGCTGAGTTTGAGGAGCGTTTTGCCAAAGAGAA
>CAZWHN010000171.1:0-3213 GCA_964633635.1 uncultured Alistipes sp. | reverse complement strand
TCAAACTACAAATGGCAATAATAGCTACGCACTCGCTGCCTAATTTTCAAGGAAAATTGGCTTAATCCGTGAGCCCAAGGAGGCTTGCAGACGAGTATCCCGAGCGACAGCCCCGCCCTTTGGCAGTCGTTCATACGGGGTATCATCAAGATAGGGATAGTGCGGTCGGAGTCTCGACGGCCGTGCGAAAATCAAGAGACTGCGGTGCGGGTAAGGTCGTCTGTGGCCGTCCCGTGCAAGAGGACAAATCGCAGAATAAGCGTGTAGAAAGCCTTCGGGCTCCGAGTTTGGACGCGGGTTCGACTCCCGCCGCCTCCACTCTTTGATGGTGACTTGATTGACAAATGAGAAGCGAAATCTGCGATTTCGCCCATCAAAAAGTCATACTCGATCACCCCTCATTAAAGTTCCTTCCCTGCCGTAGGGGAGGAATTTTTTGTTTTGTTTGGCGTGATAATTTTCTGAAAAAAGTTAATTTTGCACAAGCCATTATCCCCAAATCACTTATGACACCCTACAAAATCCGCCAAATCAAGACCAACAAAAAGGCTCTGCTCGATCTTCTACTGCTGGGCGACGAGCAGGAGTCGATGATTGATCGTTACTTGGATCGAGGCGAAATGTTTGCTTTAAGTGATGGCGATCAACATACTATTGCCGTGGCAGTTGTGGCTACGGAAAGTAACGGAGTAGTTGAACTAAAAAACCTTGCCGTCAGCCCAACTTTCCAGCATCGAGGCTATGGCTGCAAGATGGTCGATTTTGTCTGCCAGCACTTCCGCCATAAGGCACACACAATCCTCGTCGGCACGGGCGAAAGCCACCAGACAATATCGTTCTACGAGAGTTGCGGATTCAGCTACTCGCACCGCGTGGCCGACTTCTTCACACTCAACTACGACCACCCCATCATCGAGGAGGGCAAGCCTCTGCGCGATATGATATATCTGAAAAAGGGGCTGTAAACCACCATCGGCAAGCGTCAATCGCAAATAAACAACCTCCGTCACAAAAAAATCTCTTGCCAAAGGCAAGAATATCGCCACAAAGCGCCATTGTTTGCAAAAAAATCCGTATATTTGTGAGTTAAGGCAAATATGCGAAAATTATGGAGAGAAACAAGCGTGTGATAGAACTTCGTGGCGTCTCGATTTACCACACCGATGGCAATTCCGATCGTCCCAAACCCGACGATGAGCTGGTGCTGTCGGATGTAAATCTCGAGGTACAACAGGGCGAGATGGTCTATTTCATTGGGCGCGTAGGAAGCGGAAAAAGCACTCTACTCAAAACTTTATATGCCGAGGTGCAACTTCTTGAGGGCGAAGGCCGTGTGGTGGATATGGATCTGCGACGCTTGAAGCGCTCAGACATACCCCATCTGCGCCGCCGACTGGGCATCGTTTTTCAGGATTATCGCCTGCTCGACGACCGCAACGTATTCTACAATCTCTACGACGTGATGCGTGCCACGGGATGGAAAAACGAGACCGACATACGCCGCCGCATCGACGAGGTGTTGCAGCTCGTGGGACTCCAGACCAAAGCCTACAAGATGCCGCACGAACTCTCGGGTGGCGAGCAGCAGCGTCTGGTCATTGCTCGCTCGCTCCTTAATTCGCCTCGTCTGCTGCTGGCCGACGAGCCTACGGGCAATCTTGACCCCGTGACAGCCGACGGCATTATGCGATTATTCCGCGAGATTACGACCAAAGGGTGCGCCGTTGTGATGACCACCCACAATACGGCTCTGATCGAGCAATACCCCGCCCGCACGATTATGTTCTCGAAGGGACACATCGCCGAGATCGACATCGACGAGTTTGAGAGTTAGCGCAGCGAAAAGTTTTCCCCAAGAGCAGAAAAACTCATCCACAAGAGGGTAATAAATTTGGAAAACTCAATATAATTGAGTATTTTTGTACGTTTTAAGAATTGCAACTGATTTAGACAAAATATGAGTACAGAACAAGAAATTGTCAAGACACACGAAGAGGAGTATTCGGCGTCCAACATCCAGGTATTGGAGGGTTTGGAGGCTGTGCGTAAGCGTCCGGCGATGTACATCGGCGACATCAGCGAGAAGGGTCTTCACCACTTGGTTTACGAGGTTGTGGACAACTCGATCGACGAGGCGCTGGCCGGCTACTGCTCGAACATCGACGTTACGATCAACGAGGACAACTCGATCACCGTTCGTGATAACGGCCGTGGAATCCCCACCGACTACCACGAGAAGGAGGGCAAGTCGGCGTTGGAGGTCGTTCTGACCGTTCTGCACGCCGGAGGTAAGTTCGACAAGGGCAGCTACAAGGTCTCGGGCGGTCTGCACGGTGTGGGTGTGTCGTGTGTGAATGCACTTTCAACGCTGCTGGTGGCTGAGGTTCACCGCGGTGGCAAGATATATCGACAGACTTACAGCAAGGGCATCCCCACCTCGAAGATGGAGATTGTGGGCGATTGCGAGGATCGTGGAACCACGATCACCTTCAAGCCCGATGCTGAGATCTTCACCGTCACCGAGTATAAATATGAGACTCTGCAGACCCGTCTGCGCGAGTTGGCATTCCTAAATAAAGGCATCCACCTCTCGCTCACCGACAATCGCAACCGCGACGAGGAGGGTGTGCCCCTGCGCGAGGAGTTCTACTCGAAGGATGGCTTGCAGGAGTTTGTTCGCTATCTGGACAAGACCCGTGGCGAGGTGCTCACCGAGCAGATCATCTACATCGACACTGAATACAACGGCGTCCCTGTCGAGGTGGCAATGCAGTACAACAACTCATACTCGGAGAATGTACACTCGTATGTAAACAACATCAACACCATAGAGGGTGGTACCCACCTCACGGGCTTCCGTATGGCTCTGACGCGCACGCTGAAGAAGTATGCCGACGAATCGGGTATGCTCTCGAAGCTGAAGTTCGAGATCAATGGCGAGGACTTCCGCGAGGGACTCACAGCCGTGGTATCGGTCAAGGTTGCCGAGCCGCAGTTCGAGGGTCAGACCAAGACCAAGTTGGGTAACAGCGAGGTATCGGCTGCTGTGAATGGTGCTGTGGGTGCAGCATTGGCTCTCTACTTAGAGGAGCACCCCAAGGATGCCAAGACCATCGTGCAGAAGGTTATCCTGGCCGCTACAGCTCGCCACGCAGCACACAATGCCCGTGTCGCCGTTCAGCGCAAGACGGTTCTTTCGGGTGCTGGTCTGCC
>CAZWHN010000170.1:0-3305 GCA_964633635.1 uncultured Alistipes sp. | reverse complement strand
AATGAAGAAGATAAACGTCATAACATTAGGCTGCTCGAAGAATACGGTCGATAGCGAGCACTTGATGGCGCAGCTTGCGGCGGCGGGCTACCGCGTGGTCTTCGACAGCGACCGCACCGACGCCAAGGTGGTGGTGATCAACACCTGCGGATTCATCGGCGACGCCAAGCAGGAGAGCATCGACACCATCCTCTCGGCCGTAGCGGCCAAGGAGGCGGGACAGATCGAGCGATTGTTTGTAATAGGCTGTCTGAGCGAGCGTTACGCCGACGAGCTACGCAATGAGATACCCGAGGTGGACGAGTACTTCGGCGTGAAGGATTGGGCCGACATCGCTGCGGCGCTGGGCGCCGAGCACAAGCCCGAGCTGGAGACCGAGCGTCTGCTCACCACACCCCAGCACTACGCCTACCTGAAGATCGCCGAGGGTTGCAACTGGCTCTGCGGCTACTGTGCCATTCCGCTCATCCGCGGTCGTCACGAGTCGGTGCCGATGGAGGTGCTGCTCGACGAGGCTCGCAAGTTGGCCGCACGCGGCGTGAAGGAGCTGATGGTCATCGCGCAGGACACAACTTACTATGGCATAGACCTCTACGGCCGTCGTCGTCTGGCCGACCTGCTGACCGAGCTGTGCCGCATCGAGGGCATCGAGTGGATACGTCTGCACTACGCCTACCCTGCCGCCTTCCCCGACGATGTGATCGAGGTGATGGCACGCGAGAGCAAGATCTGCAAATATCTCGACATACCCTTCCAACACATATCGGACAATATGCTCGCAGCGATGAAGCGTCGCCACACCAAGGCCGAGGCGATGGAGCTCATTGCACGTCTGCGCAAGCGCATACCCGACATCGCCCTTCGCACAACCCTGCTCGTGGGCTACCCGGGCGAGACCGAGGCCGACATCGAGGAGTTGGAGGCATTTGTGCGTGAGGTGCGCTTCGAGCGTTTAGGTGTATTCCCCTACTCGGAGGAGGAGGGCACCTACTCGGCCATCAACCTGCGTGACGATGTGCCCGAGGAGGAGAAGCAGCGTCGTGCCGACCGTATTATGCTGGCACAAGCCGACATAGCCGACGAGGAGAACTCGCGCTACGAGGGTCGTACGTTGCGCGTCATAGTGGATGGTCGCGAGGGCGACTACTACATCGCCCGCTCGGAGTACGACTCGCCCGAGGTCGATCAGGTGATTATGATCCCCGCTGAGGAGCGTCAGCTGCGTCGTGGTCGATTCTACGACGTGCGCATCACCTCGAGCGACGGCTACGACCTCTACGGCAGCGTGGTTGCGCCAGCACGTCGTAAGGGTTAAATGATAGCCCGAAAGCACATTTTGCCCCATCGCAGGCGGTAAAATTTGCGTAAAACAGATTTTTATATTACCTTTGAATAATAAAACCGTTACCAACAAACCCCGTGGCTTGCAAAACCATCATAACCCACATTCAGGCTCAGGCCGAGAAGATCATCTCGCAGCACGAGAAGCTCGAGGCTGATCTGGCCGAGGTGGTGGCCGAGCGTGATGCCCTCAGAGCGCAGGTGCGCGAGCAGCAGGAGCAGATGCGTGCGCTCAATGCCGAGCTGCAACGTCTACAGCTGGCCGAGAGCCTCGGCGGACGGGCAACGGATAGAAATAAATCGCGTGCGCGTATCAACCGATTATTGCGGGAGGTAGATAAGTGCATCGCATTGCTTTCCAAAGCAGAGTAAACTATGGCCGAGCGTAAACAGAAAATACACCTCAAGGTGGCCGGCAAGGCCTACGAGATGGCGATAGCCCCCGACAAGGAGGAGATATACCGTATGGCCGAGAGCGAGGTAAACGCCAGCGTAACCAAGCTGCGCAAGGCCTTTGGCGATAAGGTCTCGACCGAGGATTGTCTGGCCATAACGGCTCTGCAGCTCTGCATAAACGGAATCTCGATAGCGCGTCAGAGTCAGATCGGCGACGAAGATATGGCCGCACTCGACGCCCTGTCGCAGCGACTCGACAAACACATAAACCGCATCAAATAAGATGTGCCAAAGATATAAAAGTAATAAAAGGTAAAAACAGGACGTTATTAAGATACAAAGGCGCGGGGGAGCGCCTCAACCCATCCCCAAAGAGTTCTTTACATAGAAAATCTACCCGCATAGATTTCCTTATAGCTTTGCGAAACTGAACACTTTTTACATTGGGTCAACTCTCGGTTTCTCAAAATCAGGCCTTAACCCCGCAAGGGGTGTGCCGCGCGCACCGTTGGACGATTGCGATCTCCGGAGCCCCACACCTTGACTTATCGGCAGATTCGTCAAACAAGAAAAGGAATTTCTATGCGGTTTTTATTTGTATAAACCAAAACACACAATAATATTAACCAATTAACTCAAAGGAATACAAGATGTTAACAATAGTATTGACAGCTCTTCTTTCGGCTGTGGTGGCGATAGTGGTTTGGAATTTGGTAACCACCTATATCACCAAAAACACCATTAAGAAGCAGCGCGAAGTAGCCCTCAAGGAGGCCGAGGCCGAGGGTGAAATGATAAAGAAGGAGAAGATCCTTCAGGCTAAGGAGAAGTTCATCCAGCTCAAGAGCGAGCACGATCGCACCGTCAACAAGCGCAATCAGGAGATCGCACAGATGGAGCAGCGTGCCAAGCAGGCTGAGGCTCACCTGCAGAATCAGCAGCGCGAACTCGATGGCAAGATCAAGGAGAACGACCGCCTGAAGAGTCAGATGGAGAGCCAGATGCAGTCACTGAGCGCCCGCAAGGAGGAGCTCGCCGAGATCATCCGCGAGCAGAACGTTCGTCTGGAGCAGATCTCGGGTATGAGCGCCGACGAGGCGAAGAGCATCCTTGTGGAGAATATGAAGGCCGACGCCAAGGCTGAGGCCGATGCCTACATCAACGAGACCATCGAGGAGGCCAAGCTCACCGCAACGAAGGAGGCCAAGCGCATCATCGTCACCTCGATCCAGCGCGTAGCCACCGAGACCGCCATCGAGAATGCAGTGACGGTGTTCAACATCGACAGCGACGAGGTGAAGGGTCGCATCATCGGTCGTGAGGGCCGCAACATCCGCGCTTTGGAGGCCGCTACGGGCATCGAGATCATCGTCGATGACACCCCCGAGGCTATCATCCTGAGCGGTTTCGACCCCGTACGTCGTGAGATCGCACGTCTGGCACTGCACCAGCTCGTAACCGACGGCCGCATCCACCCCGCCCGCATCGAGGAGGTCGTGGCAAAGGTGAAGAAGCAGATCGAGGAGGAGATCGTCGAGGTGGGTAAACGTACTGCCATCGACTTGGGT
>CAZWHN010000169.1:0-3475 GCA_964633635.1 uncultured Alistipes sp. | reverse complement strand
AAATTGGAAAACACAACCTTACAACAATCCTTATGAAGAAGATTATTTTACTCTCTGCGGCAGCGCTGTTGCTGGGCGTAGCGGCCATAGCACAGGGTGCAAAGCAGAGCACAAAGCAGCCCGCCACTTCGTCGGTTGAGCGAGTGAGCGTAGGCGGTTACATCGGCTCACGCATCGACGACTGCATCGAGCAGCGTGTCAAGGGTCAGGATGTCGATCATCTGGTCGAGCCCTTCCGCCATCAGAACGAGGCGTCGCGTTGGCAGAGCGAGTTCTGGGGCAAGTGGATTCAGGGTGCAATCGCATCGTACCGCTACAACCACGACCCCGAGCTCTACGAGATCATCCGTCAGGGTGCCGAGTCGTTGATGGCCACACAGCTCCCCAACGGCTATATCGGCAACTACGCCGAGGAGCATCAGCTCAAGCAGTGGGATGTATGGGGTCGTAAGTACACGGCTCTGGGTCTGATTGCGTGGTACGACCTCTCGGGCGATGAGCGTGCGCTTACGGCAGCCGTGAAGCTGATCGACCACCTGATGACGCAGGTGGGTCCCGACAAGGTGTCGATCATCTCGACGGGTAACTACCGCGGTATGGCCAGCGCATCGGTGCTGGAGCCTGTGGCATACCTCTACAACCGCACGGGCGAAAAGCGTTTCCTCGATTTTGCCAACTACATCGTCGAGGAGCTCAATAGCGAGGAGGGCCCGCAGCTCATCACCAAGGCCATCGAGGATGTCCCCGTAGCAAACCGCTTCCCCCATCCGCAGACGTGGTTCTCGCGCGAGAATGGACAGAAGGCCTACGAGATGATGTCGTGCTACGAGGGTCTGCTGGAGATGTACAAGATCACGGGCAACGAGTTGCTGCTCTCGGTGGTGGAGAAGACCGTGGGTCACATCATCCGCGAGGAGATCAACATCGCTGGCTCGGGCAGTGCCTTCGAGTGCTGGTACGGCGGCAAGGAGCGTCAGACGCTGCCCACCTACCACACGATGGAGACCTGCGTGACGTTCACTTGGATGCAGCTCTGCAACCGTCTGCTGCAGCTGACGGGCAATTCGCTCTATGCCGATTATATCGAGCTGACGGCCTTCAACGCACTGATGGCGTCGCTCAAGGACGACGCTTCGCAGATCGCCAAGTATAGCCCGCTGGAGGGCTGGCGTACCGAGGGCGAGGAGCAGTGCGGTATGCACATCAACTGCTGCAACGCCAACGGCCCGCGTGCCTTCGCTATGCTGCCCCACTACGCTTATCAAGTGGAGGGCAACCGCATCCGCGTTAACCTCTACGCCGCATCGGAGGCCGAGATCAACCTCGCAGGCCGTCGCCCGATGGGTGTAAAACTGACGCAGAAGACCGACTACCCCGTCGGCGACCGCATCGAGATCGAGGTTGTGCCCGAGCGCACCGCTTCGTTCGAAGTGGCTGTCCGCATCCCCTCGTGGAGCAAGATCGCCGAGGTGGAGGTCAATGGCGAGAAGCAGCAGGGCGTGATGCAGGGCGCATACCTTCCCCTGGAGCGCGAGTGGTCGAAGGGCGATAAGATCACCATCAAGCTCGACCTCCGTGCCCGCCTTGTGGAGCTGGACGACCATCAGGCCATTGTGCGTGGTCCCGTAGTCTTTGCCCGCGATAGCCGCTTCGGCGATGGCTTCATCGACGAGACCTCGGTGATCCAGAGCAAGGATGGTTATGTCGAGCTGACCGCTGTCGAGGCACCCTCGTTTGCGTGGATGGCCTTCACCGCCCCCGCCGTGTTAGGCACCGACCTTGAGGGCAACGGAATGGCCAACAAGATCTACCTGTGCGACTTCTCATCGGCTGGCAACGAGTGGGACAAGACCCAGCGCTACCGCGTATGGCTGCCCAAGACACTCAATGTGCAGAAGATGCCCTATGTGCCGTATAATCATTAGAATATAGCTTCGGCCACCGAGCCACGATAGCATAAGAGCCTATCCTCGATTCGGGGATAGGCTTTTATAATACGTTATTCCCTGGAGGCTCTTTAGAGCCGACGATGGGAACGCCGCCATTAAGGCGAGGGCAGAGGCTGCTCGCAGACTTTGCCGAGCCGGAGCGGTGAAAAGCCGCGAACACGGCGAGGTTAAAGGCAGAACGGGTTTTAATTTACGAAAACTATTTGTTAAATTTGCGTAACAATATTTCGTGGGCTTATGAAACGCATTACCATAGCAGTAGATTCATTCAAGGGGTCGCTCTCGTCGTGGGAGGTGGCCGAGGCTTTTGAGGCGGGATTTCGCAGTCGATGTCCCGACTGCGAGGTGCGCAAGGTCGCGGTGGCCGACGGAGGCGAGGGCACAGTCGAAGCGCTGGTCGAGACGCTCCGTGGCGAGTATGTAGAGGTCGAGGTGGCCGATCCGCTCGGACGCCCCATCGTGGCACGCTATGGCGTTGTCGATCGAGGCACGACGGCCGTGATGGAGATGTCGGCGGCGAGTGGCCTGCCCCTGATCGCCCCCGAGGAGCGCAACCCCCTGCTCACCTCCACCTACGGCACGGGGCAGATGATCGCCCACGCCCTCGAGCGGGGTTGTCGGAAGTTTTTGGTGGGTATTGGCGGCAGCGCAACCAACGACGGAGGCACAGGGATGCTGCGGGCACTCGGCTTCCGCTTCCTCAACGCCGACGGGCGGGAGCTTGCGGGCGGAGGTGAGATTTTGGAGCATATCGCAAAGATAGACTCGTCGGCGGCTCGCCGAGATCTCGCCGAGTCGGAGTTTGTCGTGGCCTGCGACGTCACGAACCCCCTCTACGGCCCTGAGGGTGCGGCCTACGTCTTCGCTCCGCAGAAGGGTGCCGATGCGGCTATGGTCGAGCGGCTGGACAATGGTCTGCGAGTCTATGCCCGCGCCATCGAGCGGTACAACGGTGTGAAGGTCGATTCCATCGCTGGCGCAGGTGCTGCGGGAGGCTTGGGCGGAGGATTCAGGGCTCTGATAGGGGCACGATTGGAGCGAGGTATTGATATGGTACTCAGCGCAATGCACTTCGACAAGATCATCGCCGACTGCGACCTTGTCGTAACGGGCGAGGGGCGTCTCGACCGTCAGACCACGATGGGCAAAGCCCCGAGTGGCGTGCTGCGTGAAGCCACGGCACAGGGCATCCCGACGGTGGCCATCGGCGGTGCGGTGCAGTCGTGCCGAGAGTTGGAGCAGAGCGGTTTTGCGGCCGTGCTGCCCATCGTGACCGCTCCCACCACGCTCGAGGAGGCGATGCAGCCAGAGGTGGCCAAGGAGAATGTGCGTCGCACGGCGGCACAGATAGCTGGATTATTAACCCTAAAGGATAGATAGAGATGAGTGCAATAGGTGCACGTTGGGGTTGGGCTCTGCGCCTGCACTCACGCTCTGCGCCTTCGCCTTGTATCTGCCGCTGAGGGAGGAAATAGAAAAGAGCCTGTCTAACAAGTTTTTTGTTAGACAGGTTTTTGTATATAATA
>CAZWHN010000168.1:0-3481 GCA_964633635.1 uncultured Alistipes sp. | reverse complement strand
TGCGCATCTTGTTCCAAATCGAATAGACCGACTTGGTGCGGCTCTTGATGTGGTAGCGTAGGCTCGGCACTGCACGGAGTTTCTCCTCGATGGGAACCAGAAAACGGGCGATGAAGGTCTGGCGTTCGCGCTCGGTCTCCTCCAGTCGGCGGCAGATGTATTCGTAATCCTTCGGCTCGAGCCATTTTAGGGCTATATCCTCCAGCTCACTCTTCAGGGCATACAGACCGAGTTTATGGGCGATGGGGGCGTAGAGGTTCATACTCTCCCAGCTCTTTTTGCGATGCTTCGCAGCGGGGAAGATGGCCAGGCTACGCATAACCTCCAGTCGGTCGGCCAGCTTGATGAGGATCACACGCGGATCCTCCGAGTAGCTGACGATCATATCGCGGAAGTCGTCGGCCTGCTCCTTCGAGACTTTGAGTTTGATGTTCGATATCTTACACAACCCCACGATGATACCCAGCACGGGCTCGCCAAACTGCTCACGAATCTCGCGTGAGAGGGGCTCCACCTCCTCGGGATGCTCCTTGCTGGCTATGCGCAGCACGTCGTGCAGGATGGCGGCAACGGTGGAGTTGCGACCGAGTCCCAGCTCGCGGGCGACGATCTCGGCCACAGCGACGTCGTGGTCGAGCATAGGTGAGCCGTCGTAGCGGGTGTAGCCCGCCATACGCTTGTCGGCATAAACGATCGCCCGATCAACACAATCCTGCGTGGTGGGCGAGTATGCCTCGGCGATAAAACGTCGAAGCGACGAGTATCTATCCAACACTTCCATAATAAACAATCTTTATGGTTTGCGAACAACGTATAACAATTCATCGGTGAGGGCATATAGCTCTCTTTCGCGCTGGGGCAGCTGGGCGAAGTAGTCGATCTCATAGACCTCGAAGCCAGCCTCCTCCAATCGTTGGCCATAGTCGCGGCCATAGATGCGGCGGTGGTCGTACTGGCCGAAGATGCGGGTGCGCTCCGAGGGGTCGGTGATCGAGTCATCATCGAAGGTCTCCTTACGATTGCGATCCACGGGCGAGAGCAGCACACCCCAACCGCCACGACGCAGGATGCGGTGCAGCTCCCGAAGGGCACGACGATCGTCCTCGACGTGCTCCAAGATGTGGTTGCAGATCAGGGCATCGAACGAGCCATCCTCGAGCGGAATCTGCTGCACGTCGAAGTGCATATCGGCGAGCGGGCTCTCCAGATCGGCCGTCACATAGCGTTCGGGCTCGGAGGCATACATCTTCGAAAACTTACGCATCAAGGCCACCTCGGGGGCTATGTGCAACATTCGCGGCAGCGCCACGGCACCACGTCCCAAGTCGCTCTCGCGCACGAGCCAGAGCCACAGCAGACGGTGACGTTCGAGCGAGAGGCAGCGAGGACAGAGCGCATTCTCGCGCGAAGTGACGTAGCCGTAGGGCAAAAACTTACGCCTTTGGCAACCGCACATCGGGCACTCCTTGCCGCGACCCAAATAGAAGAGTCCCAGTAGCGGCACACCCCACCCCGCCAAGCGTTGCAGCACGGGACGGGGGATGTGGCCCAGAAGGTATCGTATCAGACGTTTCATTGCTCCAACTGCTCCTTTACGGCCTGCTCGACCTCGGTAAGCTGCGCCTTGCAGCGGGCGATGAGTTCGGTGGCACGCTTCACCTCAGCAGCCAATGTATCGACGTCGATGCGCTCGTCGCGCAGACGCGCGAGGATCTGCTCGATCTCAGCCACCGACTCGGCGTATGTTAAATTTTTCTCTGACATATTTTTTCTGTTTTTTCACTTCACTTCGGCCCTCATTCTGCCCTCGGCAAGTTCGATCTCAACCTCACGCCCCTGAAGCCCCTCGGCTGAGGTTACGGCACGCCCATCGCATCGCACCACGGCAAAGCCCAAACGCAGGATATGCTGCGGCGAGCGGGCGTCGATCATCTCCGAGGCCAACGTAAGGAACGACTGCCGACGCTCGAGGTATCGTGCCACCTCGCTACGCAGGCGCTCACCCGAGAGCGTAAGGTGCGAACGGAGGCGTTCGCCATAGCTTATGCCCAGACGCGACAGCTCGCCCGAGAGACGCTCCAGCCGCATCTGCTCACGCTGTGTAGCTGCCACCGAGAGCTGTGCCAATGCCACCGCAGCCTCCTCCAGTAATGCCATCTCCGAGGCCATACGATCGATGAGCCACGCCGCCACGGCGGTAGGGGTCTTAAGGGGTGTGTGGGCAACCATATCGGCGACGCTGACATCCTTATCGTGTCCGATACCCGTCACCACGGGCAGCGGGAACTGCGCAACGTAGGAGCATAGGCGGTAGGAGTTGAAGCAGCTCAAATCGCTTGCCGAACCGCCACCGCGGATCAGCACCACAACGTCGAACTCCTCTCTCCGCGCTGCCACACGCTCCAGTGCTCGGCAGATAGACTCCTCGGCCGATGCGCCCTGCACCACAGCATCAAAAAGCTCCACGGTGAAGGAGTAGCCTCCCCCGAATAGTTCGCGGCAGAAGTCGCGGTAGCCTGCTGCCGATTCGCTCGACACCACGGCCACACGCTGCACGGGACGGGGCAGAGGCTCCTCGCGGTTCATATCCCACACGCCATCGGCCTTGAGCTGGGCGATGGTGAGTTGTCGCTGACGCTCCACTTCGCCGAGTGTGAACGAGGGGTCGAGGTCGGTGATCTGCAACGAGAGGCCATAGAGCTCGTGGTACGAGACTATCACCTTAGCCAAGATCTTCATTCCGACACCCAGACGCGAGCCCGTTTGAACCTCAAAGTAGGCCGAGAGCATCGCCCACTGCTGTCGCCACACGACGGCTCTCAGCTGCGCACGGGGGATGGGAGTGCCACCCCGCTGGGGCTCGGCCTTCTCGACAAGTTCGAGGTAGCAGTGGCCCGAGTAGTTGACCTTCAACTCCGACACCTCGGCCACAACCCACACGGGCAGAGGCAGGCTCTGCTCGAGCGAGAGCTTGATGCGGCGCTGCAGCTCCGAGAGGGTGATATGTTGCGTGTGTGATGTCATAGCAGTTTTTCCTGCTTACAAATATAGTAATATATTTGAAAAATAAAAAATCCCGAGCCTTCAGACTCGGGATATATTTATGGTCAAAAAACGATCGCCTACAACTCGCTCTCCTTCAGTCGCTCGGCGTTCTCGGCCACGATCAGGTGGTCGATGCAGTCCTGAATGTCGCCATCCATAAATGCCGAGAGGTTGTAGATCGTGTAGTTGATACGGTGGTCGGTAATACGCCCCTGCGGGTAGTTGTAGGTGCGGATCTTGGCCGAACGGTCGCCCGTCGATACCATCGTCTTACGCTTCGAGGCGATCTCGTCCAGATACTTCGAGTACTCGAGGTTGAACACGCGCGTACGCAACTCCTCGAAGGCCTTGTCGAAGTTCTTGAGCTGCGACTTCTGATCCCCTCGTTTTTTGAAAATCTAACGAGGCTTTCTTTTCTTGCACTTTTTTCTTCTCT
>CAZWHN010000167.1:0-3546 GCA_964633635.1 uncultured Alistipes sp. | reverse complement strand
CGGGCTGCACGAAGAACTGCATCTCCATCTGCTCGAACTCGCGCATACGGAAGATGAACTGACGTGCCACGATCTCGTTACGGAACGCCTTACCGATCTGTGCAATACCGAAGGGGAGCTTCATACGGCCCGTCTTCTGCACGTTCAGGTAGTTCACGAAGATACCCTGAGCCGTCTCGGGGCGCAGGTAAATTGTATTTGCACCCTCGGCCGTAGAACCCATCTGTGTCGAGAACATCAGGTTGAACTGACGAACATCGGTCCAGTTGCGAGTACCCGAGATGGGGCATACCACCTCGCAGTCGAGGATGATCTGCTTCAACTCGGCCAGGTCGTTGTCGTTCAGCGCCTGAGCAAAGCGGGCGTGGATGGCGTCGCGCTTAGCTGCGATGTCGGCCACACGGGGTGAGGTGGCACGATACTGCTCCTCGTCGAAAGCCTCGCCAAAACGCTTGCGAGCCTTGTCAACCTCCTTCTGGATCTTCTCGTCCTGCTTGGCCATCCAATCCTCGATCAGCACATCGGCACGATAACGCTTCTTCGAGTCTTTATTGTCGATCAGGGGATCGTTAAAAGCCGCAACGTGACCCGATGCCTCCCAAGTGCGGGGGTGCATAAAGATTGCAGCGTCGATACCGACGATATTCTCGTTGAGCTTAACCATCGAATCCCACCAATAACGCTTGATGTTATTCTTCAGCTCTACACCATTCTGACCATAATCGTAAACGGCACCCAGTCCGTCGTAGATCTCGCTCGAAGGGAAGATAAAACCATACTCCTTGCAGTGAGCGATCAACTTCTTAAACAACTCCTCCTGTGTCATATTTTTCGTGTTTTTATTGATTTTCTTATTCTATCTCGCAAATATAGCGATTTTCTGCGAAAAGTAGCCATTTTATCGAAGATAAAAAAACGTTGAGGCCTAAACCTCAACGTTTTTATACCATACTATGGCGTCGGAACGAAAAATTCCCCTCACTCGATATGATGACGTGATCCAGCACCTTGATGTCGAACAGCGCCGCAGCATCCTTCACCTTGCGCGTGAGCACCCGATCGGCCTCGCTCGGCTCGGCAGCTCCCGAGGGGTGGTTGTGCACCAAAATAAGTTGTGTCGAGAGTAGCTCTAACGCCCGTTTAATGATCAATCGGTGATCCACCACTGTGGCCTGCACGCCGCCCTGACTCACCCGCTGACGCTCGATAAGACGGTTCGACGAGGTGAGGTACAACACCCAGCACTCCTCGTGCTGCATACCCTCGAAAACGGGACGCATCAGTCGGGCCACGTCGCCATCGCTCGAGATGCAATCGACATTACCCTCGGTCGAGCGCGAGATACGACGGCCAAATTCGGCCGCTACAATCAGCCGTTCGGCACGTTTAAGCCCGATGCCCTCGACCATACGCAGCCGACGCAGATCGGTACGCACCACCGCTGTGGGCGATCCGCACGCAAGCAGAATCCCCTCGGCCACGGCCTTGGGATCGCGGCCATCGCCCGAAGACTCTATCAGCAGCGCTAAAAGCTCCTCGTCGCTGAGGGCTGCCGCACCGCGTGACATCAGCTTATCGTGCAAATTCTTCATATTGTGGGCGTTACTCTTGCTTGGGCTCCGACTCCTTCTGCTCTGGCTTGGGCTCTTGCTGCTTGGGCTCGGCAGATGGTTTTTTCTCGGTGGGCTCGGTTGCACTCAGTTCCTTCTGTTCCTTCTGCTCCTGCGAGGGGCGGCGACGGCGCGAACGCGAGCGCGACTTGGGCTTCTCCTCGGCAGGTTTTTCCTCCGCGGTCTTCTCATCGGCTGCTTTCTTCTCTGAGGGCTTCTCCTCGATGGGTTCTACCTTTGCAGTTTTGTTCTCCTCTGTGGGCTTCTCGTCGGTAGTCGGAGTGGCCTCCTTTGCTTTGGTCGAACGTCTTGATCTGCTGCGCTTTGGCTTCTCCTCGGTAGGGGCGGCCGATTGTGCCGACGGTTGCTCCGCCGACTGCTCTGCCACCTGCTTGGCAGGCTGCTTCTCCACCACCTTCTCTACGACCTTTTCTGCGGGCTTATCCGCCTTGGCTTTGGCGGCCTTGGGCTTGTCATTGCGTCGAGGCTCGGTGGTGCGCTGATTAGCGTCGATATTATCCAACTTATCCATCAACTTGGTCCAATCCGAGTCGCTGAAACCCATCGACACCGAGTGCGCTGCACGCTGCTCGGCCTCCTTCTTCGACTCGCCAGCTCCGTAGCCCACCTCGATATTGTCGATCATCACCTTCGAGTAGAAGAAGGGGTGCGCCGACGACGAGCTCTTGTCGTGCGAGGTGGCGAAAACGATGGTGTGGTGATTCTTCTGACACCACTCGATCAGGCGGCTCTTGAAGTCGGTCTCCTCCTCGAGCAGAGTCTCTAACTTCATATAGCGGGCGAAGATCTTGTTGATCAGCAGGCGATTGACGAAGTCGTATCCCTGATCGAGATAGATGGCGCCCATCATCGCCTCGAACGCATCGCCGTAGATGTGCTTCTGCACGGCCGTGTTGGTCGAATTGGTTATGACGTGGTCGTCGAGTCCGATGCGCTTGGCCACCGAGTTCAGGGCCTGACGCGACACCATCTTCGAGCGCAGCTGCGTGAGAAAACCCTCGTTCTTGTCGGGAAACTCGATGAAGAGGTAGTCCGACGAGACGCTCTCGATCACGGCATCGCCTAAAAACTCCAATCGTTCGTTGTTGATGTGCTGGCCATTGTCGAGCGTCACCGATGCCGACTTGTGAATCAGGGCCAGTTTGTATAGTTCGATGTTGTTCGGGATGAAGCCGAACATATCGTCGATGGCACGATAAAACATCTTGTCCCGACCGAAGTTGCGGCGCACGGGACGAAGAATGAAATCTATCACAATAGTACTGTTTACAAGTTATAATAATGGCTGTCACACGCAAGTCCGACAGCCTAAATCCTTTATTCGTCCATTACCATCCCTCACCTCGCACATTGGCTTACGAAGGGGAATTCGGCATCGGGACGAGAGTTGTTGTGAGTCTATAATTTGCGGAAAATAATAGACGAGTTGTGACCTCCAAAACCGAACGTATTGCTCAGTGCGCAACGCACCTCACGGTGCTGTGCCACGCCTAACGTAAGGTTCAGATTGGGGTCTATCTCGGGATCGACCTCCTCGACATTGATTGTCGGGGGCACCACACCACGCGTTATGGCCATCACACAGGCTAAAGCCTCAATGGCAGCCGTACCGCCCAGCAGGTGACCAGTCATAGATTTGGTCGATGAGATATTCATTTTGTAGGCGTGGTCGCCGAAGAGCCACTTGATAGCCTTCACCTCGGCCACGTCGCCCAGATTTGTTGAGGTGCCGTGGGCGTTGATGTAGTCCACATCCTCGGGCTGCAGCCCTGCATCGGCCAGCGCCTCGCGCATCGACATCATAGCCCCTTTGCCCTCGGGATGAGGAGCTGTCATATGATACGCATCGGCCGACATACCTCCGCCGACAACCTCGCAATAGATCTTTGCACCGCGCTTCTGTGCGTGCTCCAAC
>CAZWHN010000166.1:0-3586 GCA_964633635.1 uncultured Alistipes sp. | reverse complement strand
GTATATTTTCCTATGGCTTCAAAAAAACGAAACATACTACTTTACTACTTCTGCTCCTTTACCTCCTCGAAATCGACATAATCGCCCACCGAGTCGCTCACGCGCTTCTGCGGCTGGCTGTCGGTCGAATAGACCTTCACATCACCCTCCGACGAACGGCTCTGCTCATACTGCTGCGAGTAGCTCTGACGGGTGTAGGTGTAACCGCCCTGCTGGCCCTGCGATGCCTCCTGCTCCATTCGCTTACCCGCACGACGCAGACGCCATAGTAGGAACAACGGGATGGCCAATAAACATAATATAGCCACGGCAATCACGCCAAGCACGATGCCGAAGGTCGAGGGCGCAAAGACCAACAACATCACCAGGATGACGGTGGTGAGCGGATTGCGCTGAATGAAATTTATAATAGAATCTATCATCGTTCTGTTTTTCTTAATTTATTGCGATCTTTAGGCCCGCACCCCTCGTCGAAAACATTCCGAGTCAAGGAGACTCCGAGCTGAAAAATTCTTCGCAAATTTACAAAAATTTCGTCATTCCGTGAAATATCTGTTCGCCGTGTGGATAAAAAGTATTAATTTTGAAGCCAAATAAACAGATTTAATATGTCACATCAACTTTTATCTATCTCGCCGGTCGATGGCCGCTATAACAAAGTAACGTCCGCACTGTCGGATTATTTTTCGGAATACGCACTTATTCGCTACCGCGTTCGCGTGGAGGTGGAGTATTTTATAGCACTTTGTGAGTTGCCCCTGCCGCAGCTCGCTGGTGTGCCCAAGTCGGCTTACGACGAACTACGCAAACTCTACACCGAATTTACGATGGAGGATGCCCTCCACGTCAAGGAGATCGAGAGCGTGACGAACCACGACGTGAAGGCCGTGGAGTATCTTCTGAAGGAGAAGTTAGAGCAGCTGGGGCTGAATGCCTACCGCGAGTTTGTTCACTTCGGTCTGACCTCGCAGGATATCAACAACACAGCGACGCCGCTGCTGCTGGAGGAGGCTTTGACCAACGTCTATCTGCCCGCACTGCACGAGTTGGTTGATAAGATCTACTCGATGGCCGAGCAGTGGGAGGAGGTGCCTATGTTGGCCCACACCCACGGTCAGCCCGCATCGCCCACACGTCTTGGCAAGGAGTTCAAGGTCTTCGTTGAGCGTCTGGAGCGCCAGATCGACCTGTTGCAGGATGTTGAGCCGATGGCTAAGTTCGGCGGTGCTACGGGTGGCTTCAATGCTCACCACGTTGCATACCCCGACATCGACTGGGTGGAGTTCGGCAACAACTTCGTCGATTCACTCGGACTGGTGCGCGCACAGTACACCACGCAGATCGAGCATTACGACAACCTGGCCGCCACGTTCGACGCGATGAAGCGCATCAACACCATCCTAACGGATCTCGCACGCGATATGTGGACCTACATCTCGATGGAGTACTTCCGCCAGCAGGTCAAGAAGGGCGAGGTTGGTTCGTCGGCGATGCCCCACAAGGTCAATCCCATCGACTTCGAGAATGCCGAGGGTAACTTCGGCGTGGCAAATGCTGTGTATGAGCACCTCTCGGCAAAGCTCCCCATCTCGCGTATGCAGCGCGATTTGACCGACTCGACCGTACTGCGCAATGTGGGTGTTCCCGTGGCGCACTCGCTGATCGGTTTCTCTTCGCTGATGAAGGGCTTGGGCAAGGTGATCCTGAACGATGCTGCGCTTGCTGCCGATTTGGAGGGCAACTGGGCCGTAGTGGCCGAGGCTATGCAGACCATTCTGCGTCGTGAGGCCTACCCCAACCCCTACGAGGCGTTAAAGGCACTCACCCGCACGGGTGGTCATATCACCGAGCAGACTATCAAGGAGTTCGTTGAGACTCTCGATGTTGCCGAAAGCGTCAAGGAGGAGCTGCGTGCCATCACCCCACATAACTATGTAGGCGTGGTGAAGTAATCCTCAGCCAGCACAATAAAAGAGCCTGTCTTCGACCGAGGACAGGCTTTTTTATGCTTCACAAAGGCAGATTACCACGTCGCTACACTCCTCGTAATGACCTATTTATTCTCCTTTATTTGCTCTACTTCTCTGCGCAGATCTCCACATAATTCCCCTCGGGATCAAGCACTATGGCCTCGTAATAACCATCCCCCGTGGTGCGGCACTCGCCCGCAATGATGTGGCCATCACGACGCAGACGCTCCACCATCGCATCCACATCGGCCCTGCTACCTACGGTAAGGCACAAATGCGCCAGCCCCTTTGTCATACCACGCACGGGCGGACAGGCCGAGATGTCGGTGCGGTGCATCAATTCGATGCGAGCACCACCATCCTCGAAGGTGAGAAAATAGGAGGCGTAGCCCTTCCGGTCGTTACGGTAGAGTGCGCCCGAGCGACAATCGAAGTAGCGGGTATAGAAGTCGCGCAGCAGCTCGATGCTGTCGCACCAAATGGCAATGTGGTCTATCCGAATCATAATTTGGAGGTTGATTGCAGAGGCTAATATAAGAAAAATATCGGCTTCGGCCGCTTTTTTTTGGCTCAAAGCGAAGAATTTGCTATTTTTGTAGTTAATTTCCGTGCTGCTCGACTCACCCGCGAGCCCACGCCACGGAACAGAGTAGAAAATAAATTAGAAAAATAGCTATAATGGGAAAAATCATTCTTACGGGCGACCGCCCCACCGGAAAACTTCATTTGGGCCACTACGTTGGCTCGCTTCGTCAGCGTGTCGAGTTGCAGAACTCGGGCCTGTTCGAGAAGATCTTTATTATGATTGCCGATGCGCAGGCACTGACCGACAACGCCGATAACCCCGAGAAGGTTCGCCAGAACATCATCGAGGTGGCATTGGACTACCTCTCGTGCGGCATCGACCCCACCCGATCGACCATCTTCATCCAGAGTATGGTCCCCGAGCTTACGGAGTTGGCTTTCTACTATATGAACCTTGTGACGGTGGCTCGTCTGGAGCGTAACCCGACGGTGAAGACCGAGATCGTGATGCGCGAGTTCGGTAAGTCGATCCCCGTAGGATTCTACACCTACCCCATCTCGCAGGCATCGGATATCACAGCCTTCCGTGCTACCACAGTACCCGCAGGCGTGGATCAGGAGCCTATGATCGAGCAGACCCGCGAGATCGTGCATAAGTTCAACTCGGTGTATGGCGAGACACTGGTCGAGCCCGAGATCCTGCTGCCGTCGAATGCCGCCTGCTTGCGTCTGCCTGGCACGGACGGCAAGGCCAAGATGTCGAAGTCGCTCGGCAACTGCATCTACCTCTCGGATACTGCCGAGGATCTGCGCAAGAAGGTGATGAGTATGTACACCGACCCCAACCATATCCGCATCGAGGATCCCGGTCAGATCGAGGGCAACTGCGTCTTCACCTATCTCGACGCATTCTCTTGCCCCGACCACTTCGCCGAGTTCCTGCCCGACTACGCCTGTCTGGACGAGCTGAAGGCTCACTACCAGCGTGGCGGCTTGGGCGATGTGAAGGTGAAGAAGTTCCTCTACGCCGTTCTGCAGCAGATGTTGGAGCCTATCCGCGCACGTCGTAAGGAGTACGAGCAGGATATCGA
>CAZWHN010000165.1:0-3612 GCA_964633635.1 uncultured Alistipes sp. | reverse complement strand
CCTCGGTATAGACGCGGATGATCGGCTCGGTGTTCGACTTGCGCAGGTGTACCCAATTGTCGGCAAAGTCGATCTTGACACCATCGATATCATTCACACGCTCAGTCGAGTAACGCTCCTTCATCTCACGCAATACTTTATCTACATCGATCTCGGGCGTGAGCTGTATCTTGTTCTTCGAGGCGTAGTAGGCGGGATAGGTCGCGCGTAGCTCGGTCATCGTGCATCCCTTTTTCACCAAGTGCGTAAGGAAGAGTGCCACGCCAACCAGCGCATCGCGGCCATAATGCAGGGCGGGGTAGATCACACCGCCGTTGCCCTCGCCACCGATCACGGCACCGACCTCCTTCATCTTTGTCGTTACGTTCACCTCGCCAACGGCAGCTGCGGTATATTCGCCACCGTGTGCCACGGTCACATCGCTCAATGCACGCGACGAGCTGAGGTTCGAAACGGTATTGCCTGTCGTGAGCGAGAGAATGTAATCGGCTACGGCCACCAGCGTGTACTCCTCGCCAAACATTGTACCATCCTCATTCACAAGTGCCAAACGATCGACGTCGGGATCGACCACAACACCAAGATCGGCACCCTGCTCGACCACAATGCGAGAGATCTCCGTGAGGTTCTCGGCCAGCGGTTCGGGGTTGTGTGCGAACTCGCCATCGGGCGTGCAGTTGAGCTCCACGATCTCGCACCCCATCTCACGCAACAGGGCGGGGATAACCACGCCACCGATAGAATTGACGGCATCGACAACGACCTTGAAACGGCGCTCGCTTACGGCCTTCACATCGACCGCATCGAGGGCTAACACTTGCTTAATATGAGTGGGGTTAAAATCCTCGCGCAGAATAACTTTGCCGATTGCATCCACAGTGGGGAAAGTGTAGCTCTCATCCTCGGCATAGGCCAACACCTGCTTACCCTCGGCGTCGCTCAGGAATTCGCCCTTCTCGTTCAGAAGCTTCAAGGCGTTCCACTGCTTGGGGTTGTGCGAGGCGGTGATGATGATACCGCCGTCGGCCTTATGTGTGATTACGGCCATCTCAGTTCCAGGGGTGGTGCAGAGGCCCAAGTCGATAACATCGACACCGCAGCCGATGAGCGTACCCTCGATGATGCTGCCCACCATCGGGCCCGAGATGCGGGCGTCGCGACCTACGACGATGGTGAGTCGCTTGGCGGGGTTCTTGTCGCTGATGAAACGGACATATGCTGTGGTGAATTTAACAATGTCGATGGGGGTGAGGTTGTCGCCCTGCTGCCCTCCGATGGTTCCGCGAATGCCGGAAATGGATTTGATAAGTGTCATTTTCTTTTATGGTTTTTGTGTATATACTTCTAATAAAAAATGCGGCTTTTATTTTGTAATTCGATGTAAATATATTACTTTTATGCCACATAAAAAAGCCAAAACGCGAAAAAAGTCGTATGCAACATAGAGTTATACCATCTTCGGAATTGATTATCAACGATGACGGTACTGTTTTCCACCTTCACTTGCTTCCAGATCAGGTGGCCGATATCGTTATTTTGGTTGGTGATCCAGCCCGCGTTGCGCTCATCGCCGAGCGTTTCGACGAGGTGGAGTGTCGCGTGTCGAACCGCGAGTTCAACACCATCACGGGGCGCTACAAAGGCCGCCGTATGACGGTACTCTCGACGGGTATCGGCATCGGCAATATCGACATCTGTGTGACGGAGCTCGATGCGTTGGCCAATATCGACTTTGCGAGCAGAACCCTGAAGCCCGAGCCGCGACGCCTGACGCTTGTTCGTCTGGGTACGTCGGGTGCGTTGCAGGAGGATATCGAGGTGGGCGAGATTGTCTTTGGCCGCACGTCGGTGGGATTTGACTCGCTGTTGGGTTATTATGCTGGCCGCGACAGCGTATGCGATCTTGATATGGAGCGTGATTTTATGCAGAGTGTTGGCTGGGGCGAGAAGTTGCCGCATCCTTACTTTGTCAATGCCGATGCGGAGCTGTGGGAACTCTTCCGCGACTCGGTGACGGAGGGTATCACCATTGCCGCCCCGGGATTCTATGCCCCGCAGGGACGTTGGGTGCGTTTGGCTCCTGCCGATCCCGATCTGAATACCAAGATCGAGGCGTGGCGCTATGGTTCTCGTCGCATAACCAACTACGAGATGGAGGGCTCGGCGTTGGCTGGCCTGGCTGCATTGATGGGACACCGTGCCGCTACGATCTGCACCATCATCGCGCAGCGCATAGCCAAGAAGGCGCAGACGGACTATCGTCCCTACGTCGAGCGGATGATCGACCTCGCGCTTGATAGTTTGGCTACATTGTAGGGCTTATTGTATCGCAGTCAAGTCATAGGCGAAGAGCCGACGATTTGAAATAAAATGGGCCGAAAACCGAAAAATTGAAGAAAATTTTTTTTACGAAAAATATAAATAAAAAACATAGACAAAATGAAATTTACAGTATCAAGTTCAGCACTTCTGTCGCTTTTGGCGACCACGGGTAAGGTAATCAGCAATAAGAGTTCGCTCCCCATTCTGGAGTATTTCTTGATGGAGCTTAAGGATGGTCAGCTCACCGTCACCACTTCGGATTTGGAGACTACGCTCATCGGCTCGATCACGGTTGATAATATCGAGCAGGAGGGTGTGATTGCAGCCCCTGCTAAGCTGATGCTCGACTCGCTGAAGGAGTTCCCCGAGATGCCGTTGGCTATCGAGGTGAACGACACAACGTGGGAGATCAAGATCACCTGGGCGAGTGGTCACCTCTCGATCCCTGGCGCAAGTGCAGTGAGCTATCCCGCCGTGCAGACCATCGCTGCCGAGTGCAAGCAGCTGGTGTTAGATGCCGACCTGCTGGTAGGTGGTATTAATAAGACCATCTTCGCTACGGCTGATGACGAGCTGCGTCCCGTGATGAATGGCGTGTATTTCGACTTCTCGCCCGAGTCACTCACCTTCGTTGCTACCGACGCTCACAAGCTCGTTAAGTACAACGCCGAGCACCAGAGCGATATCTCATCGTCGTTCATTCTGCCCAAGAAGCCTGCCAACCTGCTGAAGAGCCTTTTGGCTAAGGCTGAGGAGGCTGTGGAGGTGGTGTTCGATGCCAAGAACGTGACCTTCCAGCTCAAGAATTTCCGTCTGGTGTGCCGCTTGATCGAGGGTAACTATCCCAACTACAACGCCGTGATCCCTGCAGCCAACCCCAACAAGGTGCTGATCGACCGTGTGGAGTTCCTCAATGGTATCAAGCGTGTGGCAGTCTGCTCGAACCCCTCGACCAACCTTATCCGTATGGATATTGCCGACAATAAGGTTAATCTTACGGCTCAGGATATCGACTTCTCGGTGTCGGCTAACGAGACCATCTCGTGCAGCTACGACGGCCAGAGCGTGTCGATCGGTTTCAAATCGACCTTCCTTGTGGAGATTCTCTCAAATATCGAGACCCCGACGGTGGTTGTCGAGCTGGCCGACTCAACCCGTGCAGGTGTGTTCAAGCCCGTATATGATGATCAGCAGGCAAATCAGACTCTGATGTTGCTTATGCCGATGATGATTAACGCATAAATTGCAGTCGAATGGAACTAAATCTCAAACGCCCGATTGTCTTCTTCG
>CAZWHN010000164.1:0-3840 GCA_964633635.1 uncultured Alistipes sp. | reverse complement strand
ACGTTATTAACGAAGATCGCACCGATGATAATTGCGAAATATGAAAGCTCCATAACTACTTCTTAACGAATTTATTAAACAATACCATCAAATATCCGAACACAAGGAAACCACCCGGTGCAAGAACAAATACCAACGGCATATAATCAGCCACGCCCAATGACATACCGAAAATAGCACCGCTACCCAATACCTCACGCACAATACCGATAAATGTCAAAGCCAGGGTAAAGCCCAAACCAATACCGATACCATCCATCATAGAGTCAATAGGACCGTGCTTTGATGCAAAGGCCTCGGCACGACCCAAGATGATACAGTTCACCACAATCAAGGGGATGAACACGCCGAGCGCAGAGTAGAGCGAGGGAACATAAGCCTGCATCAACATCTGGATGATGGTCACGAACGAGGCAATCACAACGATGAATGCGGGGATTCGCACCTTATCGGGAATAAAGTCCTTGATGAGCGAAATAGCCAGATTTGACATCACAAGCACAGCCATAGTAGCCACACCCATACCCAAACCGTTGATAGCCGAGGTGGTAGTACCCAACGTAGGACAAGTACCCAATACCAATACAAATGTAGGATTGTTCTTGATGATACCATCCAATATAATACGAATCTTATTCATTCTGACCTCCTTTCTGGGCTGTTGTACCCGCATTGTTAGTGGCCGTAGCGCCCGAAACGCCATTAGCCGTCTCCTGATAGCCGCACGCTACCTTGAAAGCCTCGTAGGCACGAGCCACAGCTTCGTAGTAGGCGCGTGATGAGATGGTAGCAGCAGTCAGAGCATCCAACTCGCCGCCATCCTTCTTAACCTTGAACTCCAACTCCCACGAATTCTTATTCTGGATGCTACCCAGCAGGACGTTGCCCTCTTCGGTCATCTTCGATCCGAGGCCCGGGGTCTCGGCGTGCTGGAGCACGTTTACATTCAGGATCTTACCGTCGGGATCGAAACCAACCATCAGGCGGATCAAGCCGCTAAAGCCGTTCTTGGTCATAGTCTCCACGGCGTAACCAACAGCCTCCGAGCCGTTTGTGGCCTTATAAACCACGATGGGCATATCGTCGATGGTCTGCTCGCTGATCTCGGTATTCTCAAACTTAGGCAACACGTTGGCCACAGCCGCAGTGGTGGCGGCAGCATTGGCCTCGGCGATTGCATCAGCCGTAAGCATATTCACACCACCCACAGCAGCTGAAGCAATCAGGGTGACGGTGAACAGGACGGCAACCATATTTACAAGTGTACTTTTCATATCGTGCCCTCCTTACTTTTTAGTTGTTGTTAGACCGAAGCGACGAGGCTTCACATATTTATTAATAAGCGGCGACACGGAGTTCATCAGCAGGATAGCGAACGACATACCCTCGGGATATGCGCCCCACTGACGGATGATCATCGTGATAAGACCGATACCCACACCGTAGATCACCATACCCTTCGGGGTCATAGGCGAGGTGACGTAGTCCGTAGCCATAAAGATAGCACCCAACATAGCACCACCAGCCAACAGATGGAACGCGGGCAGAGCGTAGAGCAACTCACCACCGCCCTGCGTCAGAGCCACGATAAATGCGAAGGCAGCCATCGAACCCAGCACAGCCACGGGGATGTGCCAAGTGATCACGCGACGCCACAACATATAAAGACCACCCAAGAGCAGAGCCGCAGCCGACAGCTCACCGAGCGAGCCGCCCGTGAAACCGCCGAACATCGACATCAGGTCGGCATCAGCCACCGACATAGCACCCGACTTAACGGCTGCCAAGGGGGTAGCGCCCGAGAAGGTATCGACGATACCTCCCACCAGAGGTTTGATCTCGGGGAACGAGGTCATCTGCACGGGATAGGCGATCAAGAGGAACACACGGCCCACCAACGCAGGGTTGAAGGGGTTGTGGCCCAGACCACCGAAAGTCATCTTAGCAACGCCGATGGCCACCACCGAGCCGATAACGATAATCCACCAAGGAATATTCGCCGGAAGGTTGAAAGCCAACAGCAAACCGGTAACCACAGCCGAGAGGTTACCAACGGTGGGGACTCCCTTCATCAGATACTTCTGAATGAGGTACTCCACCACAACGCAGCTCGCAACGGCAACAGCCGTAACGTAGAGCACGCTCAAACCACACACCGCAATCGACACCACAAGAGCGGGCATCAACGCCACAATCACATCGCGCATCAACGACTGCGTCGAGTGCGGATTGTGCATATGGGGTGCAGGTGCAACAATAAATTTATTTGCCATATCTCTTCTCTTTTATTTTCGTTATTTTTTAGCGGCGGCAGCAGCGGCAGCGCGGGCACGGATGATTCCCATCACGGTCTGCTTACCCAGACGAACATAGTCC
The DNA here is from genome assembly GCA_964633635.1 of uncultured Alistipes sp. Lineage (GTDB taxonomy): Bacteria > Bacteroidota > Bacteroidia > Bacteroidales > Rikenellaceae > Alistipes. Next base: position 1,464 of record CAZWHN010000164.1, on the reverse strand, counting down.
AGCAGGGCGATACCTGCGGGGCAGGTGTACTGGCAGCAACCGCACTCGATACAGTCGGGGATGCGCTCAGCCTCCATCTCCTCCCACATCTGCTTGGCAGCAAGGCGCTGCAACAGGTAGGGCTCCAAGCCCATCGGGCAGGCTGCCACACACTTGGCGCACTTGATACACTCGCTCGTGGGGACACGGCGAACATCCTCGCCACTGAATACGGTGATACCCGAGCAACCCTTCGTAACGGGCGACTCCACATTGACCATCGCACGTCCCATCATCGGGCCACCATTGACCACCTTCACATCGCCCTCGGGCAGACCACCAGCCATCTCCAACAACGTCGAGATGGGGGTACCCATACGAGCGAGCAGGTTGCGAGGCTCCTTCACGGCCTTACCCGTAACGGTCACCACGCGCTCGATCAGAGGTTTATTCTTCTGCACAGCCTCATATACGGCAAGTGCGGTCGATGCGTTGCACACCACAGCACCGACGTGGATCGGCAATGCGGGAGGGGGCGGCACCTCGCGGCCCGTGACGGCTGCGATGAGCTGCTTCTCACCACCCTGCGGATACTGCACCTTCAGAGGCTCCACTGCGATGGCAAAATTCTTCTGCTTAATGATATTCTGCAAGTTGGCAATGGCGTCGGGCTTGTTGTTCTCCACGCCGATGATGGCCTTCTCGACATTGAGAGCCTTCTTCAGAATCTCAACACCGACGAGCAACTCCTCGCCACGCTCCAACATATTGCGATGATCCGACGTAAGGTAGGGCTCACACTCAACACCGTTGATGATCAAGAACTCAGCCTTGCAACCGTTGGGGATCGAGAGCTTGACGTGAGTGGGGAATGTAGCACCACCCATACCTACGATACCTGCATCCTTGATCTTTGCGATGATAGCGGCCGAGTCGAGATTGCACTCGCGCTTGATCTCTGCCGAGCGGTCGATCTCGGGAGCCCACTCGTCACCCTCGCGCTTGATGGTGATCATCATCTGGCGCACGCCCTGACCATTGGGCTGCATATCTACGGCCGTCACCGTACCCGAGATGGGCGAGTGGATATTAGCCGACATAAAGCCCGTAGCCTCGGCTACAAGCTGACCTGTGAGCACCTTATCGCCCTTGGCAACCTTAGCCGTTGCAGGGGCACCGATGTGCTGCGCGAGAGGAATATTGACCACGTCGGGAAGCGCCAACACCTCGATAGCCTTGGAGCAGCTCCACTCTTTATTATCCGACGGATGGACTCCGCCTATAGGAAATGTCTTCATAATCTCGATCGTTATTTCTTCTCGTTAACACTCTCATTCTTCACCTCTGCGGGCTTTGTGGCCTCGGCCTTTGCGGCGGGAGCTGCCTTCTCAGTTGCGGCGGGCTTTGCTGCGGGGGCCTTAGGCTCCTTAGGCAGGGGATCCATACCCTTGAGCACGATAGCACCCGTGGGGCACTCGTTCACGC
>CAZWHN010000163.1:0-3842 GCA_964633635.1 uncultured Alistipes sp. | reverse complement strand
GCGGATTTTAGCCTCCAGCTTGAGCATCTCTGCCTCATTATTTTTCATCTGCTGCTCCTGAGCAATACGCTTCTTCTCAGCCAAAACGGGGTCGTAAATCATACCCGTACACAAGCACTTTGTAAGATTAGTTCGTTGCAACACATCGTAGTTTACGCACGACTTGCAACCCGCCCAGAAAGCCTCGTCGTCGGTCAGCTTGGCGAAGGTGACGGGCTCGTAACCCAGTTCGGTGTTGATTCGCATCACAGCCTCACCTGTGGTAAGTCCGAATAACTTGGCATTGGGGAAACGACGGCGCGAGAGGTCGAAAGCGGCCTGCTTGATTCGCTTTGCCACACCCATACCGCGGTACTGCGGGCGGACGATGAGTCCCGAATTAGCAACAAACTCGTCGTGGCCCCACGACTCGATGTAGCAGAAACCCACAAACTCGTCACGATTGGTGGCAATGATGGCCTTACCTGAATTTATCTTATCGGCGATATATTCGTCGGTACGACGGGCGATACCCGTTCCACGCTGTTTTGCAGCCTCGTCGATCGCATCGTTGATCTGTGTTACGAAACAGAGATGTCTATCGTCTGCGACCATTACATCAATTTTCATTGTGGTATAAAAATTTATTGTTTTTTGTTTGTTTTTTCAGCGACTGCAAAGATTGCATATTATTCCGCAATATGCAAATTATTCGTCATCTATATTTATATATAAAAGAAAATATCCGCATAATCGAATATAAATGCGCAAAATATGCAAAATTTATGAATATTATACAATCCCTACGATCGGGCACCAAGAAGAGCAGCGAAAAAAACTCCCAAATGGCAAAATAATTGTCTAAAAATCTTGCAAAATTGGAAAATATGCAGTATATTCGCATAAATATGATTACCCGTCGCCCATACGGCACACCACTCCGTAGGGCAAACCTAAAACTCCGATAACCAATGAACCAAAAGACACAACGCCTTGCCACCATTCGCAAAATCATCCGCAGCGAGATGATAGGCTCGCAGGAGGAGCTGATCGCCCGACTCGGCGAATGTGGCATAAAGATTACGCAGAGCACACTCTCGCGCGACCTCAAATTTATGAACGTGGCGAAGGTGCCTCACAAGAACAAGGGCTACATCTACGTCCTCCCCAACACCACGCAGCACGAGACCAACCTCTCGTCGAACATCTCGGACAACATCACCAGCCTCACCTTCTCGGGAAATTTAGGCGTGCTGAAGACCAAGTCGGGATATGCGAGTGCCATCTCGGTACCGATCGACAACATCGACTGCCCGGGCATCTTAGGCACCATAGCGGGCGACAACACTGTGCTGCTGATTCTGCGTGAGGATGCCAACCGAGGCCAGATTATTGATGCGTTGACAAGGATATTCCCGATGCTTAATAACGTGCTGTAACACAGCACTATCAGCAAGAGAACCATTTTACTAAAAAGATATAAGGCTGCCCCACGGGACAGCCTTATTTACTTCATTCGCAACCTCTCCACCCGCACACGATCGCAGGCCACGGAGAGTTACTCCTCTATAATATAGATGTATTCGTTCGGTCGCTGCATATGAAACTTCTCGCGGGCGAACTGCTCTAAATACTCGTCATACTTGAGCCTCTCAAGCATCGTGCTATCCTCCGTGATGCGAGCTTGATAGAGATCGCGCTGCTGCTCAAGCTGATTGGTGCGGTAGTTCACTCGAATGAACGTCACCAAGTTACGTACAGAAAGCACCGCCGTGTAGATAAATATCACGGCCGTGAGGCAGAACCATACTCTCTTTGAAACCTTCTCCGAAGCCATAACTACGGGATGTGCATAAATTTGTGCGTCTGTATCGAGATCGACCAGCGGGGATGCGCCTTGGCATACTCCACAATGACGGGCATAATCTGCTCAAAGACACTCCACTCGGGTTGCAGGTATAGGCGGCAGTAACGTCCCACACGACGGGCATTCTCCTCGGCCCACTGCAAATCCTCCTCGTTCTGAATAATCACCTTGAGTTCGTGGGCACGGCCAAATGCCTCGGCCAGAGGCGGACTCTGGCGCTTAGGTGAGAGGCATACCCAATCAAATTCGCCACTGAAAGGATGGATACCCGACGTCTCGAGGAAGATCTCCAACCCCTCCTCACGCAGTCGCGAGGTAAGCACCTCCAACGGATAGAGCAGAGGCTCACCACCCGTGATGACGATGGCCTGCGCCTCGCACGCTTTGGCACGCTCGACTACAACATCCACATCCACAGGTGGAAATACCCTCGGATTCCAGGTGTATTTGGCATCGCACCAGCGGCAACCCACATCGCAACCACCCAAACGAATGAAGTAGGCGGGCTTACCCGTATGGAAGCCCTCGCCCTGAATGGTATAGAAATCCTCGACAAGCGGCAAGCGACGGCCGCCATCCAACATTTCGTTATTCGTCAATGACATAAATATCCTTCAAATTTCGGCCCAACTGATTGTAGTCCAATCCGTAACCCACGATAAACTCGTTGCCGATGCTGAACACCTTGTAGTCGATGGCATACTCGTAGAGGAACTTCTCGGGCTTAAAGAAGAGCGTGCAGATCGACACACTCGCAGGATTGCGACGACGCAGATGGTCGAGCAGATAGTTCATACTATGGCCCGTCTCGACGATATCCTCGACGATGATCACATCGCGTCCCTCGATATCAAAATCCACACCAAACTGCTGCTTCACTTCGCCCGTCGATTGCGTACCCTCATAAGATGAGATCTTCACAAAGGCCAGCTGGCTATCGAACGAGATCTTGCGCACCAGATCGCTCAAGAAGAGGAACGAGCCGCTCAAGACGCCCAAAAAGATGGGGGTACGTCCGGCGTAACGCTCGTTGAGTTCTTTGGCCACTTTATCTACCGCTTGATCGATCTCTTCGGCCGAAATCATCACGCGAAACTGCTTGTCCTGCAAAGTAATTTTATCTGCCATTTGGATTAGATTTGAGTTGGGTTGTAGTTCTATTTCAAGGTATTATATAGCCGACGAGCGGATCTCGAAGACCCGCTCGCCACGCTGTTTTTTACTTACTGAGCAAGGCTTTAACCTCTTCGTAAACCGTCTGTCCGTTGTAGCCGAACTTCTCGTCCAACACCTTGAACGGAGCCGAGTAACCGAAGTGGTCGCAACCGTGAATCTTGCCATTCTCGCCCACCAGACCACGCAGGTTGATCGAGAGACCCGAGGTCATACCGTAACGCACGATGTCTTTCGGCAGGATGCTCTCCTGATATGACTTGGGCTGATCACGGAACAGACCCTCGCTCGGAACGCTCACCACGCGTACCGAAATGCCATCCTTCTGCAACAACTCGGCACCATCGATCAGGGTCGAAACCTCCGAACCCGAAGCCAACATAACAACCTGAGCCTTAGCCGAGTCCATAACGATATACGCACCCTTCACGGCCTGTTGTGCCTCCTGCTTACGGCTGCTACCCATAGGAGCAATCGACTTAACATTCTGACGAGAGAAGATCAACGCCACGGGGCGCTTCTCGGCCATTGCATACTGCCAAGCGACAACAGTCTCCTCGGCATCGGCGGGACGCAACACCACCATCGAGCGCTCGCCCTGGTGGTTGTGCACCTGCTCCATCAGACGGATCTGCATCTCCTGCTCGATAGGCTGATGGGTAGGACCATCCTCACCCACACGGAACGAGTCGTGCGACCAAACGTAGATCACCTTCAAGCGCATCAAAGCCGACATACGGATTGCGGGCTTCATATAATCCGAGAAGACGAAGAAGGTACCGCAAGCGGGGATCACACCACCGTGCAGTGCCATACCGTTCAT
>CAZWHN010000162.1:0-3873 GCA_964633635.1 uncultured Alistipes sp. | reverse complement strand
ATCCATATCGTTCGTTTCATTAACCTGCTGTTTTTTCAAGACGGGTAGCCAATACCTACCCATAATTTAACGCAAAAGTAACAACTTTATTATTCATTTCCCAATATTTATACGCTTTCTTAAAAATATCGCTATCTTTGTCATAAACCAAAACTACGCCATTATGAAAAAACAACAACTACACACCCTACTTGTGGCGCTGGCTGCAGCATCGTTGATGGGTGGATGCTCGGGCGGAGTCGATCGTGACTCGTATCTTCGTTCGGACTACTACACTCGCGGCATAGGACTCTACCCGGGTCTGCCGTCGGAGGATTTTTCACCCGAACTACTCCCCGATCAGAGCTACCGCAACATTGCCTTGCGACGTGCTGCTTACCACTCGTCGAGTTACGATTACAACCTTACGGCTCAGCTCATCACCGACGGCATCATCACCGATGCTAAGCCTCAGTATATGCACTTCACGACTCACGAAGGCGAGGTGCGTCTGCGCGAACGCGAGTGGACCATCGACGGAGGTCCCTTCTCGAAAAATACGCTCAAGGGCGATAAGGTCTATATGCAGTACGCCCTCAGCGAGTGGAGCGAACGAGCCGACGATGTGAGCCTCTCGGGTACGGTGGCCTACGAGCCCAACAAGGCAACCGAGGGCTATCGCATAGCACTGATGGGATCTGTGGATGGCGAGAAGTGGGTCGAACTCGGCGCACTCGAGGGCCGTGGCTTGCCTGGTCGTGAGGGGCGTCACGTCGTGCAGACCGACCCCAACAAACAGACCGAGCAGATACGCTACAATACACGCTCGATCAACGAGAAGATTGCACTGAAGAACGTAGGCGACTACTCGGCCTACCGTCTCGAGATGGAGATGGCGGGCGCTGTCGAGTGGTCATACACAGCGGTTAATTTCCTGCTGGCTGGCAATCAGGTCGATATGCTTGCCTCAAAGCACTTTACCAGCACTTGGATGAGTGCTTCTGCGGGCGAAGAGTGGGTGTATGTCGATCTGGGCAGCCCGTCGAAATTCGATCAGGTGAACCTCCACTGGGTAAACAAGGCTACGAAGGGTAAGGTGCAGACCTCGGATGACGCCATCGAGTGGCGCGATGTGGCCGATCTGCCGGGCGGTGACGCCGCGGTCGATCAGATCGCTTGCAAGGGCAAGGGTCGCTACGTCCGTGTAGTGATGGATCAGGCCGAGGGTGGCAAGAACTACATCCTTAGCGAGTTGGAGGTTATGGGACGTGGTGGTTTGATGCCCGAACCGCAGCCGCAATTGCAGCCCGAGGGTAACCGCCTTACGCTTTCGGGCGGAGGATGGACCGTGCAGCGTTCGTCGGAGGTGTCGGCTACGGGTGAGGCCATCTCACAACCCAACTTCGCAGCCAAGGATTGGCTCGTTGCAACAGTACCCGGCACGGTGCTCACGAGCTACAAGAATGCTGGCGCGGTGCCCAACCCCAACTACGCCGACAACATCTTCCAGATCTCGGAGTCGTACTTCAACTCAAACTTCTGGTATCGCAACGAATTCGCTCTGCCCGAGGAGTTTAAGGGCGAGCGTCTGCTGCTCAATTTCGACGGTCTTAACTGGAAGGCCAACATCTTCCTCAATGGTCAGAAGGTGGGCCGCATCGAGGGTGCTTTCATCCGTGGTCAGTACGATGTGACAGACCTCCTCGTTGCGGGCAAGAATGTCTTGGCGGTGGAGATTGAGAAGAATGCCCACATCGGTGCAATCAAGGAGAAATACGAATACAACACCGACCTCAATGGCGGTATTCTGGGTGCCGACAACCCCACTTTCCACGCCTCTATCGGCTGGGACTGGATCTCGACCATCCGTGGCCGAAATATCGGTATCTACAACGACGTCTATCTCACCCGTTCGGGCGATGTGACGTTGCAGGATCCCTTCGTGCAGACTCGTCTGTCGCAACCCGATCTGAAGGCTACGCTCACTCCCGAGGTGTATCTCCGTAACCATAACTCTGCCCCCGTCAAGGGTACCCTGAGCGGCAAGATCGGCTCGATCGAGTTCGAGCAGGAGGTGGAGCTCAAGGCTGGCGAGGAGCGTTCGGTATGCTTCGCGCCCGAGGAGTTTGCCCAGCTGCGCGATCAGGCGCTCAAGTTGTGGTGGCCCAAGGGTTATGGCGAGCCCTATCTTTACGACGCCGAATTTGCCTTCACCATCGACGGCCAAATCTCTGATCGAAAGGAGTTTAAGGTTGGTGTACGCGAGATGTCATTCAACGAGGATAACAGCATCCTTTCCCTCTACATCAATGGTCGTCGTTTCATCGGTCGCGGTGGCAACTGGGGCTTCGGCGAGAATAATCTCAACTACCGAGGCCGCGAGTACGACATCGCTATCGAGCACCACGCCAATATGAATTTCACGATGATGCGCAACTGGGTGGGCCAGATCGGCGACGAGGAGCTCTACGAGGCTTGCGATCGCCACGGCATTATGATCTGGCAGGACTTCTGGCTGGCTAACCCTGTCGATGGCCCCAACCCCTACGACGAGGCTATGTTCATCGCCAATGCCGAGGACTTCGTGCGTCGCATACGCAGCCACGCCTCGATTGGCCTCTATTGTGGTCGTAACGAGGGCTTCCCGCCTGCTACGATTGACAAGGCTCTGCGCGAGATTGTTAAGGCCGAACATCCTGGCCTACACTACATCTCAAGTTCGGCCGACGAGGTGGTGACGGGTCACGGCCCCTATCGTGCGCAGTCGGTCAAGACCTACTTCACACTCGAGAATGGTAAGGATAAGTTCCACAGCGAGCGAGGTATGCCCAACGTGATGAATTACGAGAGTCTTGTGCGTACGCTCAAGCCCGAAGATCTCTGGCCGCAGGGCGACAAGTGGGGTCAGCACGACTACACGATGGAGGGCGCACAGGGTGGCTCGTCGTTCAACGCCATCATCGCCAAGGGCTTTGGCGAGCCGCAGAATGCCAAGGAGTTCACCGACCTCGCGCAATGGGTTAATTACGACGGCTATCGCGCTATGTTTGAGTCGCGTAGCTTGAATCGCAAGGGCCTGCTGTTGTGGATGACACACCCCGCGTGGCCCTCGATGGTATGGCAGACCTACGACTACTATTTTGAGCCTACGGCCGCCTACTTCGGCAGTATGAAGGGCAATGAGCCGCTGCACGTTCAGTGGAACGCAGCTACGGACGAGATCGAGGTGGTGAATTACAGCGCTGGCAACCACCCCACGCTCAAGGTTCGCGCACAGCTTATTAATATGGATGGCACGGTTGCGTGGGAGCAGTCGGCTGCGGTATCGAGCGCTGAGGATACCACCGAGCGACCTTTCAAGCTGGAGTTCCCCGCGTCGCTCACGTCGGCACACTTCGTTAAGTTGTGGCTCACGGAGGGCGATAAGGTTGTGTCGGACAACTTCTACATCCGTGGTACCGAGGAGGGTAACTACCAGGCTATCCGCCAGATGCCTAAGGTCGAGTTGCAGTCGTATGTTAAGATCGAACGTACGGCCGATGGCGAGTGGCATGGCAGCGCAGAGGTTAAGAATTCGACCTCGACACCCGCGCTGATGATTCGCATCAATGTGGTTGGCGACAAGGATGGCGATCAGATTCTGCCCATCTTCTACTCGGACAACTACTTTGCGCTGTTGCCTAACGAACAGAAAACCATTACGTTCCGTCTGAAAGATATCGACACCCGCGGTAATACCCCGCAAGTGAAGATAACGGGATATAACGTAAAATAAACGAGATTGGGAGTGGTCTAAAGACCACTCCCAATTTTATTACGCAGTTAACAACAGGCGGCATAAACTCTATCACCCAAATTTTCACAACCTACCAAACAAAAAAAAGCGACCGAAGT
>CAZWHN010000161.1:0-3916 GCA_964633635.1 uncultured Alistipes sp. | reverse complement strand
TGGCAAGACGTTGCACGCCCAACGCCAAAACGATGGTCGATACGGCGGGCAGACCCTCGGGGATTGCGGCCACGGCAAGGCTCACGGCGGTCATAAACATCTCCATAAGGTCGCGGCCATAGCACAATCCGATGGCAAATATCAAAGCACAAACGGCCAGACTGATCACGGCCAGCGCTCTACCCAACTTGTCGAGGCGCACCTGCATCGGGGTACGCATATCGGGCACCGACTTAATCATTGCGGCAATCTTGCCCACCTCGGTCTTCTCGCCCGTAGCCACCACAACGCCCAAACCACGTCCGTAGGTGACGCTGCACGAGCTGAACGCCATATTCACTCTATCGCCGATGGGGGTGTTGCCCTCGATCTGGGCCGTATTCTTCTCCACGGGGAGCGACTCGCCCGTGAGCGCCGACTCCTGAATCTTGAGGTTTACACTCTCGATAAGGCGCAAATCGGCAGGCACGCTATCGCCCGTCTCGATCTCCACCACGTCGCCCACTACCAGCTCACGCGACTCGATGACACGATGCTCGCCATTGCGGATAACCTTACAGTGCGGTGCCGAGAGCTTCTCGAGTGCATCGAGAGCATTCTCTGCCTTCGCCTCCTGAAAAACGCCGATGAAGGCGTTGACGATCAGGATCGACAGAATGATGATGGCATCGGTGATGCCTTCGCCATTCATATATCCCGTCACGCCCGAAATGGCAGCCGCCACAAGCAGGACGATGATCATAAAACTCTTGAACTGCTCGATAAACTTGTGCAGCAGCGAGGTGTGCTTCTTCTTGGCAAACTCGTTGTAGCCGTCGCGTTGCTGTCGCTCGAGCACCACCTCCTCGGTCAATCCCTTATCGGTGTTGGTCTCGAGGAGTCGAACAACCTGCTCGACCGATTTTTGATAAAAATCCTTTAATTCCATTTTTTTGTCTTTATTTGCGATGCAAAGGTAGGTTATATTTAGGGAAATTTATTATATTTGTTGGCGCTTTTATTTATCATTTTTCGCTTACTTGGGCCACAATGGAGAGAATCGAAGAGTTGGATATTGTCGAGATGATCGAACGACGGGGTGGTAGAGATCTTATGATTGATCTTAATATCGCCTCGCGCGAGAGGCTCTTTTCGCGCAATATGGCGATCCGCAACGGCATACTGATAATCCTATGCAAGAGCGGCAACGGCAGCATCGTAATCGACGGCAAGGTCTATCGACTCTCGCGCAACAATGTGGTGATCCTACCCGAAAGCCACATCGTAAGCCCCTTTGTGCAGGCTCAGCTCGAGCAGGTGAGCATCATCGCCGTGTCGGTCGATTACATCCTAAATATGCCGTCGCCCATCGACACTAACATCTTCAGCTATTCGCGCTATATCTCTGCAATCAAGGTTACGGACGAAAAGTTCGACGACCTGATGAGCTACTACAAATTCATCTATAAGGAGACTCTGGAGGAGAGTAAATATAAGAGCGAGATCATCAGTTCGATCTTCTATGCGCTGATTCTCGAGATTGTCGCCGAGTACGAGAAGGTCTTTAGCGTCAATGCCACGACGGATATCCGATCCGACAACCTCACCGATCGCTTTTTCAAACTCCTCGCCACGAATTATCGAAAATACCGCTCCGTGCAGTTCTATGCCGAGCAGCTCAACCTCACGCCCAAGTACCTCTCCACCGCCGTGAAGCGTGTCACGGGCCGCCCGATACTCGACTGGATCCACGAGGCGATCCTCATCGACGCCAAGATGCTGCTCCGCACGACCGACCTGACGGTGCAACAGATCGCCGATCAACTCAACTTCTCCAGCGCCTCGGCATTTGTCCAATTCATCAAAAAACACACAGGCCACACCCCTAAGGGGTTGAAATAGGCGGCTATGATCGCCCTGGCAATGTTTTTGTTTTTTTCTTGTAATCTAACAATAATATTTTATAAATTTATATCGTTTTTCAGTCAGCTTGTATGGCTGCGAGGATTACCTCGATTAATCGGATGATTAATTGGCAAACACGACAAATTAATTTTTCAAACACCTTACTTTTAGAATATGAAAAAATATGAGTTTGAGTTATCGGGACTATCCGGTATAGGACTTTGCATAATGATTGGACTCTGCGTGATTGGTAGCAGTATCGGCAATGGGCTCGAGAAGATAGCCGACAAAGATCGTTATGTCACCGTAAAGGGTCTTGCCGAACGCGAAATGATGGCAAACAAGGTGGTGTGGCCGCTGCCGTATAATTGTGTGGGTAACAACCTCGATGAATTGTATAATACGGTCGAGAGGAGTAAAGAGACGATAATCGCTTTCTTAAGCGAGAATGGAATCCCCGACGAAGAGATAATCATCTCGGCTCCTAAGGTGACCGACCGCGAAGCGCAGGCCTACACGCCCGATAATATTAAGTATCGTTATCAAGTAGAGTCGGTGGTTACGGTAATCTCGCCACAGGTCGAGAAGGTGCTGTCGTTGATGAACAGTATGGCTGAGCTTATGAAAAAAGGGGTTGCCATAGGGCAGGATTATCGTTCCCAGACTCAGTTCGAGTTTACCTCGTTGAACGAGCTTAAACCCGAGATGATTGAAGAGGCTACACGGAATGCGCGTGCCGTTGCACAGAAATTTGCCGATGATTCAAAGAGCAAACTCGGCGGAATTAGGCAGGCCAATCAGGGACAATTTAGCATAAGCAGCGACCAAAATACTCCACAACTGAAAAAGATTCGCGTGGTTACAACGGTTGACTATTACCTAAAGTAGTACAGCCCCCACCTCTCCATAACACCATCGAAAACCCCTCTGGCCATCGGGCGAGAGGGGTTTTGTTGGAAATTAGGCGATTAAATCGCAAATATCGGGGCAGAAATAGCATTGTTTGAAAATAAATTGGTATATTTGTAGCTGATTACACTCTATTGGTGCCAAATCAGGGCAGAAACGATAGTCATTAATGTCGCGTAAATATAACTATTGACGTAGCCCGACATAAGACAACACAAAATGAATTGAAGCAACCGTCACAAGCGGCTGCTAAATCTTTATTGAGATGAAAGAGCAATTAGAAGCCCTGAATGGTTTGACAATCAATTTCGGCGAAGACGGTATGATGATCGTGAATGTCATACTGGCTTTCGTAATGTTCGGTGTGGCGCTTGGAATCAAGCCACAGACCTTCAAAAACGTATTCACCAACCCCAAGTCGGTGATCTTGGGTGTGATGTTGCAGTGGGTGGCGCTGCCAGCCGTGACCTTCGCCATAGCGTTGGCACTCAGCCCGATGATCACGCCGATGATCGCCCTCGGAATGATTCTGGTGGCATCGTGCCCAGGAGGCAACATCTCCAACTTCATTTCGTCGCTCTCGCGCGGAAATGTGGAGCTGTCGGTCTCGATGACCGCCATCACAACGGCGCTGGCTCCCGTGGTGACGCCGCTGAACTTCTTTGTGTGGGGATCGCTCTACAGCCAGATCATCAGCCTGCAGAACGACATTCCGCGACTGGTGATTCCCTTCCTCCCGATGTTGGAGCAGATATTGCTGTTGCTGGGTGTGCCCATTGTGTTGGGACTACTCTTCTCGCACTACTTCCCCAACGCAACGAAGAAGATCACGCGCCCCGCTATGGTGCTCTCGATCCTGCTCTTCTTCGGTATGGTAATCGTGTCGTTTGCGCAGAACCTGCAGCTATTCCTTGACAACATATTCTATGTATTCTTCATCGTGCTGATCCATAATGCGAGTGCTTTGGGTACAGGATTCGTTGGCGGTACGCTGGCGCGAGTGCCCGTGCGTGATCGTCGTTCGCTGACGGTGGAGATCGGAATCCAGAATTCGGGCTTGGGACTCATCCTGCTCTTCAACCCCTCGATCTTCCCGCCTGAGATCTGGCACGGTCACTACGGT
>CAZWHN010000160.1:0-3929 GCA_964633635.1 uncultured Alistipes sp. | reverse complement strand
GCCCGTTCACCGCATTTCGAGTGCGGCCCGATCGACCACTCCGGCATCTTTCCATTGGTCGTTGTGTTGCCTACTCCTCGCCGTGGGATTGACAAGTTTGTCATCGCAGCTCCGTTTCAGCGGTGCAAATATAGGAACTTTTATCTCTCGTTGTACCGTTGGGGTGGCTTTTTTTGAGAAATAAATTTTTTCTGTGCGTCCGAAATCTTCGCCTCGGCCGCGAAAATTTCTCTCAAAAGTCTCCTCAGAAAGTCCCGTGAAGCCTCCTTGAAAACCTCTCGAAAGCCCCCGTGAAAGACCCTCCGAGCCTCTACTCCTGCGGCACGCGGTCGTAGCGGATGCCCTTGCGGGGCGTGATGCCCTTCACGGCAAAGAGCTCGGCCACGGTGACAAAACCATAGCCCTTGGCGGCAAGGCGTGGCAGCACAACCTCCAACGCCTCGGCCGTGAGGTCGTTGCCCGCGAAGTCGTGCATCAGCAGGATGGCGCCATCCGTAGCGGCCTCCACGAGCCCCTCGATACGCTCGTCGAGCAGCACATTTGCATCCCAGTCGGCAGGGCCTACGCCGCCGATAAATATCTGTGGCACAACGCTGTGCGTCGTAGCATCAGCATCGAGGTAGGGCGGGCGGAAGAGCAGCGGACGACGTGACGCATATTTCTCGATCAGGGCCGTTGTCTGCTCGGCCTCCGTACGTTGCTCCTCGGCCGTGAGGCGGCTCATATAGGGGTGGGTGAGGGAGTGGTTCTCCACGTCGCAACCCATCTCGACGGCACGGCGCACGGCCGCAGCGCTCTCGTCGGTGAGGTTCGAGCCGATGACAAAGAACGAGCCGCGGGCATCGTTGCGCTCCATAACGTCGAGGATGTGCATCGTCGTCGAGAGGTTGGGCCCGTCGTCGAACGAGAGTGCCACGAAATGCTCATAGCGATCGCGCAGGTAGGCCACACGCTCGGCACTAACGCCAAGAATGGTCGGCTCCGCACTCTCGCACGCCACCAGCGTCAGCGCAGAGATTATTATGGTGAATATCAGTCGCATATTACGCCGTCTGCTCGTCGTAACCCGTTGCCTTGGCACGCCACATCAGCATAAAGATGAGCATACCCACCACAGCCATTGCGATCATCATCAGGAAGACATAGTTCCAGCCCTGACCCGGGTTGATGCGGTTCACCCAATCGACCATAGCACCGATACCCAAGCCCGACACGAAGGTACTCAGGTAACCGAAGATACCCGTCACACCATTTGCCGTTGCGGCAGCGCTCTTGGTGGCCTGATTAGCGGCAGCGATGCCGATCAGTGCCTGCGGGCCGTAGATGAAGAAGCCCACCATACCCAGCACACCTGCCAGCACCACTACGGGGCTACTCGAGGGGAGGAAGTAGAATGCCGCCATAAAGGCCGCAGCGCCCAACATACAGAATACGCAGGTGCGGTGAGCACGACCACGGAAGAAGCGGTCGGTAGCCCAGCCCGCTACGAGCATACCCACGATGCCCATAATCTCCGACACGGCGATGATCCAACCTGCATCGGCGGGATCCAATCCGCGAGCCTCCTGCAAGAACTTGGGACCCCAATCCAGCACGGCAAAGCGCACCACATATACGAAGAAGTTGGCGAAGGCTAAGATCCAGATCAGCGGGTTGCGGAACACCTTCTCGCGCAGGAACGCCTTGTACTCGGCCGACGAAGTGTTCTCCTCGACCTTGGTGTGAGTACCCTCCAGCTCGGGCAGACCCACCGACTTGGGCGTGTCACGCAGGAAGACGGCCAGACCTACCGCACCAGCCAACGCAAACAACGCGGGCACCCAGAAACACCACTGCCAAGCACCGACGTGTGCGGCAGCACTCTGCACCTGCTCCTGCAACTCGGCGGGATTCTCCAGCAGGGCGGGGTTCAGCGTGACGAGGTTCTGGCGGATGGCCTCCACAGCCTCGGCGTTGCCCGTCATATCGCTACCCATCGAGCCCATAACATATCCACAGAGGATAGCCAGCAGGCTGGCACCGATCGAGTGCGAGGTGTTCCACACTGACATCTTGGTGGCCAGCTCGTGGGGCGGGATCCAGTGGGTCAGAAGACGTGCGCACGGGGGGAAGCCGCTACCCTGGAAGATGTTGTTGAGCACCATCAGCACTCCGAACAACACCACCAGCGAGTGGGGTGCTACGCCCAACTCGACACCGAGGATCGAGGGGCTGAAGCCGAATGCGAAGCTGGCCGCCACGCACAACAGCAGACCGATCGACATATGCCAGCGACCATTCATACGGTCGGCCAGCAGGCCATTGAGGAATCGTGAGAATCCGTAGATCAGACCCACGATGGTCATAATGATACCGAAGCTGGTGTTCGAGATTCCGTACTCGGCCGCCAGACCAGGGATTGCGAAAGAGAAGTTCTTACGCACGAAGTAGAATAACGCATAACCGATCATCGTCGCCGCGATGGTGCGGTACTGCCAATACTTGAAGCTTTTGGCTTGTTCTGTTGTCATTGTCTATTGAGTTTTTTGTTTGTTTTTCGGATTTTGGGTTTTCGTGTAGATCGGGTTTTCGGGGATTGGGCTTTGTGGGTTTTATTCGGTGTTTTTCGGCATTTTTGGGGCGTTTCTGGGCGGAGTGGATTGATGCCCAAAGTTTCATCTTACAAAGATAAAACTTTTAATTCAAAATGCAGAATGTGAGTCTCAAAATTAAGCCACAAAAAAGGGCACTAACCATTTCGTTAGCACCCTTTTTTATCATTAACTTGATCGGCCAGCAGCTTGCCAGACCTCTCCGACAGCCCCTTGACCCTTTCGACAGCCCCTCTAGCAGCCCCTTGGCTCCCGCGGCCGCGGTTTATCGGCCGACCTGCATCCAGTTTTTCTGGACACCGGCGTGCTCGAGGAAGTAGCGCTGCGCCTTCAGCAGGTTACGCGCCTGAAGCACCATTGCTTTGGTCTCGCTCAGCACCGTGAGGTAGAACATACTTGCCTTGGTGTTACCCTCGCCAGCGTTGATACGCACCAGCTCCGACTTGGTTGTGGTGGCGATACGCTCGAAGAGGTTGTCGCGCATCGTCAGCACCATATCAATGTCGCCGAAGTCGTTGTCCGTGATCATACGGTTGATGCTGCCGTAGATCTCGGCCACGTCGTCGTTGATGTGCATCAGGTCGTTGGTCTGCTCCTCCGAGAGTCCCTTATGGTTGTTGTCGATGTGGTCGTACGCAGGGCGTGTGATGTGTACCAGCGCCTTGGCCATCTCGTTCAGATAATCCACCACCTGAATGTAGTAGAGCGAGAGCTCTAGTCCCGAGCCCTTCATCTTCCTCAGGGCGGGCATCAGGCTATATTTAATCTTGTGGCACTGGTCGTACATCTCGCCCGACTCGCGTACCAGCTCCTTCAGTGCCTTGCGGTCCTCCTTCAGCACGGCCACCAATGTGCGGTCGTAGATCTGAGTCGAGACCTTCATCATCTGGCAAACCTCGCTCAGCACGTTGTCCACCGTGTCGTTCTCCTTGGCTACCTCGGGCATAGCGTCCTTCTTCTTGGTGTCGATGAAGTTACTCTTAACGAGCATATAGGCGCAAGCCAACGTCACCACAGCAAATGCAGGCGTACCGCCCCAGATCAGGAGCAAGCCCACAGCGATAGCGATCACGAAGGCACCGAAGCCCGTCACAAACCAACCCATCACCACGGTCATAACGCCCGAGATGCGGTGTACGGCGGTCTCACGACCCCAAGCCTTATCCGCGAGCGACGAACCCATAGCAACCATAAAGGTAACGTAGGTGGTCGAGAGGGGCAACTTGAGCGTCGTACCCACCGAGATCAGCAGCGCCGAAACGGTGAGGTTCAGCACGGCACGGATCATATCGTAGGGAGCGCCATTCTTCTCCACATCCTCATACTCGAAACGCTTGC
>CAZWHN010000159.1:0-3936 GCA_964633635.1 uncultured Alistipes sp. | reverse complement strand
TGCTCACAGCCGTGATGGCCATCGCCTTCGTAGGTTGCGAGTACGACGACAGCGAAGTGCTTGGTCGTCTTGACAATCTGGAGAATCGAGTAACCACACTCGAGCAACTGTGTAACCAGATGAATACCAACATTTCATCGTTGCAGTCGCTGGTGAATGCTCTCCAGCAGAACGATTACATTACATCGGTGGCGCCCATCACAGAGGGCGATAAGGTCATCGGTTATACCATCACCTTTGCCAAAGGCGAGCCTATCACAATCTACCACGGTCAGGATGGTAAAGACGGCCAGAATGGTGTCGACGGTAAGGACGGATACTCTCCCGTTATTGGTGTAGCACAGGCAGAGGACGGTGAGTACTACTGGACTTTGGACGGTGAGTGGCTGACCGACACCGAGGGCAACAAGATTCCCACCTCGGGTGCTGATGGCGCAGATGGTGCCGACGGCGAGGATGGTACGGCTGGCAACAGCGGTATGCCCCAGCTGAAGATTCAGGGCGGTTACTGGTATGTTTCGTACGACGGCGGCGAGAACTGGGAGCGTCTCGGTCGCGCAACGGGTTACGACGGTGCTGATGGTGATTCTTGGTTCAAATCTGTTGTGGACAAGGGCGACTATGTAGAGTTTACTCTTAATGATGGTACTGTAATTACATTGCCTAAGGATAAAGATTTGGTGGTAACCATTACCCAAGATGCTCCTTCACTCTCGGTAGCTCGTGATTCTGAAATTAAGATTTATTATACAGTGAAAGGCAATATTCACAACTTGAATGTTAGCCCCGAAGGTATAAGTGCTGCTGGCAGCTATACTTCTAACGGTGTTTATTATGGTAATATAACTATTAATATCCCCGAAGATGTTAAGACTGGTACTAAGAAAGAGGTGTCAATCACAATTACCGACAATGCTACTGGTAAGTCGGTAACCAAGTCTTGGTCTTTCACCGTTAACAACATAGTAACCACTGCAGAGGCTTTGAAGCACGCGGTTGCTTTGGGTGATGCTGTGGCTCTTGGTAATGATATTGAACTGACCTCTGCTATTGAGGTCGTTTCTGGTAAGCCTGCTGCGATTGATTTGGCTGATAAAACATTGACCGTATCAGATGCTGGTATCTCGGTAAGTGCTGGTGCTAAGTTTACTGTTAATAATGGCACGATTAAGCAGGAGTCTGCATCGAATAACTATGCTTTGAATGTAGCGGGCGAGGCTACTCTTGATGATGTAGAGCTCACAGCTCCCGTACACGGTGTCGCAGTGGCGGGTACGTGGATTGATGGCAAGATCATTCAGGAGCAGGGTCAGCCAACAGTGAAACTTACTATCACAAATAGTACAATCACAACATCTTTTAATAATACCGCAGCTGGTGGTAATGCATACGCTGTTAAGGCTACGGATTATGCAGAGATTAAGATTTCTGACTCAACCCTCAAAGGTAGCGTAAATGGTGGTGGATTGTATCTTAATTCATCTATGGCTAATCTGGAGAATGTTGTTTGCCAGAAGGGTACTGCTACTGGTGGCTCGGCTCACGATATTTATGCTCAGAATAGTATCTTGACATACGATGAGCAGTGTACGTTTAGCTCTCCTGCAAACTTTAGATTCTATTCAACGAGCTATGATTCTACTACTGGTAAGTACAAGTATGGTCCTACTCAGGTGAATGGAAAATACTATAATGCAAATGGTGTTGAGGATTCAACAATTACATTGTAAAATCAAATTATAGGCGAGAAGACCTGCATCCCTTCGGGGTGCAGGTTTTTTTGTTCTCCCTTCTGATTTTGGCGAAATCATCGTATATTTGTTACAAAATTCTATCCGTCGATGAAACACTTTAGAATCATACTACTACTCTCGGCGCTGCTTCTTGCCGCCTGCCACGGCGGTGGGGGTGTGCGGGGCGAGTACACGCTCTCGATCTATGCGCCGCGCTACGCCTCGGGCTTCGAGATCCTCGGTGCCGAGGGGCACGAGAGCTCCATCCTTGTGGTGCGCGACCCGTGGCAGGGTGCCGAGGGGGTGGAGACCTCGCTCTTCATCGCCCGCGGGGGTGAGGAGCCGCCCGCCGACTTCGAGGGGCAAGTGCTGCAGGGCGATGCCGAGCGCATCGTCTGTATGTCCTCGACGCACGTCGCGCTGCTCGATGCCGTGGGTGCAGTGGAGAGGGTGGTGGGTGTCTCGGGCATCGACTTCATCTCGAACGAGTATGTCGCAGCAAACCGCGACCGCGTGGGCGATGTGGGCTACGACAACAGCGTCGATTACGAGATGGTGGTGGCGCTCGATCCCGACGTGGTGCTGCTCTATGGCGTGACGGGGGCGAGTATGATGGAGTCGAAGCTCCGCGAGCTGGGCATCCCCTATGTCTATATCGGCGAGTATGTCGAGCAGGTGCCTCTGGGTAAGACCGAGTGGATGGTGGCCGTGGCCGAGGTGGTGGGCGAGCGCGAACGTGCCGAGCAGCTCTTTGTCGAGGTGCCGCGCCGTTATGAGGCTCTGCGCGAGCGTGCCGCCACAGCCGTCACGAAGCCCAAGGTGATGATCAACACGCCCTATGCCGATTCGTGGTTTATGGCCTCGACGACGAGCTACGTCGCACGCCTGATCGCCGACGCGGGGGGCGACTACATCTACAGGCAGAACAGCACGAACACCTCGCTGCCGATCGACCTCGAGCAGGCTACGGTGCTCACCTCGCAGGCCGATGTGTGGGTGAATGTGGGTAGTGTGGCCTCGCTCAGCCAGATGCGTGGCCGTTATCCTAAGTTTGCCGACGTGAAGAGCGTCCGCGAGGGGAAGGTGTATAGCTTCGACAGGCGACTCAACCCAGCGGGTGGCAACGACTATTGGGAGTCGGGCGTGGTGAATCCCGATCTGGTGCTGGGCGATCTGATCAAGATCTTCCACCCCGAGCTGATGGAGGATTATGAATTTGTATATTATCGTAAATTGGAGTAGGGTATGGAGCAGTTGAGTTATCACGTCGAGGAGTTCACACGCCAAGTGCGTGTCGAGGAGTATGTAGCACGCTACCGCGATGCCGAGCGCTTCGAGGCTTGTTGCCGCGAGTGCCCCAACTATGGTCGCAGCTGGTGCTGCCCGCCCTTCGACTTCAGCGTCGAGGAGCGTATTGGCCGTTACAGCGATCTGCTGCTCGTCGCAACCAAGATCACACCCCTCGAGGCGGGGCTCCCGATCTCGTCCTCGCGCGCGCTGATTCGTCCCGAGCGAGTGCGCCTTCAGCGTCGTCTGTTAGAGTTGGAGCGTGAGTGCGACGGACTCTCGGCCGCCTATGTCGGCAGCTGCCTCTACTGCCCCGAGGGGAGTTGTACTCGTCCTGGCGGTGAGCCGTGCCGCCATCCCGAGCTGGTTCGCCCGTCGCTTGAGGCCTACGGCTTCGATATGGGCCGCACGACGGAGGAGCTCTTCTCGATGGAGATGCGCTGGGGACGCGCTGGGGTGATGCCCGAGTACTTGATTTTGGTCTGCGGATTATTCCACAACGGCGCACAGGTGGAGTGGTAGGCTCGCGCATATATAATATAGGTACGGAGCAATCGGGAAGCCCCTCCTCGCGAGCGATCCCTTCGTCGGGCGGTCCGCAGTGGCAAGGGTGAGGCCGAAAACAATCTTTTTTCAACTTTTTGCAAAAAAAATGTTTCAATTGTTTTTTAATTAGGGAAAGAGTCCTTATATTTGCACTCGATTTTCCGACTTTGACTTTTCATAGCGGACGATCACCGTTCTTTGAACAAGCGGATGTAGGGCTTTTGGAAAAATTTTGGGGTAAAGTTGAAAAAAATCTCCAAAAAATTTGCAAATATAAAAAATATCCCTACCTTTGCATCCCGTAAACGGTTGAAATGCCGATGTAGCTCAGTTGGCCAGAGCACGTGATTTGTAATCTCGGGGTCGTGGG
>CAZWHN010000158.1:0-3978 GCA_964633635.1 uncultured Alistipes sp. | reverse complement strand
ATTCCACCAGCGAGCGGCCTTGACCTGAGCACTCAGCTCCACACCCCAAGTGCGATCTTTACCTGCGTTGATGAGCGAGTCGAGCGTCACACCTGGCTCGTGAGCAACTCGGATGTTCTCTCTCACGCCACGACGATGGCGGTAGTAGCCCGTGAGTGAGATGGTGTTCTCCTCGGCAATGGTCTTGCGGTAGCCCACCTCGGCCGAGTGGATATACTCGGGCTTGATGTCGGGGTTACCCGTCTTCTTGGTGTAGTAATCCTCGTAGGTGATGTAGGGCTCCAACTGCCAGATACCCGGGCGGCTGGTGCGGTACGAATAGCCTGCCGAGAAGACGTTATTCCCCGGGGCTTCGTACGAGAGGTGTGCCGAGGGGAAGAGCTCCGTGCGCTTGATGTAGCGATGGCGATGGCTCTCCTCCTGCACCTCGATATCCATCCAGTCGATGGTGTGGTCAGCACGAACACCCGCCTCAACCGACAGCCCACCGAACTTATCCGTAAGCATAGCGTAGGCCGAGTGAATCTGACGACGGTAGTAGAATGGAGCATAGAGATCGTCCTGCCACTCGAAGTCCTTGGCCTCGCGATCCCAATACTTGATATTGTAGTCGCCGTGCTCGCTGTATGAGGTGAACTGGTAACCTATGTCGAGCTTGCCGTTGTCGCTGTAATTGAGGTTATAGTTGGCCGTGACATCGCTGTCCCAATGGTGCTCCTTCTCGTATCCGCGCGTACCCTCGTAGCGCACACCCTGCATATCGAACATATTACTCTCGGTGTACTCCAACGCATACCAATCGTAACGCATACGACCAACAATGGTGAAGCGGTCTCCTCGCTCGTTGATGTTCCACTCATAGTCGGCCGAGATTTGCGATAGCTGCTTCTCCAACTCGTAGCGGTCGTGGCTGTCGTAGAGGTTGTCGTTGAGCACCACATCACCCTGCTGACGATGTTCGTCGTAGAGCATATCGCCGCCTCGCGTGGTCTTGGTCATACCGAGCTGTGCCTCAACGAGGAGTCGGTGGTCGTTCTTCGTAAGCTCCCAACCCACACGACCGATGTACGAGCCGTTGATACTCATACGCGTACCGTCGGCCTGCGAGATGGTGTGGAAGTCATCGACTACGGTCTCCTTGCGCTGGTCGAAGTCACTCTTACCGCGAATCTCCGAGCCCGTACCACCTATATACCAGCGGCTTGCACCCTTGCGGTAGTTAAGGAGTAGATCTAAATTCCACGTTCCGATGGTCGAACCTGCGGCATTGACCGAGCCGCTGAAGCCATCGCTACCGAGGCGCTTTGTCACCACGTTGATGATACCCGCATCGCCCTCGGTCTTATAGCGAGCCGAGGGGGTGGTGATGATCTCGATATTCTCGATGGTCGAGGCGGGGATCTGCTGCAGAGTCAGCGCACTCTCCTTGCCATCGACATATACCAAAAATCCCGAACTGCCACGGAACGACACCTGTCCCTGATCGTCCACACGGATCGAGGGCGACATACGCAACACATCGGCCGCGGTACCTCCCGCCGATATGAGCGACGACGAGCCACCAATGCTCTGGCGGTCGAGTTTATAGACGATCTTGCTCTTCTCTCCCCTCACTACGACCTCCTCCAATCCCGTGGCCGACATCTGCAGAGCGATGGTGCCCAGATCGAGCGTCTGGCCACGACGGAAGGTCAGCGGATCGCTCACATAAGGCTCATAACCCACCAGCATCACCGTCAGCGAGAACTCTCCATCGCGCACGCGGTCGATCGCGAATGCTCCATCACGCACCGTGGTTGAGGCTACGGTGTTATTCTCCGAGTCGGTCACCACAACGTCGGCAAACTCGATGGCATTGCCCGTAGCGGCATCCACAACGCGAGCCTTGACCGAGGGGTTATTTTGTGCAAAGAGGCTTACAGCGCAGAGAAGCGCCACGCCTAAAAGTAAAATCTTTCTCATAATGGGTTGGTAGTTTAATATTCGTTTGGCGCAATCAACTCTCCGCCAATTAAAGACAAAGTTAACAAAAGATTTCTTTCCGCAGGCTTGATTTAGGTCAAAAAAAATAGTCTGCCCGACAAAATTTATAGGACAGACCATCGTCTTAACCGCTCGAGCGCTACAAACCTTTGAATCGAGCCACCTCCTCGCGGGTTGGAGCTGCGGGTTGTGCGCCCAATCGAGTGACGCTGATAGCTGCCGCCACACTCGCCTCACGAGCCGCCTCAACAAGATCGCGCCCCTCGGCAATCATCGTCGCCAGCACGCCGTTGAACGTGTCGCCCGCTGCGGTGGTATCCACCGCCTCGACCTTGACAGCCTCGATGTGGGTGAAGTGCTCTCCATCGAATAGGAGCGAACCCTCACCACCGAGGGTAATGATCACATTCTTTACACCCTTGCTGTGAATCACGCGTGCAGCCTCCTCGGCACTCGCCATATCCCGCACCTCGACGCCCGCAATGAGCGAGGCCTCGCTGCGGTTGGGGGTCAAAAGATAGAGTCCACGAAGCAACTCCTCGTCGAGTGCCTCCGTAGGAGCAGGCGCAGGATTAAGGATCACGCGAACACCCGCCCGAGCTGCGATGCGTGTAGCATAGGCCACCGTGCGAACGGGGATCTCCAGCTGCATCAGCACCACATCGGCACGTCGAATCTCCTCCGCCGAGGCATCAATATCGGCCTCCGAGAGATACATATTGGCTCCCGACGCCACAGCGATGCAGTTCTCGGCCTGTCTGTCGATCGTGATCAGAGCCACACCCGAAGGGTGCTCATCGTCCTCGAAAACGTAGTCGGTGACGATGCCATCCTCGCGCAGCACTGCGCGTGTACGCTCGCCAAAGATATCGCGGCCCGTCTTGGCGACGAAGACCACACGGTTGCCGTAGCGTGCCGCTGCAACGGCCTGATTGGCCCCCTTGCCGCCAGCATTCATCATAAAATCACCGCCCAGCACCGTCTCTCCGCCCGCAGGCAGACGAGAGGTCTTGACCACCATATCGGTGTTGCTGCTTCCGATGACGACAATGTTTTTCATCGCACTATATTATATAATGTCAAACGCAATCTCCATCATATTGGTAAACGAGGTCTGGCGTTGCTCGGCCGACGAGGCCTCACGCGTGACGAGCGAATCCGAGATGGTGCAGATGCAGAGTGCCTCTTTGCCACTTCGGGCGGCGTTCATATAGAGTGCCGCAGCCTCCATCTCGACGGCCAGCACACCCATCTTCTGCCACTCGCGCCAGCGATCGCCATCGTCGCCATAGAAGACATCGCTCGAGAGGATATTACCCACACGATAACGCACACCCATCTTCTCGGCCTTCTCCACCGCCGCACGCGCCAGTGAGAAGTCAGCCGTCGGTGCGAACGTGCCAGGCAGATTATACTGCGCACCATACGACGAATCGGTCGAGGCTCCTATGCCGATCACCACATCGCCTAACTGCAACTCGGGATGATAGGCTCCTGCCGAGCCGGTGCGGATGATGCGCTTAACGCCGTAGAAGTTAAAGAGTTCGTAGGTGTAGATGCCGATCGAGGGGATGCCCATACCGTGGCCCTGCACCGAGACGCGCTTGCCCTTATAGGTGCCCGTATAGCCCAACATACCACGCACGGCGTTGTACTGCACGGGATTCTCCAAAAAATTCTCGGCCATAAACTTGGCACGCAACGGATCGCCCGCCATAATCACTCGCTCGGCGATCTCGCCCTCGTGGGCTCCGATGTGGGGTGTGGGGATGTTTGACATAGTGCTAATCGTTAGAGGTTATCCTTCTCAATATCCTTGAAGTAGCGATAGGTATTCACCTTTAGCTCGCCCACGGCAGCCTCATCGCACACCAAAATACCCTTCTGATGGAGTTGCAAGGCTGTGATGGTCCAAGCGTGCGACACCGAACCTTCGACACACTGCTGCACAGCACGCGCCTTCTTGTGACCCAAAGCCAGCACCAGCACCTGCTT
>CAZWHN010000157.1:0-4013 GCA_964633635.1 uncultured Alistipes sp. | reverse complement strand
CTTCACTCCTAACAATCCCTGCGCCGTGTCGCGGTAGTAGCAGAGCCAGTCGTAAACGTCGCTACCCGCAAGGTTGCGGCCCTCGGCATATACGGCCCAGCGGTCGTTGACGCGCCACTCGACCTCGGCATTCACAAGCAAAGTACCCTCGGTGCGCACCTTCTGCAGTTGCGGCGTTGAGTCCTCGGCCACATCCGTCAGCGTCATCCAATTGATCGGGCCACGATAGCCCACACCCACCTCGGCACGGATCTTTCGACCGATGTAGCGCAGATCCAACCCCGCCTCAAACGAGGGACGGCTGGCGTAGAAGTCGTCGTAATTCTCCCACGCATAGACGCCCGCATTGACCTCGGCCTCGAACCAACCGATGGGACGCAACTTGGCATTCAGGTCGATATGCAGCGAGTGCTGATAGGCATCCACGAAGTAGTAGTCGGCACCGTAGTTATACCAATAGGCGTGGTCGTTGGCGAGCGAGAGCTCTGCCGACAGACTATACGAAAAGAGTCCTCGGCCCAACGTACCACCGAATCCCACACGGCCGTTGTACGAAGCCTCGTTGGCCATCGAGGGCAGAGCCTCCGCAACGCTGCTCGTCGGACGCAGGTAGGGGTTGGTGTAGATCAGCGTAGCGAAGTCGTTGTGCTTCAGGCCGCCATCCACCTCGACAAAGGGGACAAAGCCCTCGGGCGTATTCTTCCACGTCATACGCAGATAGGGGAATATATGGTGAGGCGAGTCGGTCGAGCCATCCACATCGTCGTAATAGTAGTCGGCACCGAGCAAGAACTCAAATCGCTCACGTTCAAAGCCATAGCGCAGGCCAGCCATAAAGGTGTTGCTACGGTAGTTCTTCAGCGCCTTCGAGCCGAAGATGCCGTCGTAGCCAGCGTGCAGACGCAGCAGATGTCCAGCGCGTGTGCGCTTGGCCAGAGCTACATCGGCAGTGAGAGAGGACTGGTTGAAGTCGCTCACATCCACGCCATTAAGAAAGTACGATCCGCCCACCTCGACGTTGAAGTTCCAGCGGCTCAGGTCGGTGAAGTCGTCGCCAAAACGCACTTTGCCCACCGCACGACCAAACATAATATCGGCACCCGTAGTGGGATAGCGGTGGCGCATCTGGTGATCGCCATAGAGATCAACCTCCAGCAGATGACGCCCAACGAAGAGTCCCGCACGACCGCCCAGACGGTTGCTCATCTCCGAGGTATTATCCTCCACCCGCTCGCCTAACATATTGCGTCGAGGACGGTAGTCGCCCCAATGGTTAAGGTAGGCCATAGCGTAGCCACGATCCTTGTTGTAGGTCGAGATGTAGGCGTCGGCCTCGCTCGCCAACGGCATACCCACCGCAGCACGGGCATAGAGCGGACGGGCACGGTAGAAGTCCCAATAGGTGATGGTCGCTGGTTTGAAGTTCTCAGTCATAAGCGACGTCTCGTACGAACGGGGCGTGATCGAGTAATCGACATCGGGGCGCATCGTCACCGTGTCGGTCATATCGGGCACGATCGAGAGCTTCTGCGCCGCACCCACCGTCGGCGTGTAATCTTTCGACACCTCCACCTGCTTGGACACCTGCGCCGTCGCAACGGCGGGGAATATCATTGCGGCCACCACAGCCGCCATATAAATCAGTCGTCTCATCTGTTACTCCATTTTAGCAATTTTCTCCTTGGCCTCGGCTACGATGCCATCATCGGCAGGCGAGTAGCCATCGACCACACTCTGATAAGTGGCACGAGCCTGAAAAGAGTCGTTACGGATCATATATATGTCGCCCAGCAGGATGAACGCCTTGGCGAGCCAGTAGTTCTGAGGTGTTTTGCTATCCGAGAACTCATAGACCATATTCTCGGCACGATCGTAGTTCTTGGCCGTAAACTCAGCCTCGATGAGCATATAACGCGCCTCGGCACCCTCGGCACTCTTGGTCTCGGTGGAGAGGGTTTTGTAGATAGCGAGCGCCTGCTGATTCTCGCCACGACGTTTCAGCACGGCAGCCTTGGCGTGGCGAGCCTTGCGCAGTGCCACGTCGTTCACACCGCTCATACGCTCCACATCGTCGGCCATAGCGACGATGCCGTTGTCGTCGGCCACCTTCAACGTCGAGGCCACATAGCCCGATGCGGCGTTGGTGCGCACCGATGCGGTCTGCGTCACGTCGTACAGCGAACGATAGGCCGTGGCGGCCTCGCCATAGCGCTCCATCTTGTAGCACATCGACGAGAGCTTATCCAGCACTCGCTCCGAGTATTGCGTCTGGCCCTGTGCAACGAGCTGTGTGAGGGTGGCAATGGCCTCCTCGTCGCGTCCCTCGCGCACCTGACAGTCGCCGAGGAAGAAGAGGGCATCGTTGCGGTAATAACCCTTCGGATAGTTCATCAGGTAGTTACTAAAGCTCGACGCCGCCTCGGGGAGTTTATTATCGAGGTAGAGCTTCTGCGCCGCGGCATACGACATCGAGTCGCGGGTCATCTGGCTCACATTGCCCTCCAAGCCCATACGCTCGGCATAGTCGAAGTAGGCATCGGCATTACCCTGCTCCATATAGATATCGCGAATACCCTGCAAGGCGCTCTTCGCCTGCGAGGATTGCGGCTCGGCCTTCACCACACGGTCGTAGTACTGCAACGCCTTCTCGCGCTGGCCGAGGTTCATATACGCCAAGCCCAAGTCCGAGAGAGCCTGTGCGTGGTAGGTCGAATTAGGATAATCGTTCACAAAACCCTCCAGCACACGCACACCCTCCGAGTAGTTCTCGGTCGAGATGAAGGTGCGGCCGAGTTCGTAGGTGGCAGCATCGACATAGTCGCCACGGTCGGCACCGACGATCGAGCGCAGGAGTGCGATTTTATCGTTGTTCTTACGCTGTACGCCGAGGGTTATAGCACGCTGATATTGAGCATAATATCGCTCCGACGCATCGGTTGCAATCGCTCGATCGTAACAAGCCAGTGCACGGTCGAACTCTCGAGCAGAGTAGTAGGCGTCGCCCAAGCGGTTATTGGCATCGGCGAAGTAAGAGTCGCGACCTCGGTACAGCGAAAGGAATGACTCGAAAGCATCGGCCGCGGCACTCATATTGCCAGCGTTGAAGTAGCAGTAGCCGACGTTGTATTGTGCCATAGCGTACTCGCGATCGCTCTTTGGGGCACGGGCCAGGAAGTTGCGGTAGCGCTGCAATGCCACCCCGCTATCGCCACGCGAATAGGCTATCTCGCCCAACCAAAACGAGGCCAGAGCTGAGTACTTCGCATTAGAGCCGACGGTGAGTGATTCGCCGAGCGATGCTTCGGCCGTTGCCAAATCGCCCTCCGAGTAGGCCTCCAGGCCGTTGAAGTAGGCTATCTTCTGCAACGCCAAGAGCATCTCGCCATCGGGGTTGGGCATACTCTTGATTGCGTCGTATGCCTCGGCGTAGTTGTGCGAGTTGTAGTAGGCCGCAATGAGCAACTGTCGAGCCTGCTCACGACGCTCCGAGTTGGGGTATTGAGCGATGTAGCGGCTCAACACGTTGATAGCCTCGTTGAAGTGACCACCGCCTAATTCGTACTGCAACTTACCGTAGTTGAAGTGTGCCTCCTCAGCCAGCGACGAGTCGTGCTGCGCACTTGAAGCCATTGCAAACGAGTGCATTGCATTGGTGCGATCGCCTGCACGCAGGTAGCAGTCGGCCAAGTGGTACGAGGCATTCTGTGTCAAAAGATCATCCGCACCGCACGCCTCACGAAGATAGGGCAACGCCTCCGCATATAGCGTCTGACGATAGAGCGAGTAGCCCATAATATAGTTCTCGACGCGGCCCATATCGCCATCGGCTGCACGATAGGCATTGAGGTATTTCACCGCCGAGGGATAGTCGTCCAGCTGAAACCACGACTCGGCCATCATACGGTTGATCTGGAGCGTCTGCTCGGGCGTGGTACGCTGCATCAGCGCATCTCCCGAGGCCACCACCGAACGATAGTCGCCACTCTTGAAGTCGATCTGCATCGTGTAGAAGG
>CAZWHN010000156.1:0-4025 GCA_964633635.1 uncultured Alistipes sp. | reverse complement strand
CGGTATCTATCCTTGCTTGATCTTCGTGGGTGTAGGTGCTATGACCGACTTCGGTCCGCTGATCGCTAACCCCAAGAGCCTCTTGCTGGGTGCTGCTGCACAGCTCGGTATCTTCGCTACCTTCCTCGGTGCATCGGCTATGGGCTTTACCCCCGCTGAGGCTGGTTCAATCGGTATCATCGGTGGTGCTGACGGTCCCACGGCTATCTACTTGACTTCGAAGTTGGCTCCCCACCTCTTGGGTCCCATCGCAGTTGCAGCTTACTCTTATATGGCTCTTGTTCCCGTGATCCAGCCCCCCATTATGAAGGCGCTGACCACTAAGGAGGAGCGTAAGATTGTGATGAAGCAGTTGCGTACCGTATCGAAGACCGAGAAGATCATCTTCCCCATCGCTATGACTATGATTATCTCACTCTTGTTGCCCTCAGCTGCTCCCTTGATTGGCTGCTTGATGTTGGGTAACTTGATGAAGGAGTGTGGCGTTGTTGAGCGTTTGAGCAAGACCGTTCAGAACGAGTTGATGAACATCGTTACCATCTTCCTCGGTATCTCAGTAGGTGCTACGGCTACCGCCGCTAACTTCCTTAACTGGCAGACGATCGGTATTATGGTATTGGGTGTTACGGCATTCTGTCTTGGCACTGGTGGTGGTGTGATTCTGGCTAAGGTTATGAATATGTTCTCTAAGGAGAAGATCAACCCGCTGATTGGTTCGGCAGGTGTGTCGGCTGTGCCTATGGCAGCCCGCGTATCGCAGAAGGTTGGTCAGGCCGAGAATCCTGCAAACTTCCTGCTGATGCACGCTATGGGTCCCAACGTATCGGGTGTGATCGGTTCAGCCGTTGCAGCTGGTATCCTGTTGGCGTTCCTGGGTCAGTAATATAGGGTAGCCCTCGGGTCAGCAAGAGCTGATTGAGGTCGCTTGGTCGGCGTAGCTGGCAGAGGGTGGATATACTTATATATTATATATATCCGACCAAAGATATTTTAGTAAAGACTCGTCCCAGTGGGGCGAGTCTTTTTTTTGTGTACTGTTGAGGCATCGGCAAAGTAAATGTAAAACACCCGTTACGGGTGCGTCATTGCGAGGCTTGGAACAATTCGTGGCAATCTACCTATGTGTTGAGGCATCGGCAAATGAATACAAAGAACGTCATTCCCCGGGGAACGCTGTGCGTTCGACGATGGGAATCCTCTATTAATTATATAAAATATTAAATCGTAACCACCTTAACATTCGCACAATCAGCAAAATATCTCTCATATATCGCCGCCACACCCCTGAAAACGATTAAAAAATGTAATATTTTTGTCCGAAAAGTTGCAAACTAAAAATTTTTAATATATATTTGCATTAGGTTAATGGTAAAACAATGACTCTTCGTCACCACATAACAACATCCTCAGCGACGACCTCGATCGGCGCTATTTCGACGTGTGGCACCCTCACAACAGGCATTATTACCACCACAACCGCCACAACTATTACCCCCGTGGGGGTGTAGTTATCTTTTGCCGATGGGCACTCTGTTGCCATCCGCTCTGCCAAGGTCGCGGGGCTCGGCTCGAAAATCAAAGGTTACATTTTTTTACAAACACTCCTCGCTGCGCGGGTTTTGGCCTATGCGTTGTGGTGGGGAAATAAAATCTATTGCGATGAACAAAGTTAGAGCATTTGCACCCGCAACGGTTGCTAATATGGGTTGCGGTTTCGATATTATGGGTATGACGCTCGATGGCGTGGGCGATGTGATTAGCGTCGAGGTCGAGGATGGCGATTCTCTGGAGATTGTCAATCTGAGCGACGTCGAGCTACCCGAGGATAAGGAGAAGAACGTAATCACGCCTGCCGTGCGTGCCTTGATGGCGGCCTATGGAGAGCCGAAGAAGATCACCGTGGAGATCGAGCGCAAGATCTCACCAGGAAGTGGTATCGGCTCGAGTGCCGCCTCGTCGGCTGCGGCGGTCTATGCGCTGAATGTGGCGTTGGGACGCCCTTTCTCGGACGAACGTCTGGTGGAGTTTGCTATGGAGGGCGAGAAGCTCATCAGCGGCGGCACGCCTCACGCCGACAATGTGGGCCCGTCGATTTTGGGTGGTGTGGTGCTGATGCGTGGCTACCATCCGTTGGATATTGTGCGCCTGCCCGTGCCCGATAACTTCTGCTGCACGGTGGCACATCCCGCTATTATGGTCAGCACGCGTATGGCACGCGAGGTGCTGCCCAAGCAGATTCCGTTGCGTATGGCCGTCGAGCAGTGGGGTAATGTGGCTGGTCTGGTGGCTGGCCTCTCGCTGGGCGATGTATATCTTGTGGGACGTGCTATGCGCGATGTGGTGGTGGAGCCCTATCGCAAGCAGTTTATCCCGGGTTTCGATTTATTGCGCGAGAAGGTGATGGCCGTGGGCGCTTTGGCATTCAATATCTCGGGCGCAGGCCCGTCGGTCTTTGCGCTGTCGGCCGATATGGACGTGGCGGCTCGTGTGGGCGAGGTGATGCGCGAGCATTTTGCTCAGGTGGGATCAGATGTTTATGTGTCGAAGGTGTCGAACATCGGCGCACGAGTGTTGAACGAATAGAATTGTAGCAATGAGATATTATAGTACACGAGATGACTCTCGACAGATGTTTACCCTCGCCGATGCGGCGTTTGTGGGGTTGGCTCCCGATGGCGGATTGTTCCTGCCCGAGCGGGTGCCGCAGGTAGATATGGCTTTGGTGGAGGCTTTGGCCGAGCGTTCGTATGCCGATATGGCGACCTACTTGGCGCAGCAGCTCTTCGATGACCTCGATCCCGAGGCTGTGGAGCGTGTCGTGCGTTATGCCTACGACTTCCCGATCGAACTGCATAGCTTTTCCGAGGAGCGTCATACGCTCGAACTATTCCACGGCCCTACCTTCGCGTTCAAGGATTTTGGCGCACGCTTTATGGGGCGTATGATGGGCCTGCTAAACGATGGGCACGAGCTTACGATCCTCACCGCCACGTCGGGCGATACGGGCAGTGCCGTGGCTCACGGTTTCTATGGCGTGGAGGGTGTGCGCGTAGTGATTCTCTATCCCGATGGCAAGGTCAGCCCCTTGCAGGAGGCGCAGATGACCACACTCGGACGCAACATCCACCCCCTGAAGGTGCGCGGCACGTTCGACGACTGCCAGCGTATGGTGAAGAGTGTCTTTCGCAATGAGGCGCTGCGTCGTGAGGTGCGTGTGACCTCGGCCAACTCGATCAATATCCTGCGTTGGCTGCCGCAGTCGTTCTACTATTTCTATGGCTACTGCGCGTGGAAGCGTGCCACGGGGCGCGACTGCCCGACGGTCGTTGTGCCGAGTGGTAACTATGGCAACCTTACGGCTGGTATGTTTGCCCGCCGAATGGGACTCCCGCTCAAAGGTTTTGTGGCGGCATCGAACGCCAACGACGTGGTGCCCGAGTATCTGCTCTCGCAGCAGTATCGTCCCCGTGCATCGGTGCAGACCGTGGCCAATGCAATGGACGTTGGTGACCCGAGTAACTTCGAGCGTATGATGGGACTCTGCGATGGTTCCTTCGAGGCGCTGCGATCGGAGCTACGGGGTTTCTCGTGCAACGATCAGCAGATCGAGCAGGGAATCGGAGAGATCCATAGTCGCTACGGCTACCTCTCGGATCCGCATAGTGCGGTGGGATACCTCGCATCGGAGCAGATGGGCGTGGATGGGTTCTACCTCTCGACGGCTCACGCCGCAAAGTTTGGCGATGTGACACGTCGAGCCACTTCGCAGGAGCCCGTGCTGCCTGCGGCATTGGCCGAAGCGGTGAGAAAGGAACGAAAATTCACCCCGATCGAGGCCGATGATGATGTGTTGGCCGAATATTTAAGAAAAATGTAGCCCCGAAAGCCATACCGCAGAGCATCGAGAGCCTCGGTATGGCTTTTTTAATGAGAAAGTTAGAAATAATTTCACGGGATATTGTTTTATCTGAAAAATAATTACTATCTTTGCACGCCCGTAAATATGCGGGAATAGGATTACAAAA
>CAZWHN010000155.1:0-4082 GCA_964633635.1 uncultured Alistipes sp. | reverse complement strand
CCTCGAAGCTGGCCAAGCTCGATATTCTGCTCAACGGCGAGCCTGTGGATGCCCTCTCGTCGCTGATCTATGCCGACCACTCGTACGACTTCGGTCGTAAGATGTGTGAGAAACTCAAGGAACTGATCCCCCGCCAGCAGTTTGACATCGCCATTCAGGCCGCCATCGGTGCGAAGATCATCGCCCGCGAGACCGTGAAGGCTGTGCGTAAGGATGTGACAGCGAAGTGTTACGGAGGTGATATCTCTCGTAAGCGTAAGCTGCTAGAGAAGCAGAAGGCGGGTAAGAAGCGTATGCGTCAGGTGGGTCAGGTGCAGGTACCCCAGTCGGCCTTCCTCGCTGTGCTGAAGATGGATTAAAGAGTGGCTGATGCCGCGACGCACATAACCTATAACCGCAAAAACAAAATATTACTAGATATGAAGAAAACAATTATTGATCTTTTTGAAGAGTCGGTTGCCAAATTTGGCGAGCGCACCTTCCTTTTGGAGAAGCACAACGGCGAGTTCCAGCCTACGACCTACGCCCAGACACGCGATTTGGCGTTGAAGGTGGGTGCGGGTATGGCCTCGCTCGGCATCCAGCCCAAGCAGACCATCTCGATTTTGGCCGAGGGCTGCAACAACTGGATCATCTCGGAGCTCGGTTTGCTCTATGCGGGCGCTATCAGCGTACCCCTGTCGGTGAAGTTGGAGGAGGCTAACGACCTGCTGTTCCGTCTGCGTCACGCCGAGGTTGTCGGCATCTTCGTCTCACGCAACCAGCTGCCCAAGTTCCGCAAGATCCGCGAGCAGCTGCCGCTGATTAAGCACATCTTCGTCTTCGACTGCGAGACTCCTCTGGAGGAGGGCGAGATGTATCTCTCGGAGCTTATGGCCAAGGGTGAGGCATACCTGAAGGATCACCGCGAGGAGTTCTTGATGATTAGTCAGGCGACGCAGAACGACGACTACGCCACCATCACCTACACCTCGGGCACTACGGCCGACCCCAAGGGCGTGATCCTCACGCACCGCAACTACACGGCCAATGTCGAGCAGGCGCTCACACGAATCTCTATCCCTTCGGATTACACGATGTTCATTATCCTGCCTCTGGACCACTGCTTTGCTCACGTTGCAGGATTCTATATTATGATCGCTTGCGGTGCCTCGGTGGCCACCACGCAGGTGGGACGCACTCCGATGGAGACGCTGAAGAATGTCCCCGTCAATATCAAGGAGGTGAAGCCCCACGTTCTGTTGTCGGTGCCCGCGTTAGCTAAGAACTTCCGCAAGTCGATCGAGACCTCGATTAAGAAGCAGGGTCCCAAGGTTGAGAAGCTCTTTAAGTTCGCTCTGAAGGTGGCTTACGAGTACAATCAGGACGGTTACACCAAGGGTAAGGGCTGGCGTTTTATGCTCAAGCCGCTGGTGGCGCTGTTCGACAAGATCCTCTTCGAGAAGGTGCGTGCAGGCTTTGGTGGCAACATCAAGTTCTTCGTCGGCGGCGGTGCGCTTCTGGACTCGGAGTTGCAGCGTTTCTTCTACGCCGTAGGTATGCCTATGTTGCAGGGCTACGGTCTGTCGGAGGCTACCCCCATCATCTCGGCCAACTCGCTCGGCGCAGGTCGTCACCGCTTTGGCTCGTCGGGTAAGGTTATCCAGCCCCTGGAGCTGAAGATCTTGGACGAGGAGGGCAAGGAGATGCCCGTAGGCGTTAAGGGCGAGATCGTCATCAAGGGCGAGAATGTGATGGCAGGCTACTGGAAGAATCCCACAGCCACGGCCGACACCGTGAAGGATGGCTGGCTCTATACGGGCGATATGGGCTATATGGGCGAGGATGGTTTCCTCTACGTTCTGGGTCGTTTCAAGAGCCTCTTGATCTCGGCCGATGGCGAGAAGTACAGCCCCGAGGGTATGGAGGAGGCTATTGTGGATAAGTCGCCGCTGATCGATCAGGTGATAATCTACAACAACCAGAGCCCCTACACTTCGGCCATCGTAGTGCCCAACCGCGAGGCTATGCGTCAGATCTTGGGCGGCAAGAGCGACGAGGAGTCGTTGCGTGTGGCTGCGAAAGCCATCGGTGCGGAGGTTGACAAGTACCGCACGGGCGGTCAGTTTGCCGACGAGTTCCCCGACCGCTGGTTGCCCGGCGCGCTGGCTATCGTGGGCGAGCCCTTCACCGAGCAGAACGGATTGGTGAACAGCACGATGAAGGTTGTGCGCGGCAAGGTGGAGGAGTACTTCGCCGACCG
This sequence comes from uncultured Alistipes sp., assembly GCA_964633635.1. GTDB lineage: Bacteria > Bacteroidota > Bacteroidia > Bacteroidales > Rikenellaceae > Alistipes. Next base: position 1,840 of record CAZWHN010000155.1, on the reverse strand, counting down.
CATCGAGTATGTCTATACGCCCGAGGGCAAGAAGATTGACAATCCGAAGAACTTGGAGTCGATTGCAAAGATTGCGAAGTAAAAACGCATACACCACAAGGGCGAGGCCGCGACAGCGATGCCGTCGGCCACACGCCCTTGCTACAAAAACCAAATTACTATTTATCGCCTCAGGGCGAAAAGAGAGCCTGTTCTGCGGAACAGGCTCTCGTCGTTATATTAATATGCAAATGGTTCTTATTTTTTCGGTGCAGCGCAAATCGCATCAACACTAACAGGGTGGTTATACTCGATCTTGGCCGACAGCACCTTTATCCAATCGCCCGTCGCAGGACGCATCCTTACTCCACACTCAATTAACTCTTCATTTTTTCGAGAAAATACTCCTCCAAGTTCCACAGAGCTATCTTCATTAACAACTTTAACTTGTATGTTGTCGCCAGACTCCTCTATATTCATTGACACATCCGCCGTTTTAATTATAGCCTTCGCCCCAGCCAAGGATACGAGTCCGCGGAGTTTAAAAATGAATGAACTACATTCCATATCGCATTTAAGATCCCCGTTATGCCACATTTTGTAACGCATATTTTCCTCGTCAAAGAGTTGTACTACGCCACTGCTCCACTCTATGCGCATATACTCATTATCTCCAGATTTAAGCAGTGTCAAAGTGCCATTAATATCTTTTCCATTGGGATCGCACTTGTAGTACTCTGTATCATCGCCATTGTTATTTTCCGTAGCTTTCATTGTGAAATCAACTCTAAATGCATCAGAATTCCGCAATGTAGACAAGGCCTCGGCAATGACCTCCTCATTTGTCTTTGCAGTAGCCTCGTTTGAGGGCTCTATAACGATGAATAGTCCCACAATGATGGCCGCCGCCACACCCGTTATACGCAGCATATTAAGCCATACGGGCGACTTGCGACGTGGTTGGATAGGTAGTCTCAACTCCTCGGCCGAGGGGACAAAACGCGGAGTAAGTAGCTGCTCGATGCGCTGGTCCAACTCCTGAAAATTGTTATTCTGCTGTTCGGTTTTCATAATTTTGCTCTTTTTAATTAAATTAATCCTTGTCGTTGAAGCTCTCGGCGCAGATGTTCGATGCCGTAGCGATAGCGCGACTTTGCCGTCGGGAGCGGGATCTCCAACACCTCGGCAATGTCGGCAAAGCTCAGGTTGCCGTGCAGATGCAGACGTATCACCTCGCTCTGCTCGTCGGGGATCAGGCCAAGCAGCCGCCCGATGAGAGCCTGCTCCTGCTCGTAGTCGGCGGGTGAGAGGTCGTCGGCTCGGAGGTCACCCACCGTGGCCACATCCACGAAGTGGCGTCGCTGCTGCTCACGCAGATATTGCGTGCAACGGTTAGCAAGGGCACGATAGATGTAGCAACGCAGGTTGCGGATGTGGCGGGTATCTCGCAGATGGAGCGCCAGATACAGCTCCTGAATTGCGTCCCGAGCCGCCTCCCTGTTGCCCAGCCGATAGCAGGCGTAGCGATAGAGCGATTGCAGCTCCGCCGTCACGACGTCGTTCACTTGCGAGGGCTCTGCGTCTGAAGAGTTTGAAAAAGGTTTCATAACTAATTTTGTTTTCGGTTTGTGTTGCTTGAAAACGCGCGTTCAAATATATGACGCAAAAGGGCAAGAAAAGATTTAATCGAGGCACTTTTTTTATTTATTCCGCACGGCGAGGATAAGATTGTGATTTTTTTCGTAGATTTGTCGTCGGAGCAGGAGTTGGGCGGGATGTCACACGCCCTGAAGTTGCTCCACGTTATGCGGTAATAGCTCAGTTGGTAGAGCATCGGCTTCCCAAGCCGAGGGTCACGGGT
>CAZWHN010000154.1:0-4197 GCA_964633635.1 uncultured Alistipes sp. | reverse complement strand
CGCAATCCGATATTTAGAGTAAATTTGCAGGGATTTTTTACACGTTTTGGAATTTTTTATCGACATATTCGAGTATCGCTACTTGGCCAACGCACTCTTGGCGGCCATCTTTGCTGGCATAACCTGTGGCATCGTGGGCACCTACGTCGTGGCGCGACGTATGGTCTTTCTGTGCGGCGGCATCACCCACGCCTCGTTCGGAGGGTTGGGTATGGCTCTGTGGGCAGGGGTGAATCCCATCGGAGGTGCGATGGCATTCGCAACGCTCTCGGCCGTGGGTATCGAGTGGGCCAGCGACCGCGGCAAGATACGCGAGGACTCGGCCATCGGCATCATCTGGTCGATCGGAATGGCCATCGGAGCGCTATTTATGAGCCTCACGCCTGGTTACACGTCGGGTAATCTGGCGAGTTATATGTTCGGCAGCATCGTGACCGTCACAACCGAGGATGTGGCGTTGCTCGGGCTCTTCACGCTGCTGTGCATAGTAGGAAGCCTATTGTGGTGGCGACCGATGATGTATCTCGCCTTCGACCGCGACTTCGCCGCAAGTCAGGGAATAGCTGCCCGTGCGGCATCGTATCTGCTGTCGGTGATTGTGGCTGTGACCATCGTGCTGGCCATACGCATTATGGGAATTGTGCTGTTGCTCTCGCTCTTCACGATCCCCGCAACCACGGCCAACACATTCACAAAATCCTATCCTCGAATCACCCTCTGGGCCTCGATAATCGCCACCGTGGGGGCTGTCGGAGGACTCGTAGCGAGCTATAATTGGGAAGTTCCGCCCGGAACGTGCATAATATTTATACTTACCGTAATGCTTATTACGGCAAAACTGCTATCTTTGCAAAGCAAAAAACAGCCGAATGCGACTCAAAACAATACATAGATTAGTCCTCAAGTCATACCTTGGGCCCTTGGTACTCACCTTTTTCATCATCACCTTTGTGTTGATGATGAACTTCCTGTGGCGTTACATCGACGAGCTGACGGGTAAAGGTCTGGGCTTGGGCGTGATCATCGAGCTGTTGCTCTACGCCACCATCAACCTCATCCCGTTGGGTCTACCGCTGGCTATGTTGCTGGCTGCGATTATGACAATGGGTAATCTTGGCGAAAACTTCGAGTTGCAGGCGATGAAGTCGTCGGGAATGTCGCTGATGCGAATTATGAAGCCGCTGATATGGGTAACATTGCTGATGTCGATCGCCAGCTTCTTCCTCGTTAACAACCTTGTGCCATACGCCAACCGCAAGATGACCAGCATTCTGATCGACATCCGCCGTCAGAAGCAGGTGCTGGAGCTGAAGGATGGACTCTTCTTCAACGGTATCGACGATATGAGTATCCGTGTCGAGCATCAAGATCCCGCCACGGGCAAGCTGGACAATGTGCTGATATACGACAACCGCTCGGCAGGAGGAAATATGACCACCACCATAGCCGAGAGCGGCTACATACGCCTCTCGGACGACAAGCGCTACCTACTTGTAACGCTCTATAATGGTGACAATTACCAGCACACGCGCAACAACCAATGGTACACCAAAAACGCCCTACGTCACGATAAGTTCGACGTGCAGGACATAACCATCCCGATGGAGGGATTCGACTTCCAACGCACCGACAACAACGAGATGATCAACGGCTCGCAGACGAAGAATATCCGCGAGTTGCAACATTCGATCGACTCGCTCGATATGGCCGTCACGGAGTCGATGGCAAAATCTTATGAGCCGCTGTTGCGCACCCACCTCTTTGCACGGGATATTCAAGTCACGATACTTCCCGACTCGCTCAAGAAGGATAAGACGGGCTTTGTCGATATGAATCTGCTGGATTCGATCTCGAAGCTCTCGATACGCCAGAAGAACGACATCTGGAACACGGCACACGCATCGGCACTGGAGTCGCGTAACGCATTCTCGTTCGACGAGACAATGACCAAAGATGCTCTCACGTTGCTCTATAAGAGTAAGAACGATTGGCATCGCAAACTCGCATTGCCCATCTCGGTGATCATCTTCTTCCTGATCGGTGCGCCACTCGGAGCCATCATCCGCAAGGGCGGTTTGGGTACGCCGATCGTGATTTCGGTATTCTTCTTTGTGATCTATTACATCATCACCATATCGGGCGAGAAGGCCGCCACGGAGGGACAGTGGAGTTCGCTGATGGGTATGTGGGTATCCTCCATTGTGCTGACACCCATAGCCATCTACCTGCTAATCAAGGCGACGAACGACTCGTCGTTGCTCGACACCGATTGGTATTACGGCAAATATATGGCCATCAAGGAGCGCCTTTCGCCATACCTATCGCCCATCACAAACCGCATCACACAATCGGCCGTGTGGCGAAAGTGTGGCGAAATAAAAGGGCGTCTTGGCCGCCGAAGAAAACAAAAACAGGCTTAAAATGAGAGGAAAAGATCTACGCATAGTATTTATGGGTACGCCCGAATTTGCCGTGGCGTCGCTTCGTCGCTTGGTCAGCGAGGGGTACAACATCGTGGCCGTAGTGACCACGCCCGACAAACCCGCAGGACGCGGACAGAAGATGCACGAGAGTGACGTTAAGGTGGCAGCCCGCGAGTTGGGACTTCCGATCCTGCAGCCTGTGCGACTGCGCGACGAGGAGTTCGTGGAGAGTCTGCGAGCTTTGCAGCCCGATTTGGGTATTGTCATCGCATTCCGTATGCTGCCCGAGGTGGTGTGGTCGATGCCCAAGTATGGCACCTTCAACCTGCACGCATCGTTGCTGCCACAGTATCGAGGCGCAGCACCCATCAACTGGGCGATTATCAATGGCGAGAAGGAGACAGGAATAACAACCTTCCTGCTCAACCACGAGATCGACAAGGGCGCAATCATCGGTCAGCAGGTGGAGCCTATTCTACCCGAAGATAACATCGGCACGATGTACGACAAGCTGATGACAAGGGGTTGCGATTTAGTGGTCGATACCGTAGAACGTATTGCTGCGCAGGATTTTACCCCCATCGAGCAGATGCACATCGACGAGGCTACGCTGCGTCCCGCCCCAAAGATTTTCAAGGATGATTGCCGCATCGACTGGACGTGGGAGGGTGAGCGCATAGTGAATTTCGTGCGCGGACTCTCGCCCTATCCTGCGGCGTGGACACCGATGTATCTCGCGGGTGAGGAGAAGGGCTCGGCAAAGATCTTCACAGTGTCGTTCAGCCCCGACAGCCACAACGAATCGGCAGGCACGATCCGCTCCGATGGGCGTGGCACAACGCTCGAGGTGGCCTGTGCTGATGGATGGATCGCCATAGGCGAAATTCAGGTGGCAGGCAAGCGCCGTATGGCCGTGCGCGATCTGCTGTTAGGATTTAGGAATATCGAGGATTATACAATGTAAAAACAATTATGAAAATATTGAAGTCCTTTCTAATTGGGTTAACTATCTTTAATCGGCCTACTCGGATTGGCACTTGTGCTATCAGTTACACTTTTCAAAGACGAATTGATAGAATGGGTTGCTGAGCAGGAACTTAAAGAGAATGAGAAGTACAAACCATATTATATTGCGGAGATACCCGTCGAGCCTGAGAATTTTGCCGAGGATTTTAGGAGCATCCACGAACAAGTATTGGAGGAGTGCTCGCTCTACGAGCAAAAAAGTTACGACATAGACTCTCTCTACACCTCATTTGCCAACCGCATCGGAGATGAAGTACAGACTAAGACAGATTACGCAATGTTGCTCAGCGAGTATTTTGCATCTCTGAATATCGGCACGCAAGTGCATCGTTCAAAGTTTATTCAGCGCAGTATTATCCAACAATCATCAAAGATAGGGTGTTTATTGACAAACCGAGTGAGCATCTTATAAATTGCGGTTTTTGCGACAAAGACGAAATTGTAGCCATAAACGGTATTCCTATTGATAAATATATAGGTAAAAGACAAAAATACACTTCAGCATCAACCGAGAATTATAGACTCCGACGAACTCAAGTTGCGGTGTTCACATCTCCAACAGACTCGCTTATTACTTGCGATATACGCCGAGGTGAGGAAAATGTAACTATTGAATTACCCTAAACTGCGCTCCTGAGAACAACACACCGCAAGCATACCACAATACAATCATCGATAGCGTTGGCTATATTTATATAGAGTCAATGATGGACGATGTTGTAGAGGAGTTCAAACGGGCATACGAGCA
>CAZWHN010000153.1:0-4220 GCA_964633635.1 uncultured Alistipes sp. | reverse complement strand
GAGCAAATGAGTAAAACAAAGATATTCAGCCTATGAGGAAACTTGCCCAATTTGAATTATAAACATTAATTATCTGTGTTATTATGAAAAAGACGGCATTAGTTGTTTTGGGAGCTGTCGCAGTGTCGGCTCTCGCAGGTGGTATAACCGCACTGAGTGTAAATAGATATATGGCGGGTCGAGTATTTGGCCCCGCCGCCTCAACCACGGTGGATTGGAGCGACTCCTCGCCTAAGGCGGGAACGCATTTCGCATCATATCAGGCCGATCAGTACCCCGACCTTACCTATGCAGCCGAGAACGCTGTGAAGGCGGTGGTGAACATTGAGTCGATCCGCGAGGTGCAGTATGGAGGTCGTTCGCGTGGTGGATATGATCCCTTCTTCGAGTTTTTCGGAATCCCCTACGGTGGTGGCGGTGGTTCGTATGGTGAGCCGCAGACCCGCGAACAGCGTTCGGGTGGTTCGGGCGTGATCATCTCGTCGGATGGTTACATCGTGACCAACAACCACGTCATCGAGGAGGCCACCAAGCTAAAGGTGAAGCTCAACGACGGACGTACGTTCGATGCAAAGCTGATCGGCACCGACCCCACGACCGACGTGGCGCTGATCAAGATCAATGAGACTGATCTGCCTACGCTCGCATTTGGTAACTCGGACGATCTGCGTCTGGGAGAGTGGGTGCTGGCTATCGGCTCTCCGTTTGATCTGCAATCGACCATCACGGCAGGTATCGTCAGCGCGAAGGCTCGTCAGTTGGGCGTTATCCCCGACGAGTTGCGTGTCGAGTCGTTCATCCAGACCGATGCAGCCGTGAATCCGGGTAATTCGGGTGGTGCGCTGGTGAATACGCGCGGCGAGCTGGTTGGAATCAATACCGTAATCAAGTCATCTACGGGTAGTTACGTTGGCTATTCGTTTGCCGTGCCTGAGACCATCGTGCGTAAAGTAGTGGTCGATCTTAAGGAGTATGGTGTCGTACAGCGTGCTATGCTCGGCATCCGCTATCGTGCTATCGACGATCTGTTCATCGAGCAGCTGGGCGAGGAGTTGGGTATCTCGAAGACGGGCGGACTCTATGTTGACGAGGTTGTCGAGGGAGGTGCAGCCGAGGATGCTGGTCTGCGCAAGGGTGACATCATCACCGCAATCGACGGCACCAAGACCAACGATGCATCGACTATGACCGAGAAGATGGCGCAGCGTCGTCCCAACGATAAGATTACCATCGAGTACAACCGCAACGGCATCGAGAAGAAGGTGACCGTGACGCTTAAGAATAAGGTAGGCAAGGCTGAGCCCGTGACGGCCGACACGATGGATGTGGCCGAGGCATTGGGCGGTAAGTTCTCGGATGTGGGCCAGAGCCTTAAGGAGAAGTTGGAGATCCGTGGTGGTGTGCAGGTTACGAGCGTTGATCGTGACGGTTTGCTGGGCCGCTCGGGTGTGAAGGAGGGCTTTGTGATCACCTACATCAACGATCGCCCCGTCACCTCGATCAAGGATTTGCAGCGCTTGAGCGACAATGTGGAGAGTATCGACGGAGTATATCCCAATGGTCGCGCACTGCGTTATGTGATTGTGAAATAGTGGTTTACCCACTTAAGACGTGAAATGGAGAAATAGTTGAAAATTTTAAGGTTTATTATCACTCTCCCCCGTGCCGATGGCGTGGGGGAGTTTTTATTTAACCTTCGATCGACGGTAATAAACGTATATCAGCATAAGGATCCAAGCGATAAGCCCCACTTTGAATCCAGACATCCAGATATTCTCAAACTCTAAATTCAGCACAAGATCGTAGATCTTCAGAACGGCAGTTCCGCAGACGACCATCGCTATGAGCAACAACAAGTACAGAGCAATATTTTTCAATATCTCCATCTCTCTTCTCTCTTCTCTTCTCCCCCCCTCGGTTAGCACTTGCTGATTCCGATTCGTGCCTCCTCGTTGTCTTTTTCTAACTTCTCATCCTCCTCCCACTCGAACATCGGGAATTCGCGGCCACCCGCCAGTGAGAATCGTGTGTAGGTGATGGGCAGACCACGCTGCAGGAACTTGGTCTCGTAGGCCGTCTTGACCGATAGCTCGGCGTCGGCATAGCCGGTGCCGTAGATGTCGTTGTTCGACGCCTCGCACGGCAGCGAGAAGTGGCGCACAACCTCGTTCGTGTAGCCGTAGAGGTGCTGCGAGTCGGTCTTGAGGTTGATCCAGCCATCGGCAGCGAGGAACTGCGCATAGTACTCCAAAAAGATGGGCGACGTGAGGCGCTTCTTCGCACGGCGAGTCTTGAGCTGCGGGTCGGGGAAGGTGATCCAAATCTCGGCCACCTCGCCCTCGGCGAAGAATGAGTTGATGAACTCGATGCGTGTGCGCAGGAAGGCCACGTTGCGCATCCCATTCTCGGTGGCGGTCTTCGCTCCGCGCCACATACGCGCACCCTTGATGTCCACGCCGATGTAGTTGGCGTTGGGGTTACGCTCGGCAAGCGCTATGGTGTACTCGCCCTTGCCACAACCGAGCTCCAGGATGATGGGGTTGTCGTTGTGGAAGAAATCGCTGTGCCAGCGACCCTTCAGGGGGTGATCCTTGTGAAAAATATCCTCGAATTCGGGCTGTACCATACACTCGAATGTGAGGTTCTCGGCAAATCGTTTGAGTTTATCTTTTCCCACTTTTTGGTCTATTTGTTCGATTGAAAATTAATTCCCACCGCCTCGATGCCCTGCACGCTGCGGTTGGGGGTTATGGTGACGATGTAGTCGCCCGCGCAACGCATCTTCACCTCTCGACGGTAAGGCACCTCGACATCCATCTTCGAGGCCGTGCGGTTGGGCCACTCGGCTGGGGTGGGCACGGCAATAAGCTCGGTGTGACGCAACGAGTCGGGGCTCATAAGGCATACCTCGACCTCGATCTGCTCCTCGGTGTAGAGGCGATTGACGTGTAACGCGAGGCTTATCGTGCGTAGCGTGGTGGTGTCGATGTTATGATATGTAACCGTCACAGGCTCAGTCCATCCGCGCATATCGACGCTCTGCATCTCAACGCTATTCTTGCTCACGTTACATTGCGTAAAGCCCATTAGCGCCACAACGGTGGCTACCACGGTGCGGAGTTTGAGAGCCTGAAACATTGTTACTCTTGTTTTGCTTCGCGTTTCTCGGCGGGGCGGGGCGAGTTATGCTCGCCACGGTTCTCTGCACGGTTCTCGGTGCGCTGGCCATCACGACCCTCTGCACGCTGGCCGTTGTGTCCCTCGCCGCGGTTGCGTGAACGGCCCGAACGACGACGATCACGACGCTGTCCGTCGCGCTGACCCTCCGTGCGCTGACCCTCACCCTGCTGTGCGGGTGCTGCATTTTCGCCTGCTGAAGCTGCGGTTGCTGCCCCCTCCTGCTGATTTCGAGGCTGGCGCTGACGATCGCGACGACGCTCGCGTCCCTCACGATTCTCGCGTCCCTCACGCTGCTCCTTGCCTTCGCGCTGCTCCTTTGCCTGCGTAGCCTCCTTGTCGGCGGGCTTGGCCTGGCGGTTTCTATCCTTCTGACGATCCTTGTCGCGGCGATTACGGTTGCGACGACGGCGATTCTGATTATCGAAACGGGTGATGCTATCCTCCTCGGTGCGGAATGTGGGCTCCTCCACCGTGGGCATATCGTTCACGTCGGCAATCGAATCGACCTTGCGGCCAGCACGGTTGGCGGCGATAATCTCGCGCACACGCGAGGTGGGAATTGTAACCACATTCACCATAGCATCCTTGCTGCTGCTGAACGACATCGTGCGAGCCAAAATATCGGTCTTGACCAAATAGTACTCGCCATCCATAGCCTGCAATGGCTCGCGCACACGCGGCAGAGTCTGGCGTGCGTCGGCATAGACGTCGTACTCGTACATCAGGCAGCACTTCAGCTTCGAGCACTGGCCAGCCAACTTCTGCGGGTTGAGCGAAATATCCTGCACACGGGCAGCGTTGGTCGTAACGCTCGAGAAGCTCGACACCCACGAGGCACAGCACAACTCGCGTCCGCAGGCACCGATGCCGCCGATGCGGCCCGCCTCCTGACGTGCGCCGATCTGCTTCATCTCGATGCGGATGTGGAAACGCTCGGCAAAGACCTTGATCAACTCGCGGAAATCGACTCGACCCTCGGCAATGTAGTAGAAGATAGCCTTGATCTTATCGCCCTGATACTCAACGTCGCCAATCTTCAT
>CAZWHN010000152.1:0-4256 GCA_964633635.1 uncultured Alistipes sp. | reverse complement strand
AGGATACGACGATGGTGGCGCAGTTCAAGATGGTCGATCCGAAGCCCGAAATGGCCGCGTGGGGTACGCCCTACTTCATCGCCTGGACAACAACCCCCTGGACGCTCCCCTCGAACACGGCGCTCTGCGTAGGCCCGAAGATCGACTATGTGGCCGTACAGACCTTCAACGGCTACACGGGTGAGAAGATCACGGTTGTCCTGGCCAAGGAGCTTGTGAAGAACCACTTCAACCCCAAGGCTGCCGAGCTGAAGTTGGAGGACTACAAGGCCGGCGACAAGCTCATCCCCTACCGCATCGTGGGCGAGTACAAGGGTACGGACCTCGTGGGTATGCACTACGAGCAGCTGATCCCCTGGGTGAAGCCCGTGGAGATGATTTCGGACAAGCAGTGGCAGGTGGCCTCGGAGAAGGCTTTCCGCGTAATTCCGGGTGACTACGTTACGACCGAGGATGGTACGGGTATCGTCCATATCGCCCCGACGTTTGGTGCTGATGATGCCTTTGTGGCACGCGCTGCCGGAGTGCCGGCCCTCTACATGATCAACAAGCGTGGCGAGACGCGCCCGATGGTCGATCTGACGGGTAAATTCTACCTCACGGAGGAGTTGGACGAGCAGTTCGTTGCGGAGTGCGTGGATACGGCCGCCTACGAGGAGTATATGGGTCGTTATGTGAAGAACGCCTACGATCCGCAGTTCAACCCCGACGGCAAGTACGACGAGAAGGCCGCCGCGGCTGCCGAGACGCTCGATGTCTATATAGCCATCCGCCTCAAGGAGCAGAACAAGGCCTTCAAGATCGAGAAGCACGTCCACAACTACCCCCACTGCTGGCGCACGGACAAGCCGGTGCTCTACTACCCGCTCGACTCGTGGTTCATCCGCTCGACGGCCATGAAGGAGCGCATGATGGAGCTTAACAAGACGATCCAGTGGAAGCCCGAATCGACCGGTACGGGTCGCTTTGGCAAGTGGCTGGAGAACCTGAACGACTGGAACCTCTCGCGTTCGCGCTTCTGGGGTACGCCGCTGCCCATCTGGGCTACGGAGGATCGACAGGAGCTCAAGTGCATCGGATCGGTTGAGGAGCTTATGGCTGAGATAGAGAAGAGTATCGAGGCTGGCAATATGTCGGAAAATCCTTTCAAGAATTTCCGCGTGGGCGATATGTCGAAGGAGAACTACTCAGTAGAGAATATCGACCTGCACCGTCCCTATGTCGATTCAATCATTCTCACCTCGTCGGATGGTAAGCCGATGAAGCGCGAGAGCGATCTTATTGACGTATGGTTCGACTCGGGTGCTATGCCCTATGCGCAGATTCACTATCCGTTCGAGAATGCGGGTGCCGACTTCACGGAGGTATTCCCCGCCGACTTCATCGCCGAGGGTGTGGATCAGACTCGCGGTTGGTTCTTTACGCTGCACGCCATTGCCACGATGTTGTTCGACTCGGTGGCATTCAAGAATATCATCTCGAACGGTCTGGTGTTGGACAAGAACGGCAACAAGATGTCGAAGCGTCTGGGCAATGCTGTCGATCCTTTCGAGGTGCTTTCGACCTACGGTGCCGACGCTACACGTTGGTATATGATCTCGAACTCGCAGCCGTGGGATAACCTCAAGTTCGACAAGGAGGGTGTGGACGAGGTACGTCGTAAGTTCTTCGGCACGCTCTACAACACCTACTCGTTCTTCGCCCTCTACGCCAATGTCGATGGCTTCACGGGTGGTGAGCGTGAGATCCCCATCGCCGAGCGTCCCGAGATCGACCGCTGGATTATCTCGGTGCTGAATACGTTGGTGAAGGATGTGACGAAGTATCTCAACGACTACGATCCCACCCCCGCAGCACGCGCTATTCAGGACTTTGTTAACGAAAACCTCTCGAACTGGTACGTTCGTCTGAACCGTAAGCGTTTCTGGGGCGGTGGTATGACAGATGATAAGCTGGCTGCTTACCAGACCCTCTACACCTGTTTGGAGACGGTGGTGAAGCTCTCGGCTCCGTTTGCCCCCTTCATCTCGGATCGTATCTTTACCGATCTGAACGCCGTGAGCGGTCGTCATAAGGCTATCTCGGTTCACTTGGCCGACTTCCCCGTAGTGGATGAGACGTTGGTCAATGGCGAGTTGGAGCAGATGATGGCCATCGCACAGCGCCTCTCGTCGATGGTGCTGGCGTTGCGTCGTAAGGTCAATATCAAGGTGCGTCAGCCGTTGACCAAGATCCTTATCCCCGTTCTTGATCCCGCTATGGCACGCCACATCGAGGCTGTGAAGGGCCTTGTGATGGGTGAGGTGAACATCAAGGAGATCGAGCTGTTGAGCGACACGACGGGTGTTATCACCAAGCGCATCAAGCTCAACTTTAAGCACTTCTGCCAGCGCTACGCCAAGTTGGCTAAGCAGATGGCAGCCCTTGCCGCCACCTTCACGCAGGAACAGATCGCCCAGATCGAGTCTGCGGCCGAGACCGAGCTCGACGTTGCTGGCGAGAAGATTACAGTGACCCCTGCCGACTTCGAGATCACATCGGAGGATATGCCCGGATGGTTGGTCGCTTCGGAGGGTAAGCTCACCGTGGCACTCGATATTACCATCACCGACGAGCTTCGTCGTGAGGGCGTGGCACGCGAGTTGATCAATCGTATCCAGAACATCCGTAAGGATTCGGGCTTCGAGGTGACCGATAAGATCCGTGTCCAGATCGAGCAGAAGCCTCTGGTCGAGGGTGCTGTCGAGTGCTTCGCCGACTACATCGCATCGCAGACTCTGGCCGTTGAGGTTAAGTGTGCGGCCGTGCCCGAGGGCGCTGTGGTGGTCGATTCGGATGTTGACGAGGAGCCCCTGCGTATAGCCGTGACGCGACTGTAGAGGGGGTTGGCTGTGTTTTATATGAAAAGATTTGGAGGTTTGTAAAAAATTGCCTATCTTTACATTAGAACCTTAAAACTTTATACGATTATGGCAGAAGAGAGAGTAAGATACAGCGATAGTGATTTGGCCGAATTCAAGCAGGTGATACTGCGCAAGCTCGAGCAGGCCAAGGCTGATTACGAATTGTTGCGCGCCAACATCGCTAACGATAACGACACGCACGACACCTCGCCCACGTTCAAGGTGCTGGAGGAGGGTGCTGCCACCCTTTCGAAGGAGGAGACGGGACGTTTGGTTGCTCACCAGAGCAAGTTTATCCGCAATCTCGAGATGGCTCTGATCCGTATCGAGAATAAGACCTACGGCATCTGCAAGACCACGGGCAAGCTCATCCCCAAGGAGCGTCTGTTGCGTGTGCCCCACGCCACGGAGTGCATCGAGGCCAAGGAGGCGAGAAAGTAGCTCTTGTTATACAATCTCTTAAAATAAGAGGGTGCTAACCATTGGTTAGGCACCCTCTTTCTTTATTTCATCAACTCCCCAAAATGTCGTCGTCCCAAAGCGTAGCGGATGACAATCGAACCTCGATATATACTCCGCGACTCGGCCCGTACGGCACCCCTCACTCGGCGACGCTTCTTATCCAACACACCGTGCCACGACAGAAAATCACGATAGGCACGCAACGTAGCACGCGCCAACGGCATCTGACCCTTTAATATATATATAAGTGTCGAGAGCATATCGCACAGCGGACGTGCCACCGCCACCAGCAGTCGTTGCGGCGTGGGGGCGCACTTGAATAGCATCGAGAGGTTGTTGCGGAAGTTGAGGTAGAGCTTCTCGGGCGACTCGTTGGGTAGCGTGCCGCCGCCCAAGTGATAGACCACACTGCGAGGCTCGACCATAATGCGGTAGCCCGCCAGCTGCATACGCCAGCAGAGGTCGATCTCCTCCATATGGGCGAAGAAGTCGGCGTCGAAACCTCCCAACGTGCGGAACAGATCGGCACGGCAGCAGAATGCCGCACCACTCGCCCAGAAGACCTCCGTGGGGGTGTCGTACTGCCCCCGATCCTGCTCGATCGAGGAGAGTATGCGTCCACGGCAGAAGGGGTAGCCGAGAATGTCGATATACCCGCCCGCAGCACCTGCGTACTCGAATCTGTCGCGGAAACCGTACGATCGCAGCTTAGGCGCCACGGCAGCCACCGAACTGTCGTTCGTGAGCATTGCCACCAGCGGCTCCAACCACCCTGCAGTGACCTCCACGTCGGAGTTCAGCAGCACGAAGTACTCGGCATCGACCTCGGCTAAGGCGCGGTTGTAGCCCTCGGCAAAGCCGTAGTTGCGCTCGAGGCGGATGATCTCGAGT
>CAZWHN010000151.1:0-4275 GCA_964633635.1 uncultured Alistipes sp. | reverse complement strand
ATGCTACCGACGAGGAGAAGAAGGCGGCTAAGAAGGCTCTGAAGGAGGGTCCCCAGAAGGAGTTCGTGAAGAAGCTCGCTTCGTATGCCGACTGCTACATCAACGACGCATTCGGTACCGCTCACCGCGCTCACTCATCGACCGCGCTGATCGCCGAGTACTTCCCCAACGACAAGATGTTCGGCTACGTTATGGAGAACGAGCTGAAGGCTATCGACGGCGTGATGGAGAATCCCCAGCGTCCCTTTGTGGCTATCGTAGGTGGTTCAAAGGTATCAACCAAGATCTCTATTATTGAGAAACTTATGGAAAAGTGCGACAAGATCATCATCGGTGGTGGTATGACCTACACCTTCGCTGCTGCACAGGGTGGTAAGGTTGGCCAGTCAATCTGCGAGCCCGATATGTTCCCCGTAGCATTGGAGATCCTGAAGAAGGCCGAGGAGAAGGGTATCAAGATCGTTACCACTCCCGACGCGCTGATCGCCGACGACTTCGCCGAGACCGCTAACACTCAGGAGTGCGCTGCCGACGCTATCCCCGACGGTTGGGAGGGTCTGGACATCGCTGCTGGCGGTAAGGAGCTCTTCCGCAAGGAGATCCTCGAGTGCAAGACCATCCTCTGGAACGGCCCCGTGGGCGTATTCGAGATGGATAAGTTCGCAACTGGCTCGAAGGCTGTGGCTGAGGCTATCGCCGATGCAACTGCCGAGGGTGCATTCTCGCTCATCGGCGGTGGTGACTCGGTGGCTTGTATCAACAAGTTCGGTCTGGCCGACAAGGTATCGTATGTTTCGACTGGTGGCGGTGCCCTTCTGGAGTATATGGAGGGTAAGGAGTTGCCGGGCGTAGCTGCAATCCGCAAGTAAAAGCATTTAATTTGGCTCTTTTGGCGTCTGGCTCGATCTCGGATTGCTCACATACGTTGGTATGCTCCGCATTCTCGACCTTCGACCAGCCTCAAAATAGCACAAATTGCTCTGCTTTTAAAATGAATTTTGTAGAGGGGGATCTTGATTTGTATTCAAAGAAAACCCTTCCAATAAAAGGGTCGAGTCCGCTCGGCCCTTATTTGATTTTATATTATTTTATGCGCCGAAGCGAATTTTTGAAATACCTCTCTGGCGGAGTGTTGCTCCTCGCTACGGGACGCCTGCCGCTACGGGCAGCCACAGCGCAACGTGGCCGCACGCTCCGTTTTGGTGTTGTGACCGACACCCACTACGCCGACCGCCCCACATCGGGTACGCGCCACTACCGCGACTCGGTGGAGAAGATGCGCGAGGCAATTGCGGAGTTCAACCGTGCGGAGGTCGATTTTGTGATCGAATTAGGCGACCTGAAGGATATGGACGCGGCGGCAACGCCTCTGCTCACGCTTCGCTATTTGGACGACATCGAGCGCGAGCTGCGAGCCTTCCGAGGGCCCCTCTACCACGTCTTGGGCAACCACGATATGGACTGCATCACAAAGGAGGAGTTTTTCGCCCGCACACGCAATGCGGGTCGAGCGCGTGGACGTAACTACTACTTGTTCAGTGCGAAAGGTGTTCGCTGCATAGTCCTCGATGCCAACTTTAACCCCGACGGCAGCCCCTACTCGCGTGGCAACTTCGACTGGCGACAGGCCCTGATTCCTGCCTCTCAGATCGAGTGGTTGGATGGCGAACTACGGCGTCACGCCTCGGAGCCGACGATTGTGTTCCTACACCAGATGCTCGACTCCTTCTCCGACATCAGCTCGGACCTCTGCGTCAATAACGCAGCTCAGGTGGTGGCGGTGCTGGAGCGTCATCCGCAGGTGCTGGCCGTGATGCAGGGACATCACCACCCGGGCCATTACAGCCAGCGGGCGGGTATCCACTACCTCACCTTCGGCGGTATGATCGAGCAGGCTGCACCCGCAAACAACTACGCCATCGTGGAGGTGGCGCCCACGGGCGATATTCGCATCGAGGGGTTCAAGTCGTGCCTCAGCCGCGAGCTAAAGCGCACAAAATAGGAGAGTTAAACGAAGCACAATTAGCCGACTAACATTTATCCAAAAAAGATATGAAAAAGATTTTATTAACCCTTTCAACCATTGCCCTTATGGCAAGTTGTAACCAGAAGTCGGCCGAGACGGTACCCGCCATCGACCGCGCAAATTTTGACGAGTCGATCGCTCTGAACGACGATTTCTATCAGTATGCCACGGGTGGCTGGCAGAAGGCCAACCCCCTGACGCCCGAGTATTCGCGCTACGGCGTGTTCGAGGTGCTGGCCAAGAACAACGAGGTGCGCATCAACGACCTCTTCGCCTCGATGCTCGAGAGCAAGGCCGCTGAGGGCACCATCGAGCAGAAGATCGGCGACCTCTACACTATGGGCCTGGACTCGGTTCGCCTGAACAACGAGGGTGTAGCCCCCGTCAAGAGCGACATCGACCAGATTATGGCTCTCCGCACCCCGCAGGAGCTCTCGATCGCTACGGCTCGCATCCACGAGGCGGCTGGCAGCCCGCTGTTTGGCCTCTACGTTGGTGCCGACCTGATGAACTCGAAGATGAACATCCTCAACATCGACCAGTCGGGTCTGGGTATGGGCAACCGCGACTACTATCTCGACAAGGAGCAGGCCGACAAGCGTGAGGGCTACACGAAGTGGCTCACCAAGGCATTTACGCTGCTGGGCTGGAGCGACGCCGCCGAGAAGGCACAGGCCGTGCTGCAGATGGAGACCCGTATGGCCGAGGCGTTCCGCTCGAATGTCGAGCTTCGTGACGTTACGGCCAACTACAACCCGATGACCCGCGAGGAGTTCACGAAGCGTTACTCGTCGTTCGACTGGGATGCTTACTTCGCTGAGATGGGTATCGGCGCTTTCGACAAGATCGCCGTAGGTCAGCCCGAGGTGCTGGATCGCGTCTTTGCACTCTTCCAGAAGGAGGACATTGAGACAGTGAAGGCATACCTCGCAGCCAGCGTGATGTCGAGCGCATCGGGATATGTGGGCGACGAGCTTTACAGCGCCTACTTCGACTTCTTCGGCCGTCAGATGTCGGGCCAGCAGGAGATGCGTCCCCGCTGGAAGCGTGCTATGGCCGTGCCCAACCGCATCTTGGGCGAGGCTGTGGGCGAGATCTATGTTAAGAAGTACTTCCCCGAGAGCGACAAGCAGCGTATGACCACGATGGTGAAGAACCTTCAGGTGGCACTCGGCCAGCACATCGACGCGCTGGAGTGGATGTCGGACGCTACGAAGGCTAAGGCTCACGAGAAGCTCAACACCTTCACCGTGAAGATCGGCTACCCCGACAAGTGGAAGGATTACTCGTCGCTGAGTATCAACCCCTCGCTCTCGTACTGGGAGAATATCAAGCGTGCAAACATCTGGTACACAGCCGACAACATTGCCGACTTGGGCAAGGAGGTCGATCGCGAGGAGTGGCATATGACTCCCCAGACCGTCAACGCTTACTACAATCCCACCACCAACGAGATCTGCTTCCCCGCAGCCATCCTGCAGCCCCCGTTCTACAACTCGGCAGCCGACGATGCGGTTAATTATGGCGCTATCGGCGTGGTTATCGGCCACGAGATGACGCACGGCTTCGACGATCAGGGCCGTCAGTTCGACAAGGAGGGTAATATGAGCAACTGGTGGACCGACGAGGACGCCGTGGCATTCAAGCAGCGCACCGACATTCTGGTAGATCAGTTCAATAAGGTACTGGTGATGCCCGCCCAGGGCGATCAGCCTGCACTCTACGCCAATGGAGAGTTCTCGCTGGGTGAGAATATCGCCGATCAGGGTGGTCTGCGCGTGTCGTACACCGCACTGCACAACTCATTCGGTGGCGAGGAGCCTGCCGCTATCGACGGCTTCACGGCTGACCAGCGTTTCTACCTCTCATACGCTACGATCTGGGCACAGACGATGCGTGACGAGGAGATCATCCGCCGCACCAAGACCGACGAGCACTCGCTCGGTAAGAACCGCGTGAACGTGACGCTGCGCAACATCGACACCTTCCACAAGGCGTTCGGCATCACCGAGGGCGATATGTTCCTGCCCGAGCAGGAGCGCGTGATCATCTGGTAACACGCCGAAGGCGTGTCTTGCATTGACTTTGACAATGCCTAATAAAAAAGGGTGCTAACACATTTTGTTAGCGCCCTTTTTTATTGAATATATGTCTTTAATAAATATACGTCGTTCCTCATTTCCGCACGGCGGTTCTTGCGTTAATAAAGTAAATGTAAAACAGACCTTAGGTCTGCGTCATTCCACATT
>CAZWHN010000150.1:0-4288 GCA_964633635.1 uncultured Alistipes sp. | reverse complement strand
AGCTGACGCAGACCACTCTGGCGCAGCATCTCGTTCTGGTCGGCGCGGTCGATCATACCATTCAGCAACGCCACAATACCCTCATCCTCAGTGATATGCACACACTCCGTCAGGTCGTCGATGTAATCCTTCAGTCGGCGACGATTCTCCACAGCAAAACCCGCCTCGGGAGCCACCCTCGCCAGCGCATCCTTCTTGCCAGCACGCACCAACTCGATCTCACGACGACGGTTCTCACGCTTCTGCTCGGTGTCGGGGTTGGGCGTCGAGCTGAGCAACACCACGCTGTCGAGCTGCGTAGCGTGATTAGCCGCAAATGCCAAGGCAACATATCCACCCATCGAGTGACCCACCATCGTGCAACGCTCGATACCCAGCTCGTCGAGCATAGCGCTCAGGATGTCGGCGAGCTGCTCCATCGAGTGCTTCTCGCCCAGCACCTGCGAGATGCCGTGACCAGGGATATCGACCGTGATGACACGAACGTGCGGCTTGAGCAGCGGCACGAAGTCGTCCCAGACGTACATCGACTCGAGGTATCCGTGCAGCAGCACGACACATTTTTCAGGGAGCGCAGCCTTTTCTATTGACTTCTCATCGGCATTCACCTCGGCCGTATCATTAGCGGAAGGATTATTCTCAAAAAATTTTTTTGGTGCCACGGCACCCGAATCAGCAATATGGAGGGCCACCGAGCCCGCCATCAGGAATTTTTCTTTCATAGCAGTGTTGTTTATGAGCGTAAAATTAAGAAAAATTGCGGAAAAACCCACTTCCGACCCCTTATTTCGTTATTTTACAAACGACGAACCGCAGTACTTCAGCGAGCTTTTTTCGCCCAAAAAGGTCATTTTTTCCCTTTGGGAATAGTTTTCGATAAAGGGCAGTATATATTCCGTAACTTTGTGATATAGAAATTATTATTTCATAAAACCAACAAAAATTGACCAAAAAATGAAAGCAAACAAAGAATTCCTGCAGCTCATCGACCGCATCCAAGAGGGACACGTCATCACACAAGCCGAGTGCGAATATCTGCTCTCGCTGCCCGAGACATCGCTCGAAGCTGCCATCACCCGTGCCGTGGCCGACACGATGGCCCGTGCCAAGTTCAATAATAAAGGTTTGGTTTTCGGACAGATAGGTGTCGAGATAGCACCCTGCCCGGGACGTTGCAAGTTCTGCTCGTTCTCCGAGGATTTCACCTCGTTCGAGCCCTTCTCGATGGATGACGAGGCACTCTACGCCGCCGCCGATAACTTCTGCTCGTCGGGCGAGCTCTTCGCACTCGCGCTGATGGTTATGCACCACACCCCGTTTGAGCGCACTTTAGACGTTATCAGCAAGGTGCGAGCACGAATCCCCGCCAAGACTCAGATTGTGGCTAATTTGGGCGATTTCAGCCTTACACAGGCCAAGGAGCTGAAGGCTGCGGGTGCCAATGGTGCCTACCACGTTTGGCGTTTAGGTGAGGGTTGCGACACGCAGTTCCCCGCCAAGCAGCGTCTCTCGACCATCGAGAACATCAAGGCTGCAGATTTGGATCTCTACTACTGCTGTGAGCCCATCGGTCCCGAGCATACACCCCAGCAGATGGCCGAGATCATTATGAAGGGACTCGACTACGAGTGCTTCCAGCACGGAGCTATGCGCCGTGTGCCGTTGGCCGCCTCGCCTCTGGGACACTATGGCCAGATCAGCGAGCTGCGTCTGGCACAGGTGACGGCCGTCGTGACGCTCGTAGCGCTGCACAGCCCGCAGATTACCACGGTGGGAGTTCACGAGCCCAATAAGTTAGGACTGATGTCGGGAGCCAATGCCATCTATGCCGAGACGGGTGCCAACCCCCGCGACACGGAGAAGGAGACCCTCGGCCACCGCGGATTGGATATAGCAGCCTGCAAGCAGATGTACCTCGAGTGTGGATTTGAGATAGGTTAGTTGTGTTCGACAGGGCGGAGGTTGTGTTTTTCTCTTTTTCCTTTTTCATTTTATGTACAGAGACTTACTGTTTACACCCTGCAATCTCCGTCCATAGTCGAATAGTAGGTTTTTATAGGTAAAAGTCGGTTCTCTGACAAGGAGTCTATCAAACGTTATGATAGGCTCTTTTTTTGGGTGGTGTAGTTTTTTTTGCTGGTGAAGTAATATAATAAATGTGTTATTTTCAATAAAAACACGTCATTCCCCGCCTTGCTACGCAAGTTGGGGAATGACATTATTTATTCCAACCATCCCCCGTTGTCAACAAAATGATTTTATATTTTTTTATTTTATTTATAAAGAATAATATTAAATAATAAATATAATGTCGTGTTGATATGTTGATATCTTTTTTTAGAAATAATTTTCGACACATTTCGACAATCTTTTAACACTTCAGAATATCTGCCCGACAACCGTAAAATTTATTATTATTCTATTTTATATCAATAAATTACAAAATTCATTCTTTATAAAAAATCCTCCCATCCGATCACTATCAACCGCGTGTCGAAAAACCTTATAAACATATCCACACCAAAAAAATTTCATCATTCGGCCGCGCGAAAAAGATGAAAAGTTTATTGAAATTTTTTAATAAATTTCGGCATAAAAATTTTGCTATTCACGACCCGCGTAGCCCATAGCGACTTACGTTTTTGACGGTTTTCGAGCCGAAAATTTTGTTAATAGTTATCAACCGCAACTCGTCAATTTTTCAACAATTTTATTAACTCTTTTTCGCCCCTTTGGCGGCGCCACTCGGCACGCAATATAATATAAATAGGTAGATAATCGCCAAAAAATTTCCTAAACGCGATAAAATGTTGTAATTTTGAGGATGATTTATTTACTTGCCGTGGTGTTTTCGTAGCCGAGCAGGTGGGCGAAGGCTGAGCTTTGCAACGCTTCGACCAGTTCACTCGACCTAAAAACGACTACATCGCAGCAAAAGAGAATTTACGAAAAACATAACACCGAAAATATGTCAGAGAAAAAGTTCAAACGATATCTGATCACCTCGGCGCTACCCTATGCCAACGGCCCCGTACACATCGGCCACCTGGCTGGCGTCTATGTTCCGTCGGATATCTATGCACGCTATCAGCGTCTGCGTGGCAACGACGTGATCTCGGTCTGCGGTAGCGACGAGCACGGCGTGCCCATCACCATCAAAGCCCGCAAGGAGGGCATCACTCCGCAGGATGTTGTCGATCGCTATCACGCCATCATCAAGGACGCCTTTGCACGTCTGGGTATGTCGTTCGACATCTACTCGCGTACCTCATCACCTACCCACCGCGTCACAGCTTCTGATTTTTTCCGTAAGCTCTACGATGAGGGTAAGTTTATCGAGAAGTCATCGTTGCAGTACTACGACGAGGAGGCCAAGACCTTCCTCGCCGACCGTTATATCGTCGGCACCTGCCCCCACTGTCAGAACGAGGGCGCCTATGGCGACCAGTGCGAGAAGTGCGGTTCGACGCTCTCGCCCGACGAGTTGATCAACCCCCGCTCGCAGGTGTCGGGTGCTGTGCCCGTCAAGAAGGAGACTAAGCATTGGTATCTTCCTTTGGATCAGTACGATGCGTTCCTGCGTGAGTGGATTTTGGAGGGTCATAAGGAGTGGAAGTCAAACGTATATGGCCAGTGCAAGTCGTGGATCGATTTAGGCCTGCAACCCCGTGCCGTGAGCCGCGATCTGGATTGGGGTATCCCCGTTCCGGTTGAGGGTGCCGAGGGCAAGGTGTTGTACGTCTGGTTCGACGCTCCGATTGGCTATATCTCTGCTACTAAGGATCTTACGCCCGATTGGGAGAAGTATTGGAAGGATCCCGAGACCAAGATGGTACACTTCATCGGCAAGGATAATATCGTCTTCCACTGCATCGTCTTCCCCTCGATGCTGAAGGCCCACGGCGACTACATCCTGCCCGAGAACGTGCCTGCCAACGAGTTCCTCAATTTGGAGGGCGACAAGATCTCGACCTCTAAGAATTGGGCTGTGTGGTTGCACGAGTACCTCGACGAGTTCCCCGGCAAGGAGGATGTGTTGCGCTATGTACTCTGTGCCAACGCCCCCGAGACCAAGGACAACGACTTCACTTGGAAGGATTTTCAGGCTCGCAACAACAACGAGCTGGTGGCTATACTCGGCAACTTCGTCAACCGTGCGTTGGTGCTGACGAAGAAGTATTACAATGGCGTTGTTCCCGCTTGCGGTGAGCTGACCGACTACGATCGTGAGACCATCGCCGAGATGTCGGGCATCAAGGCCTCTTTGGAGTCAAATATCGAGAATTAC
>CAZWHN010000149.1:0-4383 GCA_964633635.1 uncultured Alistipes sp. | reverse complement strand
CCATTCACCCATACATACACGTTCGAGGTGGCGGCACCGATGTTGAGCACGATATCGCGGCCCGACCACGATGCGGGGATGTTGAATGTACGACGATACGAGCCGACGTGGTTCTGCTCGATGGGTACATTGGGGGGATCGTGACGGAAGTTACCACGCCACGCATAGCCGATATTTACATACACGGGGTCGCCGTAACCGCTGAGCTCCCACATCGCGGGCACCTCCATATTGTCCCAGCCCTTATCATTGTAACCCACAGCGAAGAAGTCGGTGGGACGCTGGTCGGCGTTCTCAACCCAATTAAAACGCCACGTTCCGTTGAGCGAGAGGCGATAGGGGTTCTGCTCGTCGCAGTATGCACCCTCGGCCTCGGACGTCGAGCCGAAGATCTTGAACGACGAGTGCATCGGAGAGCGATTGATCGCATTCACATTAGGATCCCGCCATTCGGTGAAAGTTTGCGCCTTGACAGCTACGACGGCCATCAGAGCGACAATGAGTAATGTCAATCGTTTCATTTTTCGGTAGTGTTTTTGTTGAAAATTTATTGTTTGGGCGAAATGGCTCATACAAAAGTAACTATTCTACATCATAATCGCAAAAAAAGCCGTTCCAACTTTTGCTGAAACGGCTAATTTTTATGCTCCGACAATCACTACACTATCATCGGCTTAATCACGCCGAAGAGGATGTAGGCAACGAGCAGCGTCACCACGATATTGAATCCCTGTGCCGTGAGGAATGCCCACAACGGACGACGGTTCTCCTTCGAGAAGATGTCGGCAAAGCGGGTCTCAAGACCTACGCACACAAATGCGATGCTGAACAGTGTGTTGGTAAAGCCCTTGGTGATCTTGCCCACAGCCTTGGCGCTCTCAACGTCGAGCAGGAAGCTGAAGACCAGCGACGCCAATACAAAGCCCACAACGAACTTCGGGAAGCGATCCCAGATAACGCCGAGGGTAGGCTTCTCCTCGCGCTGCTCGCCCTTGTAGGTCCACATCAGCGAGATGGCGAATGCCGCCAGACCGAGCAGTACGTTCTGCGACGACTTGACGATGATGGCGGTCTGCGCTGCCGTCTCACCGAGCATCGTACCCGAAGCGGCCACAGCACCCGTGGTGTCGATCGTACCGCCCAACCAAGCACCTGCAACCTCCTCGCTCAGGCCCAGCAGCTCGGCCACCCACGGCATAAGATACATCATCGGGATGGCGCACACCAGCACGAGCGAGATGATGTACGAGAGCTTTTTGTTATCGCCCTTGATAACGCCAGCCGTTGCGATAGCTGCCGACACACCGCAGATCGAAACCGACGAGGCCAGCATTGTTGACATCTCATCATCCACGCCCATACGACGCGAGATACGGAATGCAAAGAACCACACCGTGAAGACCACGATCAGCGCCTGCGCCAGACCGAACACGCCCGACTTCATCACCTCGCCAAAGAGGATGGTTGAGCCCAGGCAGACGATGCCGATCTTGATGTAAAACTCGCTCTGGATGGCGGGCTTGAGCCACTCGGGCACGCGGAAGCAGTTACTCACTATGAGTCCGAAGATCACCGAGAAGAATACCGACTCCAAACCCCACTCCTTGATGATGGGGATGTTGGCCACAACCTGCGCCCCGAGCGAGAGGGCGAAGATGACAAATAGTGATAGGAAGATGCCGACCATACGACGACGCAGCACAGCCTGACACAGATAGGTCAAGCCCAAAATTGATGCGAACATCGTAGCGGCCTTGAGCCACTGCTCGGCCGAGCCCAACTCCTTGGGCATCGTAGGCATAGCCGAAGGGAAGAGCGTCGCCAGCAGCAGCACGATGGCGCCTGCATAGACGATCACCCAATCCTCGTTTTTGAGTGTAGCGATAAGTTTGTTCATTTATTACTTATGTTTTAATTATTAAAATTGCACTGTTGCCATAAAGCGCACGCCGTTGGCACCGCGCTGCGCCATATTCTCATACTGCTTATAGACGTAGTTGAGCTGCAGACGCAGTAGCGACCACGGCTTGTAGTTCACGCCGATGGTGTAATGATGTTCGTGGGCTCGATCGGCCACATTCTCGTCGAAGTAATCCCAACGAGCCGCCACCGAGGTCTTTTCATTGAAGACGTATCCCGTCGTAAGGTAAGCACCCTCGGAGAGAAGCTCACCCGTCTCTCCCTTGATGTACTCGGCACGGGCAAAGATGCTTCCATCGTCGTAGCTCGCACCGCCACCATATCGACAAAGAGGCATATACTCGGCGTTACGCACCTCGCCAAACCGCTCAAGAATAGGCGACTCGGCGAAATTGCCCTCGCCATACATATACGACCCCGAGAGCAACAGATTGCGCACGGGGCGGATCATCAATTGGCCCATAACATCCTTGCTCTGGTTGTCATCGCGCAGGTTGATGCCGCAGCCATTCATCACCGCCACATTGTAGCTCAGCACGGGACGCTCCCCCGCCGAAATCAGATCGCCAAAGAGCTGCACGCCCATATCGCGGCCCGCCGTCGAGACACCCGTCACATCATCCTCGCCCATACGCAGCAGTCGTCGAATAGGCTCCGAGAAGTCGATCAGCTCCAACTTGAGCTGGCTGTATTCGGGCAGCTCGATCATCAGCGGAGTCTTGAACTGTCCGAGCTGTATGCCCAACATCTTATGCGGACGATAGCGCACCCACAGATCGACGATCTTGGGTGTGGAGGTAAACGAGGCTTGGAAGTGGTAATCGACCATTGCGCCCCGCCTGCCCTTATAGACCTCGCCCTTGACCGAGAGTCGCGCACGACGCAGATGGAATGTCGAGATGCCCGAGTCCTCCCAATCGTAGGCGGCTTGGATAAAGCCCGAGATGTTGAATCTATCCAATATCGAGGCTCTACGCTCGAGCGCTGCCACACGATCGGCCAATGGCTCGGGCTGCGTAGCAGGCTCCTGCGCCACAGCCGTCAGCACAGCCATCGCGAGTAGAAACAACGATAAAATGCTTTTCTTCATAAATTTAGGTCTTGCGGAGGGGCTAAAGGATCCGACTCTCAAACTCGCCGTTATGCCTTATCCACCTCGTTCAACGCATAGGCATAAGCTCCGAGCGAGATGGCCTTGCTTGCGCCTATGTGCGAGATCATTACACCGATGCGCTTCTGCGGATCGTAGGTTACCACCTTATCCGATCCATAGACCTTCAGCTCGCGCGACGCACCCTTTGCGAAGAGCTCGAACTCCTCCTCGTTGTCCAGGTCGTAAACCTTCATCTGCACGCGGTCGAAGGCCTCGCCGCCGATCGAGTGCATCTGCGATCGCAACTCACCCAGCAGGGCAGGCATAATATACTTCTTCGCAGCTGTGATACCGCCTCCGATGACAATCACACCGTCGATGAGCGTCACGGCCGTAGCCATAGCGTCGCCCGCGACCTCGCCTAACGTAGCAAAAGCCCTCTGCGCAGCGGCCTGATCGCCCTCGCGTGTGCTCTCGGCGATGTCGAAGATATCCTTCGGCTCGAGCGTGGGATCGTCGATGCCCGACGCCTCACGATAGACACGCTTGACGGCACGCACCGCCACACCATCCTCGACCATCACATCGGGCATATGCTTATGACGCAGGCAGAAGGTCTCGATGCACGAGTTATCGCCCGTATGCAGCTCGCCCTTAGTCACAAAGCCAAAGCCGAAGCCCGTGCCGAAGGTGTAACCCAGCAGTGTGTGATAACGCTTGGCACTGCCCATCTGCTCCAGACGCTCGTTGATCTCGGGCAGAGCACCCGCCAACGCCTCGCCATAGGCGTAGAGGTCGGCGTCGTTGTTGATATATACGGGGATACCGAACTTCTCCTCAAGGAAGGGGCCTAACGCCACTCCGTCGCGGAACGACGGGAAGTTGGGCAGGTAGAACCCGCCCACGATGCCGTTGGCATAATCGGCTGGCCCGGGGAAGGCAAAGCTAATGGCCACGGGGCTATGGTCGAGCTGAGCGATTACACGGCTGAAGCCCTCGACCATAGTTGCCATACAACGATCCAGATCGTCGGCTGCGGCGGGCAGGGTGATGGGATCGACTATGAACTGATTTGCACGGATTGCGCCGAAGACGAAGTTGGTGCCACCAGCGTCGAGAGTTATCACGGTACGGTTGTCGTTTCTATACATAAGTCGCAAGAAATTTTAGGTTCAAATTTATCCAAAGGTACAAAAAATGTGTCACATTTAAGCAATATATCTCTGGAAAAATCTAATGAATGAGGGAAAATAATGATGGCGGCACTGGTGTTCAATGACTTATGAGGACTTTAGATGAGAGCCTCGCTGATGCGAAAGTGCAAGGAAATGAAAGGTAATGAGGGCGGACGGTTTTCAAATCATTACCCG
>CAZWHN010000148.1:0-4409 GCA_964633635.1 uncultured Alistipes sp. | reverse complement strand
GTGGTGTGGACCTCGAAGTACCAGTATTACATCACGGGCTTTGGCGTCGATCAGCACTTCCCCGACGAGACGGTGCGTGTGGAGAAGTATGTCGCAGGCCGTGTTTGTAGCCTCTGCTACTATGATCGTGAACAGAAGTACTACTATATGAAGCGTTTCCAACTGGAGGCAAGCGAGAAGATGCAGTCGTTCCTCGACGATGAGGCTACGATGGAGTTTGTGGCGCTGACCGACAAGGAGGGTGCTACGCTGGTGGTGAGCTACAAGGGTGCCCACGCCTCGCGTCCCGACGACGAGGTCGATGTCGATTCGTTCGTAGGCGTTAAGAGCCACCGTGCCAAGGGTAAGCGAATCACCACCTACGAGGTGGCCTCGCTCCGTTTTATCGAGCCTGAGCCACAGCCCGATCCCGAACCCGTGGAGGAGGATGCGGCCGAGACCGTGGAGCCAAATAGCGAATCGGATGCTGTGAGCTTCGATCTGGATCACGTTGCAAATGTCGAGATCGAGCAGGATGGCGATGACGCTACGGTCGAGGAGTCGGACTCTCCCGCCATTGTGATCGACTCGGAGCAGCTCAATCTGTTTTAGTGAAAGGAGTATGACAAAGATATTTTTGATCGGCTATATGGGTTGCGGCAAGAGTTCGCTTGGCCGCAAGTTGGCCAAGGCCACCGATATACGTTTTGTCGATATGGACTCGATGATCGAGGAGCGCGAGGGCGCATCCATAAGCGATATTTTCAAGTACGAGGGCGAGGAGTATTTCCGTCGCACGGAGCGTGCTCTTATCGACGAGCTGGCCGATGCCGACGAGAGCCTTATCATCTCGACGGGAGGCGGTGCGCCCGTATGGGGCGACAATATCGAGCGTATGAACGGCTCGGGCCACACCATCTACCTGCGTCGCACGGCGCAGCAGATTGCCTCTCGCCTAAGCCCTCACGGTCGCCAGAAAAGACCCAAGTTGCGTGGCCTCAACGACGAGGAGCTGGTGGCATTTATGACCACGAATATGGCCGAGCGTGAGCCCTTCTATGCGCGAGCAACCTATTGCATCGACTGTGCCGAGAAGAGCGACGCCGAACTGATTGACGAGATTGTTTCGATCGTAAAAAACAATGAATAACAACCCGATAGGTGTATATGATTCCGGCTTTGGCGGACTCTCGGTGTGGCGTGAGCTGCATCGTGCGCTGCCCCGTGAGTCGTTGATCTATCTGGGTGACGGCAAGAACTGCCCCTACGGATCACGTCCCGCGGCGGAGATTCGCTCGCTGGCCGAGAGGGCTGTGCGCGAGCTTGTCGATCGGGGTTGCAAGATGGTGGTTGTGGCTTGCAATACGGCTACGGCAGCAGCTATCGAGCATCTGCGATCGACCTTTATGGAGCTGCCCATCGTCGGTCTGGAGCCTGCGGTGAAGCCCGCCTGCGCAATGACCCGCACGAAGGTCGTTGGCGTGGTGGCTACGGAGCGAAGCCTTCAGGGTGAGAAGTTCCTCTCTACACTGGCTCGCTATGGCGAGGGTGTGGAGGTTGTGAAGGCTGTCGGATGGGGCTTTGTCGAGGCTGTCGAGCAGGATCGTGAGGATGAGCCCGCAACGGAGGCGCTGGTGCGTGAGGTGCTGGAGCCTATCATAGCCCGTGGAGCCGATGTTATAGTGCTGGGTTGCACGCATTACCCCTTCCTCAAGGATGCGATACGCCGTGTGGTGGGCGATAGGGCGGTTGAGGTGATCGACTCGGGCGAGGCTGTCGAGAAACGTGTTGAGAGTCTGCTCGATCGTTACGATCTGCGAGCCGCAGCCGACAATGAGCCACAATTGGATTTTGTGACCTTTGCCGACGAGGAGTATCGCCTTCGTCTGCAACGCAAAGCGTTAAAATAAACAATTCAGTTATGACACAACGTACAAAAAAAACATACGACAAGCGTAGCTCCTCGACGGGCTCTTCGTCTCGATCGTCTGCTTCGGACAGATCCTCGGGCAAGGCCACGGCTGTAGCGGTGGAGTCAAACGACAACCTGAAGTGGATGTCGGGATTTGTTATGCTCATCCTGGGACTCTTCTCGGTGGTGTCGGTCATATCGCACTTTATGCATTGGTCGTCGGATCTGTCGGCTCTGCGCAATAACCCCGAACTCTCGGGACGCGAGATCCCGTTCGAGAACATCTGCAGTAGCGCTGGTGCGCAGGTGGCATATTGGTTTGTCGATTGCTCGTTTGGAGTTTTCGGCATTGTGATGCCGATCTTTCTGACTATTCTCGGCTGGCGTGTATTTCGTCGCAAATCTTTGCATATTAACCACTTTGCGCTGAGTGCCGCTCTGGTGTTGATTATGGGATCGCTCACGATGGGACTCCTCGTTGCGCGTGTGGGTATTCCCTACGATCTGGGCGGTAGCTTTGGTCAGGCCTGCGCGGTTGATCTGGTCGATGTGATTGGCCTGTTTGGTGCATTGCTTGTGCTGCTGACGGGTTGGATTTTGACGGGAGTATTTATCAATCGCAACTTCCGCACTATCGTCGATGGTATCGGCGAAGGTGTTGAGAAGCAGGGCGATAGGATGAAGCAGGTGGTGGAGGATGTGATCACCCATCGTCGAGCTTCGACCGAGGAGGTAGAGCTCTCGGAAGAGGAGCCGCCTATCTCGGAGCCTGCGTCGGACGATGATGTGCAGTCGCCCATTGTCGAGTCTGCGCCTACGATGCAGCCTCAGCCTACGATGATTCAGCCCGAGATGCGGGCCGCAGAGCCTATGACACCTCCTGCCGAGGAGTTTACGGTGCAACCTACGACGCAACCTATACCGCAGCCACAGCAAGCCCCGCAAAAGCCTGCGGCGGAGCCTCCTATGACGATGAACGAGTATTTGGCGGCTAAACGTGACGAGGAGCGTCGTCGTGCAGCGTTCGAGTCGGAGCCTGAGTTCTATATCGACTTTGCGGTGGACGAGCCTATGTCTGCGTCGCAGCCTGAGCGTCAGCTGAATATTGATCCCTCACAGCTTGAGGATGAGGAGTTTGTGGTTCTGCCGAGCGGTGGCGCTGTGCCCAACGAGATTGATGTCGAGGCGCTGCTGGCGCGTGAGGAGAGCGAACGTATCGAGCGATCGCTCGACGAGCAGGGCTTTGCCGTTGTGAAGGGTGGTACGGAGCTGCCTTCTGAGCTGCAACGTGCGGAGCAGACAGTGGGCCGTAGCACTCCGACCGTCGAGGGCGATTATGGCGATTTTGTGGTGGAGAATCGTACGGCAGCCGCCGAGCGCACTATGGGCGAGAGGGGCTCTACGCCGAGCAATAATGTGGTGCAGGAGCAGATAGTGCGCGATAATCGACCGCTGAGGCGAGAGCCCCTCTCGGAGGAGGATGACATCGTGGTCAAGGTACGCGAGAATGCTGTGCGTCAGGTGGCCGAGGAGGATGTTGATATGGATCTCTACGACCCTCTGCGCGACTTGGAGACATACAAAAAGCCATACGTCTCGCTGCTGGAGGATTACCAGTCACCGCACAAGGTGAGCGATGCCGAGATATACGACAATAAGTGCCGTATTCAGGAGACACTCAAGTACTTCGGTATTCCTATTGTGGATATTCAGGCCACCGTCGGCCCGACCGTCACTCTGTACGAGATCGTGCAGGCACAGGGTGTGAAGATCTCGAAGGTGCAGGGTCTGGAGAAGGATATTGCCCAGAGTCTGCGTGCGCAGGGAATCCGCATCATCGCTCCCATCCCAGGACGTGGTACGATCGGTATTGAGGTGCCTAACCGCGACAAGCAGATCGTCTCGATGTACTCGGCCATCTGCTCGGAGGAGTTCCAGCGCTCGCGGATGGAGCTGCCAGTGGTGATCGGTCGCACAATCCAGAATACCAACTTCACGTTCGATCTGGCGAAGATGCCTCACCTGCTGGTGGCGGGTGCTACGGGACAGGGTAAGTCGGTGGGACTCAATGCTATTATCACGTCGCTGCTTTACAGCAAGCACCCTGCACAGCTGAAGTTTGTGATGATCGACCCGAAGATGGTCGAGTTCTCGGTATATAATAAGTTGGAACGTCACTTCTTAGCCAAGATGGAGTCCGAGGACGAGGCCATCGTGACCGACCCGAAGAAGGCTGTATATGTGCTGAATTCGCTCGTCGAGGAGATGGGTCGTCGTCTGGAGCTCTGTAAGATGGCTACGGCCAGAAATATCGTCGAGTACAACGAAAAGTTCACGGCTCGTCGCCTGAACCCCAACAAGGGCCACCGATTCCTGCCCTATATCGTGGTGATTGTCGATGAGTTTGCCGACCTGATTATGACCGCCAAGGAGGTCGAGGTGCCCGTGATGCGACTGGCGCAAAAGGCGCGTGCGGTGGGTATCCACCTCATTATCGCTACGCAGCGTCCCGACGTGC
>CAZWHN010000147.1:0-4411 GCA_964633635.1 uncultured Alistipes sp. | reverse complement strand
CGGCGTTGAAAATCACTAACTTACACATTCTCAACGACTTGCCAAATGAGTGGTTATACCTTTTAGAGTGCTAAATAGCTGATTGATAATCATCTACACTTTCTGCATCGGAAAATAAATATTTGCAGAAAGAAAAACATATATACAATGAAAATCCTAATGATCAGCCCCAGTTCGGGCGATGCGTTCTATTGCGGCAACTGCTTCCGCGATTCGTTGCAGGCGGCGGCTCTCATCCATGCGGGGCACGACGTGACCATACTTCCCCTCTACCTGCCGATGCAGCACGCCACCGAGGGCGTACCCATATTCTTCCCCGCCGTGTCGTATTACATCGAGCAGGCGATGTTCCGCAAGGGTGACATCCCCCCAATGGATCAGCAAGTTAGCCTCATCAAAGATGTTCCTCGGGCTGGCGGCCTCGATGTCGGAAACAACCTCAGCCGAGGGTATGGAGGATATGACGATGTCGATGATCACGGGCGAGGACGGTGCCTTCAAACGCAACGTCGCCAATATGATCGAGTGGATCCGCAAGGAGGGTGTGCCCGATATCGTTCACTTCTCGTCGTCGCTGCTGATCGGCATTGCGGCACCTCTCAAGGAGGAGTTTGGCATCCCCGTTGTCTGCTCGTTGCAGGACGAGGAGGTGTGGATCGACTCGCTCAAGGATCAATGGTCGGATGTGGCTTGGGAGGCCATCGTTGCCAACACTGCGGGCGTGGATGCCTTCCTCACCACGAGCAACTACTACCGCGACCTGATCAACGCCAAAATGCCCTCGCTCGCCCCCACGGTGATCTACCCAGGCATCAACATCGAAAAATACCGCCACGACGCACTCCCCGCCGACCCTACCATCGGATTTTTCTACCGTATGAACGACCACGACGGCTTGGACACTTTAGCCGAGGCCTTCGTGATGCTCAAGCAACGGGGCACGATCCCCAACCTGAAGCTGCGCATCGGCGGTGGCAACACCGACTCGGACAAGAAATTCCTTCAGCGCGTAAATGAAATCCTGCGTCCCGTGATGGCCGACGTCGTCTTCGAGCAGGAGTACTCGCCCATCACCCACCACCGCTTCTACCGCGAGGTGTCGCTCATCAGCGTGCCATTGCGCTTCGACGAGGGAGTGGGACTCTACATCTGCGAGGCATACGCCACGGGCCGCCCTGTGGTCGAGCCACGCCGCGGATCGTTCCCCGAGATTGTCGGCAATGGAGGTCTTCTCTACGACGACGAGAGCCCTGCGGGGTTGGCTGCCGCACTCGAGCAGATCCTCACCGACAAAGCACTCTACGATGCCAAGCGCCAAGCCGCCTCGGCCATTGCCGCCGACCGCTACTCGGACCACCTGACCGCCACGACCCTCACCGAGCTATACGCCCAAACGATCGAGAAGCACAGCGGACGAAAATAGGTCCGAAAGATATAAAAAAACTGCGCCCCGATGGAGCGCAGTTTTTTGTTTTAAGCTGTTTGCTATTTCTTCACCAGCAGCACCGCGTCGGCACAGATCTGGCCCGTGACGTTGCCGTCATTGGTGAACTCAACATAGCCCTGCTCGCCAGCCTTCAGGTCGTACTCACCGAGCGAAACCCACTCGCCCGAGGTCTGACCCTTGATGGTGATCGCACCCGCGTCGAGCACCACATCGCGCTGCTCGCGGCCATCGCTCACCTTGAGTTGCATCACTTTCGACGACTCGTCGCGGCGAATGTGGTAGGTGTAGATCGTATAGCGGCCATCGTGCTTAACCTCAAACGGATAGCGCAGGCTCTTGGGCTGCGAAGTCTTATCCAGCACGAGGTATGAGCGACCATAACCGTTGTTCTTCACGATGCGTGTCCAACCCTCGGGCATCTCCACGTCGGTATCATCGACAACCACATCGGCAGGCGTGCCGTCCAGCAACGGGTCCTCCTCATACATACGCTGAATCTGCTCTACATCGACCTCCTGCACCTTCACGCCAGCGTCGATAGCCAGCACGGCAGCCTTGGCGGCACTCTGCGCCAGTAACATAAATACGGGCTCCATACGGATTGAGCCATAGGCGATATGGCTTGCCGAGAGGCATACGGGCACCAGCAGATTGTCGCACTCCTCACGCTTAGGCGTGATCGAGCGGTACGACACATCGTAGGGCAGGCCGCCGTAGATCTCGACGTTACCCTCGTTCTTCACCATCGCCACGCCATCCTTCTCGATGACGATACGCTGGCAGTTGTGCGAATCCATCGTGTAGGCAGCCATACCCACGCCGTCAGCAACCGAAACCACATTGTCGCAGTTGGCCTGCGTGGTGACATACTCGCCCACCATACGGCGTGCCTCGCGGATGTAGAGCTGCGGGGTCCAGTGGCCGTACTCGATATACTCATCCTTGGGCAATCCCCACGAGAGCATCTGGTCGCGCAGCTGCTTGGGAACACGCTCGTCGTTACCGATGAACCACAGCAGACCGAGCGTATAGCTCTTATGCGCCTCGATGATCTTCTCACGCTCGGCGTACGAGCCCTCGGGGTAGCCGTAGTTCTCGCCGATCATATCCGACGAGAAGGGACCGCGGTTGTTGATGTCGGTCTTATTGTTGGGCATCGGACTGACGATGAAGTAGTTGTCGAGGTTATACTGCTTCTGCGCCTCGATAACACGCAACAGCAACTCGTAGCGTGACGGATCGTAATCAGCAGGCTTCTCGATCGGGAGCATATTGGCGGGATCGCTGGTAAGGCAGATGCGGTAGTTGTATGCCTGCACCTTCTTATCGCCCGAACCCGTGGCGGCCATCTTCTCATCCGATATACCCCACAGCAGACCGCTTGCAGGATTGCCCTTCTCGACGTAGGGATCAACACCATCGGTGAACTGATGCAGATGCTGCATCTGCACGCCGTTGTGATCCTCGCCATAAACGCGATTATCCTCACGACCAACCACATAGCTCACTCCAGAGAGAGCCATCAAATCGCCCTCATACGAGCAGTCAATAAAGACCTTGGCAAAAACCTCCGCCAGCGGCTCACCCTCGACGCTCTCCAGGAAGATCGAATGAATCGAGGCCTTATGCTTTTGCGCACCGACGATGCGACGGCCATACATCACCTCCACATTGCCACGTTCAATGTAACCCTTGAAGATCGACTCGGCCACCTTCGGCTCGAAGATCCAACTCTCCAACGTGCCATACTCGGCACCCGCACGACGATAGAAGTCGAGCGAGAGACCCTTCACCACCTGCTTGTTGCCGATATCGGTCTGGCCCAATCCGCCCGAGGTCATACCTCCGAGACGATAGCCAGGCTCGACGAGCAGCACCTTCTTACCCTGCTTGGCCACGGCATAAGCCGCAATCACACCAGCCGATGTACCTCCATAAACACATAC
The DNA here is from genome assembly GCA_964633635.1 of uncultured Alistipes sp. Lineage (GTDB taxonomy): Bacteria > Bacteroidota > Bacteroidia > Bacteroidales > Rikenellaceae > Alistipes. Next base: position 1,018 of record CAZWHN010000147.1, on the reverse strand, counting down.
GTCATACTCCGCCTGCGGCTTCGAGCAAGCGGTGAGCAGCATCACCGCCACCACGACACAACTGATAATTCTCTTCATAGAAATGGATGTTAGGTTAGTATTAGAACAAATTTACAAAAAATATCGCAACACCACTTCCCCGACAGCGAAAAAATAGCGCCACCGTACCCTCCGTTGGTAATTATTCACTGCAGCGTGGAGTTTTTTCAAAAACTATGGCTACTTTTGTGGCTGATTGTGTGGCCGATCCTTCTGTCGTGGATATTCGCTCGGAACAGGCCGAAGAACCAATTAACCCGAACAATATGAGCGCACTTTGGTATATACTGCTTGTGACGATTTTTTGTCTTACGCCGGCGGGTGTGATATGGCTATGCCGACGTTACTCCCTGCTGGGGAAGTTGGGACCCATTATGGTACTTTATGCTGTTGGTATGGTGTTTGGCAATCTGCCGTTCATACCGGCCGAGATCAAGCCCGTGCAGGACCTGCTGCCCAATGTGCTGATTCCGTTAGCCATACCGATGATGCTCTTCGGCTACACGTTCTCGCTTAGCGAGGCACGTCTGCAATGCAAGATCGTGGTGAGTGGATTCCTCTCGGTGGCTGCGGCGGTGGCTGTGGGTTATCTGCTCTTTGGCCACAATGTCGAGCAGGGGGCCCAGATCGGTGGCATCATCACGGGAATGTACACGGGCGGAACGCTCAATGCCGCGGCGCTGCAAGCCATCTTTAACATCAATAGCGAGAGCTACATCTTGATAAACTCCTACGACATTATCATCTCGTTTGCATACTTCGTGTTCCTCTTCAGCGTCGGCATACGCCTATTCCGTCGTCTATACGGCGAGCAGGGGCACACCATCTCGCAGGAGGATCGTGAGGAGATTGATCGTCAGATCGAGCAGACGCAGCAGAATCCCTACCGCCGCCTCTTTAAGCGTGAAGGCGTGGCGCAGATGGTCTATATCTACGGCTTTGGTATTGGCCTCTATAAAGTGACGAGAGTGTTTTACAC
>CAZWHN010000146.1:0-4504 GCA_964633635.1 uncultured Alistipes sp. | reverse complement strand
CATAGTGAGTTATTTTTTTGTTATTATTTTTTTGCTGGTCGCAAAATTAGTAAAATAATTGCCAACGAGCAACCCCGAGTAGCAAAATTCGACCGTTCGTGTGGGGCGGTGAGGGAAATTTTCATTACTTTTGCCGAAAATATACCTTTATACTATGGAGAAAGAAGTGTTGGCAGCCATCGAAGTGCTGCGCGCGGGAGGTCTTATCCTCTATCCCACCGACACGGTGTGGGGCATCGGTTGCGACGCCACCAACGCCGAGGCTGTCGAGAAGATCTACAAGCTCAAACGCAGCGAGAATAAGCAGTCGATGCTGGTGCTGTGTCACAATGCCGATATGGTGGTGCGCTATGTGAATAAGGCTCCGGGTATCGCCTTCGAGGTGATGGAGATGTCCGAGAAGCCCCTCACGCTCATCCTCGAGGGTGCTGTGGGTGTGGCCCCGAACCTGATCCCCGATGAGGGTACGCTCGGCATCCGTGTGCCGCGTCACGACTTCTGCCAGCAGCTGCTCTACCGCTTCCGCAAGCCCATCGTATCGACCTCGGCCAACATCTCGGGCGAGCCTACGCCGCTGAAGGGGTTGAAGGATGTGAGCCGCGAGATCATCGAGGGTGTCGATTTTGTCGTCAATCCCCGTTTTCAGGGCAAGCCCACCTGCCAGCCCAGCTCGATCGTAGCCTTTGGCGAGAGGGGCGAGGTGGAGATAATCCGTAAGTAAGATGGCGTTGCAGACTACTACCCCCATTCAGATGCGTTTTGCCGATGTAGATCAGTTCGGCCACGTCAATAACGTAGCCCTGCAGTCGTACTACGATCTGGGCAAGACCGAATTTTTCGGCGAGCTGTGGCGACTCTCGGCCCGCATTGGTCGTGTGCCCGCCATCATCGTGTCGCTCAAGACCGACTTCATCCATCAGGTGCGCTATGGCGATAGGGTGGAGGTTAGAACCCGTATGGTCGCCATCGGTAATAAGAGCCTCACGTTGCAGCAGAGTATTGTGCGCGAGGGCGTTGAGTGCAGCCGCTCGCAGGCGGTGATGGTCTGCGTCGATGCCGAAACGAGGTGCTCGGTGGAGGTGCCACGCGAGTGGAGAGAGTATTTGAGTGAGTAAAATAAACAAAGGGTGCTAACCGAAAGTTAGCACCCTTTTCTATCGTCAGCCCGATCCATTAAAACTTAAAGAAGTCGCGGGCGTTGTTGTAGCTGATATTCTCGACCATCTGTCCGAGGAACCCGATCTCGCTGGCGGGCAGCAGACCCTGCTCCACGTCGTTGCCGATCAGATTGCAGAGCGTGCGACGGAAGTATTCGTGACGCGGGTAGCTGAGGAACGAACGCGAGTCGGTGAGCATACCCACAAAGCGGCTCAACAGACCGAGCAGCGAGAGGGCGTTCATCTGACGCTCCATACCATCCTTCTGATCGAGGAACCACCATCCCGAACCAAACTGTATCTTGCCAGCCGTCAGGCCATCCTGGAAGTTGCCGATCATCGTGGCCACCATCTCATTATCGCGCGGGTTGAGGTTGTAGAGTATCGTCTTGGTCAGCTTATCCTGCTGATCCAGACGGTCGAGGTACTTGGCCATATTCTTCGCCAAGGTAAAGTCGCCTATCGAGTCAAATCCCGTATCGACACCTATCGACGCCATCTTGCGCGAGTTGTTGTTGCGGATCACGCCGAAGTGGAACTGCTGGGTCCAGCCCGTCGAGTGGTCCATCACACCGAACTCGACAAGCATAGCGCTCTTATACTTGCGCAGCTCCTCCTGCGTGAGCTCCTTGCCGCCATATACCTTCTGGAAGATAGCCTCAATCTCGGCTGACGAGTAATCCTCGGCATAGAACTCCTCGATGCCGTGGTCGCTCAGGCGGCAGCCCACGCTCTCGAAGAAGCGGTGACGTGCGTAGAGGGCATCCACCAACGTCTGGAACGAACGAATCTCCACCCCCGACACCTCGGCTAAAGTGTCAATATAGGCGCGGAATGCCTTAGGATTCTCCACCGCCATAGCCTTGTCGGGTCGCCACGTCGGCAGCACCTTGCACTCGAAGCCATCCTCGCGGCACTTGATGTGGTGCTCGAGTGAGTCGATGGGGTCATCGGTTGTGCATACCACCTCCACATTGTAGCGGCGCATCAATCCGCGAGCCGAGTACTCGGGTTGTTGCAGCAACTCCGTGCAGCGGTCGTAGATCGAACGTGCCGTTGCGGGCGAGAGCAGACGCTCCTCCCCAAAGGCGGTCTTGAGCTCGAGGTGGGTCCAGTGGTAGAGCGGGTTACGCATCGTGTAGGGGACCGTCTCGGCCCACTTCTCGAACTTCTCCCAATCCGAGGCATCGCCCGTGCAGTAACGCTCCCCGACGCCATTGGTTCGCATCGCACGCCACTTGTAGTGGTCGCCGTCGAGCCATATCTCGGCCAGCGAACGGAAACGGTGATCCGAAGCCACATACTCGGGGTTGAGGTGGCAGTGGTAGTCTATAATAGGCATCTTGGCTGCGTGGTCGTGATAAAGACGCTCGGCCGTGGGGCTTTGCAGCAGGAAGTTGGAGTCGTTGAACTGTTTCACGGCAAAAATTTTTAGGGGTTCGTAGCACAAATATAAAGCATTTCCGCGTAAAAATCAATCCGCCCGAGGGCTTCTTTGGCTAAAGAGCAATTTTTTCAACTTTTATTCCTATATTTGTGTATAACAAAAACACTCTCGATTATGGCTCTACACGCTCTTATTCGCACAGTTTTCGCCGCGATGGTTGTGGCACTTGCAACCTCCTGCGGCACGCAATCGACCGACCCCGCACAGCAACGCATCCTCGAGCTCGACCGCGAGGCTGAGAAGATGAAGGAGCAGATTCTGGGCTCCACGTCCGAGATCGACACGAAGACCTTTGCGACGATATACTACCTCTCGGCCGAGGGCGACGATCGGAACGACGGCCTCTCGCCCGAGCGTGCCATCCGTTCGCTCGAGCGGCTCAACTCGCTCGACCTTAAGCCCAACGACTGCGTACTGCTGCGTCGTGGCGATCTGTGGCGTGGACGCCTGCGTGCCAAGCAGGGTGTGACCTACTCGGCTTATGGCGAGGGTACGAAGCCCCGCATCTACGGCTCGCCCTACGATGCCGCAAAGGAGGGGCGTTGGGTAGAGACCGAGGTGAAGAATGTATATATGTACGACGGCGAGCTCGCTGCCGACATTGGCACGTTGGTCTTCAACCACGGTGAGGCGCACGCACTGAAGGTGATGATGATCCGCGAGGAGGATGGCTCGACGCTCCACATCGACACCCGCGAGCCCTTTGCATCGTACCGCGACCTGAAGCGTGACTTGGAGTTCTACCACGACTATAAGGAGGCGAAGCGCGTATATCTCTGTTCGACTCAGGGCAATCCTGCCGAGCGTTTTTCGTCGATCGAACTACTGCCCAAGGGTAACATCGTTCAGGCTGCTAATGACACCACCTTCGACAACCTCTGCATCAAGTATGGCGGTGCGCACGGCATCGGCAGTGGCACTGTGCGTAACCTCACGGTGAAGAACTGCGAGCTGGGTTGGATCGGAGGCTCGATCCAGAGCGAGAACATCTTCGGTCGCAACCACCCCACACGCTACGGCAACGCTGTGGAGATATATGGCGGCTGCGAGAATTTTATGGTGAGCAACTGCTACATCTACCAAGTGTACGACGCCGCCATCACCCACCAGCATCAGGGCGATACCGAAGAGACGCTCGTAATGCGCAACGTGCTCTACTCGAACAATCTGATCGAGGATTGTGTCTATTCGATCGAGTACTTCCTCGGGCGCGAGGATACCCCTCAGACGCACTATATGGAGAACATCCTCATCTCGAACAATCTGATGCGTCGCTCGGGCTACGGCTGGGGGCAGCAGCGTCCCGACAAGGAGACCCCCGCACACATCAAGTCGTGGAGCCACCACACCAACCGTGCGACCAATTTTCGGGTGACCAGCAACGTCTTCGACCGCGGCACGCACGATCTGCTCAACATCGCAGCCAAGCATCGGGAGTCGCTGCCCACGCTCGAGGGTAACACCTACATCCAGCACCGCGGTGCAAAGGCGGGCTCGTGGGGTAGCGAGGGCGTGATCTATACGTTCGACGATAGTGTGGCCGAGTCGCTGCGCGAGCTCTTTGGCGAGACCTCGGGCGAGATCTTCTTTGTCGAGGAGTAGAATTTGGAGCGTAGAGATGTTTTATCGAATAGTTTTCGTATATTTGCAGTTAAGCAAAAACTAAAAAAAGAGACGTAATTATGGAATTTGAAGGCGTAGTTTATAAGATAATGCCCGTCACCCGAGGCACCTCAGCCCGTGGCGATTGGCAGCGTCAGGAGGTGATCTTCGAGCTGCCGCAGGAGTTTTCGCGCAAGATCTGCGTAATATTTTTCAACAAGGAGTCGGAGGTAGCCCGTCTGCGTGAGGGTATGACCTGCACCGTATCGGTAAATATCGAGTCGCGCGAGTACAACGG
>CAZWHN010000145.1:0-4526 GCA_964633635.1 uncultured Alistipes sp. | reverse complement strand
CATCCTCACGGCAGCCGACTCGGTGCTGATCCCCGTGCAGTGTGAGTATCTGGCGCTGGAGGGACTGAGCAAGTTGCTCAATACGATCAAGATAGTCAAGAGCGGCCTGAATCCCGATTTAGAGATCGAGGGTTTTGTGCTGACGATGTATATGCGCAACCGTCTGAACAATCAGGTGGCCACCGAGGTACGCGAGCACTTCGGCCCGTTGGCATTCGACACCGTGATCCAGCGTAACATCCGTCTGGGCGAGGCACCCTCGCACGGCAAGCCCATTATGCTCTACGACGCCTCGGCTACGGGTGCGGTGAACTACCTCACGCTGGCCAAGGAGTTTTTGAAGCGCAACCGCAATAAGTAACATTAGAAAAACGATAACGATATGAAGCAGAAAGGATTGGGACGTGGCTTGGATGCCATCTTCGGCACCGAGAAGGTCACGGTGAAGGCTACGCCAATGAACCGTATGGACGAAATTCCCATTTCGCAAATAATACCCAACCCCACACAGCCCCGCACGCAGTTCGACGACGAGGCGTTGCAGGAGTTGGCCGATTCGATCCGTCAGCTGGGTGTAATCCAGCCCATCACGGTGAAGCGCAGCGAGGGTGAGCAGTACATCATCATCAGCGGCGAGCGTCGCTGGCGTGCTTCGCAGATGGTTGGTCTGGAGCGTCTGCCCGCCTACATCCGCGAGGCCGATGACGAGAATCTGCACGCAATGGCGTTGGTGGAGAATATCCAGCGTCAGGATCTCAACGCGATAGAGATTGCGCTGGGTATGCAGCGTCTGATCGACGAGTGCGGTCTGACGCAGGAAGCTATGGCCGATAAGGTGGGCAAGAAGCGCTCGACCGTATCGAACTATATGCGTCTGCTGAATCTGCCCGATCAGGTGCAGCTCGCACTGAAGGAGGGTCTGATCACGATGGGCCACGCCAAGGCTATCGCTGGCATCGACCCCGAGCGACAGCTCTGGGCACTGGGACGTTGTTTGAAGAAGGCACTCTCGGTACGTCAGACCGAGGAGCTGGCCCGAAAGTTGGCCGATGCCCCCACAGCGAAGGAGAGCACCGAGGAGGAGTATCCCGAGTCGTACTCACGTTTGGTAGAGCAGTTGGAACCCTACTTCTCGGAGAATATCAGTATCAAGCGTGGCAAGAATGGCGGCGGAAAGATCGTGATCGACTTTGCGAGCGATGCCGATATTGAGTCGTTCATCGAGCGTTTGCGCAACCGATAACAGATTAAAACAGATAATGATCCCGAGCAATAACATATCTCGCAGAGCCGTTGCCAACGTGGTGTGGCGCCGCATCGTAATGATTGCGGTCGTTATCTTCGCGTGGTGTAGCGTGGCCGAGGCGCAGAACCTGATGCGTGGCCGCAAGCAGATGGTGACGGGCGGTGTGCTGATCGAGACGGTCGATTCGTTGGAGCAGGCACGTCTGGACTCGTTGGCCAATCTGCCCGCCGACGTTAGACGACTCTCGGAGAAGCAGGCCAAGCACATAGCCGACTCGATAGCACGCGAGCAACGTCGTCGTGCGCGAGCCATCGAGATGGGACGTGTTGATGACGAGGGCAACGTACTGCCGCGCGAGCCGTGGTTTGCCGATTCGATGTCGCTTTCGCGCGTTACGATCACATCGGCTGTGCTGCCTGGATATGGTCAGATCTACAACAAGCAGTATTGGAAACTACCCATATTATATGGTACTTTGGGCCCGTCGATAGGCTTGGCCGTACACTTCGGAGGTAAGTATCGCCCGCTCAAGCGCGAGTTCGATGCGCTGACGCTCGACGGACTGTCACGCACCGAGCAGATGAACACTCTGCAACGACGGATGATCCGCGAGAACACCAAGAAGCAGGTGTTTATGTTCACGGCGTTAGCCTCGTACATATATTTCTTGGGCGATGCGGCGATGAACTACTCGACCAACGATGTGTCGGATGTGAAGAAGGCCACCACGTTATCGCTCATCTTCCCTGGTGCAGGACAGGTCTATAACAAGAGCTATTGGAAGGCCCCGATTGTCATCGGCGGTTTGGCCTCGATGATATATGTGATCGACTGGAACAACCGCGGATTCAAACGCTTCAAGACGGCCTACTCGCTGCGTGCCGACTTCGACCAGAACCCGGGCAACTACCCCGACGGAGTGTCGAAGGATGAGTTCGGCGGACGCTACTCGGCCACGTTCCTAAAGAATCTGCGCGACTCGTACCGTCGTAACCGCGATCTGAGCATACTGCTCACGGCGGGAGTATATGTATTCCAAGCCATTGACGCACACGTCGATGCACACCTGAAGGATTTTGACATCTCGGACAACCTCTCGGTCGATCTCGAGCCGATGTTCGACTACCAATATACACAGCCGAACGGTGCCGACCCCGTCTTCGGTTTCAACCTTAACCTAACATTCTAAAATGAAAATTGTGACCAAAGCACTCCTCGTGATGGCCGCAGCACTCGTATGCGCCACCCCGACCGAGGCTCAGATCTTCAAGAAAGGAAAAAGAGTAAATGCCAAGGCTCAGCTGGCCATCGAGCGTCAGCGTGCCGACTCGCTCTCGTCGCTTGTCGAAGAGTATCGTCGTCGCGAGAGCGACTGGCAGAAGGCGTGGGCCGATGCCAACGAGAAGAAGCAATATAAGCCCAAGACCATCTTCACGGTGGACTACACCCCCGCACAGGCCGACTCGTTGGCCGAGCAGCTGAGGGTGCAGCAGGTGGACAATGCGCTGCAAAACTTCTTCGAGGAGTATGTTTGCGAACCCGAGACATACTCGTCGGATGCGGCGCTCGACTCACTCTACACGGCACGTCTCAATACGATGATCTCGCCCATACACCTGCCTTACAACGAGTTGGTGCGCTCATACATCAAGCGCTACACCGACTCCTCGGGTCTGATGAGCCGCGTACTCTCGCTGGCGCAGTACTACTTCCCGATGATCGAGGAGGAGCTGCTCAAGGCTGGTCTTCCGATCGAGTTGCGCTCGATGGCAATCATCGAGTCGGCACTGCAAGCCACGGCATACTCGCGTGTTGGTGCGGCTGGTCTGTGGCAGTTTATGCCCACCACGGCTCGTGCCTACGGGCTGGAGGTTAATTCGATGGTGGACGAGCGATACGACCCCGTGAAATCGACCGTGGCAGCCTGCAAATATATGAAGGATCTCTACAAGATGTACAACGACTGGAGCCTCGCCATCGCCGCCTACAACTGCGGCCCGGGCAATGTGAATAAGGCGCTGGCCCGCACGGGAGGCAACCCCTCGTCATTCTGGGATGTGTATTGGCGACTGCCGCGCGAGACTCGCGGCTATGTGCCCGCCTTCATCGCAGCATCCTACTCGTACGCCTTCCACAAGGCCCACAACATCACCTACTCGGAGCCGCCGATGCCCATTGCTGTCGATACGATTCAGGTGACACGCCTGCTGCACTTGGGACAGGTCTCATCGACCATCGACGTCTCGGCCGAGGCACTCAAGTTGCTCAATCCGCAGTATAAGTTGGACGTGATCCCCGCAACGAATAAGAGCTATGCGCTGGTGTTGCCCGCAAATCGCGTGACGGAGTATATCTCGCACGAGGATTCGATCTTCTCGAAGGATTCGGTCTATCTGAAGGAGTACCTCAACCCCGAGAATGTACAGAAGAAGATCGCCTCGGTGGGCACCGAATACCGCGTCAAGAAGGGCGACACGTTGGGTGCTATCGCGCGTCGTTATGGCGTGACGGTGAAGCAGCTTATGTCGTGGAATAACCTCAAGAGCGCCAACCGATTGAGCATCGGCCAGCGCCTCAGAATCGAGAAACGATAACCACCACAAAATGATCTACAACGAGGGCGATACGATCGTAGCTACGGCCACCCCCACGGGTGGAGCGCTGTGCGTCATACGAATGAGTGGCGAGAATGCTATCACCTTGTGCGACAAGGTGTTCCGCGGTCGTCGTAGCCTCAACGAGGCCCGCACGGCAAGCCTCCACTACGGCACCATCGTCGATCGTGAGCAGGTGGTGGACGATGTGCTGGTGAGCGTCTTTCGTGCGCCGCACTCCTACACTGGCGAAAATTCGGTCGAGATTTCGGCTCACGGCTCGCGTTATGTCGTCGAGCGCATCCTCGCTCTACTCACGGCCAACGGAGCACGTCTGGCCGAGGCGGGCGAGTTCACACGTCGAGCCTTCTTGGCTGGCAGGATGGATCTCTCGCAGGCCGAGGCGGTGGCCGATCTAATTGCCGCCGATTCGCACGCCTCGCACGCCGTGGCCTCGACGCAGATGCGCGGAGCATACTCCGAGGAGCTGCAAGGGCTAAGGGATAAACTACTAAACATCACTTCGTTGTTGGAGCTCGAACTTGACTTCTCGGAGGAGGATGTTGAGTTTGCCGACCGCGAGCAACTCGCTTCATTACTGCAACTTACGCTCGAGAAAGTTCGATCGTTAGCACACTCATTTGCGCTGGGAAATGCGCTCAAGGAGGGCGTGACGGTAGCCATTG
>CAZWHN010000144.1:0-4551 GCA_964633635.1 uncultured Alistipes sp. | reverse complement strand
TGCTCAAACAAAAAAAGACCTGCCTAACATTTTTAATTGTTAGACAGGCTCTTTTAATTTTTAAGCAAAACTAATTACTGGCCCAGACCTGCAATAGCCTCCTTTGCGGGAGTTGCGTAGGGCTCAGCGGTTACCTTCTTCAAAGTCTCGATAGCCTTAGCCTTGTTCTCCTTAGCGTTGTAAGCAGAACCAAGGTTGAAGTAAACGGCGCTCTTGTCAGCCTCGTCAGCCTGCAACTCAGCAGCTGCCTCACCGATCTCGATAACCTTGTCGTAATCCTTCTTCAAGAAGTAAGCCTGTACCAAAACCTTCTGCATCAAAGCCTCGTCGGTGATCGACTCTGCCATTGCGATAATGCCGTCGAAGTCGTTAGCCTGCTGGAGTGTAGCGATCTTGTTGTTGGTGTACTGGGTGATCTTAGCCTTTGCCTGTGCGATGGCAGCGTCGTTGCGCTGGCCTGCGGGCAGAGCGGCGATCTTGGTGCAAACAGCTACACCCTCAGCATACTTATCTGACTTGAAGTAGGCCTCAGCCAGAGTGAGTGTGATGTCGGTGTTGGCGGCATCGTAGGTAGAACCCTTGGTGAGCAACTCGATAGCCTTGGCGTAGTTCTCAGCGTTGAACGCAGCACCACCCTGTGCCAAGAATACCTGAGCAGCCATACGCTTTGCGTTGTTTGCAGCAGCGGGAACCTTGTAGTCGGTACCAGCCTTAATGGCCTTGTCCAATACGGCGATAGCCTCGGCATACTTAGCCTCCTGAGCAGCAGCCTCGGTGAGCTTCTGCGCAGCAGCAGCCTCGGTACGACCTACATAGAACAGAGCTATAGGAAGGTTCTTCTTAGCGCTGTTAACCTGAGTTAGAACAGCCTCATCCTCAGAATCAGCACCAGCAGAGATTACCTGCTCGAGCAGCTGAACAGCCTTAGCATAATTCTTTGCACCGAGAGCATCGTTTGCCTCCTGTGCTACCGTCAAAACATCGGTCTGCGCGAAAGCGGCGGTGAAGCCCATCAGCGCAACTGCCAACAAAACAATCTTTCTCATAATTTACTCGATTTTAGACTTATTTAATATTAAAAAATTTTATTATTGATATAGATCAACCGTAGCCAATCTTTACAAATCACAAAGTTACGATATTTTTCTCACACTCCAAATTTTTTCAGAAAAAACTACTATTCCGCTTGTCACGCCGCTCACCGTACTACGCCCGTAGCGTCCCACGGCAGAATTACCGCAACCCCTTGAAAAAATCCTTCATCAGCGCCTCGCACTCTTCGCGGAGAACGCCTCCGACGACCTCCGTTTTCGGATGGAAGATGCGGCCGCCGACGGTCGAGTAGCCTCGTTTGGGATCGTCGGCACCATACACCACGCGGTCGATCTGGCTCCACGCCAATGCCCCTGCGCACATCACACAAGGCTCCACCGTAATGTACAACGTACACCCTTTCAGGTACTTACCCCCGAGCGTCGAGGCGGCTGCCGTGATCGACTGCATCTCGGCGTGAGCCGTGGCATCGCCGAGTGTCTCCACCAGGTTGTGCCCACGACCGATAACACGATCGCCACACACAACCACAGCGCCGATGGGCACCTCCTGCTCTTTTAACGCACGACGAGCCTCGGATATTGCCAAAAGCATAAACTTTTTGTCCCGTTCTTCGATATTGTCTCGCTTCTCCATAAGTGGCACGAAATTAATAAATTCACACTGAAAATGCAAATCTGCGCCGAAAGGATGCAAAATACCCATTCTTTTCGTATATTTGCAGGATGTAAAGAATAACCTATAAATCAAGATAAACTATGTACAGAAGTCATACTTGTGGCGAGCTTCGTATAGGCAACGTAGACCAGAGCGTAACACTCGCCGGATGGGTACAGAAAGTACGCAACCTCGGAGCGATGACCTTCATCGACCTGAGAGACCGCTACGGCATCACGCAGATCGTGGTGGAGGAGCATTCGCCCGCCGAGATTCGTGAGGCTGCGGCAAAGTTGGGCCGCGAATTTGTTTTGCAGGTGACGGGCACGGTGATCGAGCGCTCGTCGAAGAATCCCAAGATGCCCACGGGCGATGTGGAGGTTGCTGCAACCGAGCTTAAGATCCTGAATGAGGCGCAGACGCCCCCCTTCACCATCGAGGAGCAGTCGGACGGTGGCGACGACCTGCGTATGAAATACCGCTATCTGGACCTGCGCCGTCCCCCCTTGCAGCGCAATATGGAGTTGCGTCACCGTATGGCACACGCCATCCGCACGTTCCTCGACAAAGAGGGATTCTTGGAGATCGAGACCCCCTATCTGGTAGGCTCTACACCCGAGGGGGCGCGCGACTTTGTTGTGCCGAGCCGTATGAACCCCAACCAGTTCTACGCCCTGCCGCAGTCACCCCAGACGCTGAAGCAGTTGCTGATGGTGGCTGGCTACGACCGTTACTTCCAGATCGTGCGTTGTTTCCGCGACGAGGACCTGCGTGCCGATCGTCAGCCTGAGTTCACACAGATCGACTGCGAGATGTCGTTCGTCGAGCAGGAGGACGTTCTGGAGATCTTCGAGCACTGGGCAAAGTATATGTTCAAGGAGGTTATGGATGTCGAGTTCACCACCCCCTTCCAGCGTATGCCGTGGCTGGAGGCTATGGAGAAGTACGGATCGGATAAGCCCGATGTGCGTTTCGGTATGGAGTTCCACGACATCACCGATCTGGCTCACGGCCACTCGTTCCCCGTATTCGACGATGCCGAGTATGTTGTAGGCTTCGCCGCTACGGGCTGCGCAGGCTACACCCGTAAGCAGATAGACGCCCTGACCGAGTATGTTAAGCGTCCGCAGGTGGGTGCCAAGGGTCTGGTTTGGATTCGTATGGACGACGAGGGCAACCTCAAGTCGTCGGTTGATAAGTTTTACCCTGCAGAGGATCTGAAGGCTATGGCCGAGCGTATGGGTGCCAAGGCTGGCGATCTGATGCTCGTGCTGTGTGGCAAGAAGTTCAAGGCCCTCACCCAGCTCTGCGCACTGCGTCTGCACGTTGCCGAGCAGTTGGGGCTGCGCGATCCGAAGAAGTTCGCACCGCTGTGGGTTGTCGATTTCCCGATGTTCGAGTGGGACGACGAGACCGAGCGCTACTACGCTATGCACCACCCCTTCACCTCGCCCAAGCCCGAGGATGTTCCCTACCTTGAGAGCGATCCTGGTCGCGTGCGTGCCAACGCCTACGACTTCGTATGCAACGGCACGGAGATCGGTGGTGGTTCGATCCGTATCCACGATGCACAGTTGCAGGCTCTGATCTTCAAGATCTTGGGGTTCACCCCCGATAAGGCGCAGGAGCAGTTTGGCTTCCTGATGAACGCATTCAAGTTCGGCGCACCTCCCCACGGTGGTCTGGCATTCGGGTTCGACCGTCTGTGCTCTCTGTTCGGTGGATCGGAGTCGATCCGCGACTTCATCGCATTCCCGAAGAACAATGCTGGCCGCGACGTAATGCTCGATGCCCCCTCGGTGATTGATCAGGCGCAGCTCGACGAGCTCTACATCTCGCTGGTTAAGCCCGAGTAACAAAGCCACAATAAGCAATAAGGCGGCCCACTCGGGTCGCCTTATTTTTATTATGCCTTCTCAAACTGATCCTTTCCAGCGCCACACAAGGGGCAAGCCCAATCATCGGGCAGATCCTCAAATGAAGTGCCAGCGGAAATACCGTTCTCGGGGTCGCCTACTGCGGGGTCATACTCCCAACCGCAAGGAATGCAAGTGTACTTATCCATAATCTTTAGGTTTTTGTTTGTTAATGAACTTCGTTTTTCTCTATTGCAAAAGTAGTACATATTTTCGTCCAAAAACCTCAAAAACGATAAAAAGATTTTAACACACCATAGGTTCAACTTATACCCACACCACTCTCAATAAAAAAACCGACAGCCCTGCGGCCATCGGTCTTAATCTTATATATAGCCTGCGGACTATACCAAACCCGAGAAGCCCATAAAGGCCATTGCGAGGATGGCAGCCGTGATCAGAGCAATGGGATTACCCTTCAACGCTGCGGGCACGCCGTCCAACTCCAGACGCTCGCGAATACCAGCGAAGAGCACCAGCGCCATAGCAAAACCGAGTGCGGTAGCCACCGAGTAGGCGAAGCTCTGCAGGAGGTTAAACTCCTTCTGGATCATCAGGATGGCAACACCCAACACGGCACAGTTGGTCGTAATCAGAGGCAGGAAGATACCGAGTGCCTGATAGAGCGAGGGAGAGACCTTCTTCAGAATGATCTCCACCATCTGCACCAGAGCTGCGATTACGAGGATGAATACGATGGTCTGCATATACTCGATCTGGAACGGCACGAGGATAAACTCCTGAATCGACCACGCCACAATCGACGTAAGAGCCATAACGAAGGTTACGGCAGCACCCATACCGATCGAGGTATCCACCTTAGACGATACGCCCAAGAAGGGGCAGATACCGAGGAACTGTGCGAAAACGACGTTATTAACGAAGATCGCACCGATGATAATTGCGAAATATGAAAGCTCCATAA
>CAZWHN010000143.1:0-4591 GCA_964633635.1 uncultured Alistipes sp. | reverse complement strand
CCGCCGATACCCGAACCTATATAGGTACCCAGACGCTCGGGAGCAATGTTCTCGCCGCTCTTTAGACCGCTATCCTCCATTGCCTGATAAGCCGCCGCCAGAGCAAACTGGCAGTAGAGGTCGTTACGACGAACATCGTTGCGAGCCAAACCATTCTCCTCGGGGTTGAAATCCTTAACCTGACCTGCCACGCTGATGGGCAGATCGTAATCCTCGAAGCCCTTGATCAGGTCGATACCGCAACGGCCCTCGGTGAGCGACGTCCAGAAGTCGGTCACGTTGTTTCCTACCGGCGAGATGACACCAACACCGGTGATAACTACTCTTTGTTCCATTATATAATTTCTCTAATTTATTTTGTCCATTCGATTATGCAGGCGCCCGTGGTGAAACCAGCACCGAAAGCACTCATCAATATCTTATCACCACGCTGCAACTTACCCTCGCGCGAGAGCTCGTCCAACAACATTGCCACACTGGCCGACGAGGTGTTACCGCAGCGCTCGACATTGGTGGGGAAGCGCGACATATCGAGCTTGAGCCAGTTGGCAATAGCCTCGATGATTCGCAAATTGGCCTGATGCAGTACATAATATTTGATATCCGAAGGCTCCAAGCCAGCATCGTCCAGCAGTCGCTTGATGTCGCGTGACGACGAGAGCACCGCAGTCTTGAAGACCTCCTTACCATTCATAAACATCGGGCCGAAAGGCTCCTCCTTGGTGATGTAGGGGGTGGGCTCCAGACGACGAACGTAGTGCAGGCAGTCGGTCTTGCTCACCGTGGTAAGGCGCGATCCGATCAAACCCTCACCCTCGGTCACAACCACAGCACCTGCGCCATCGCCAAAGAGAACGCAGAGCGAGCGATCGCTCCAATCGACCATACGGGTAGGCTCCTCGGCGGCCAGCACCAGGATGTTCTTAGCCTTGCCACTCTTGAGGCGGTCATCGGCCATATCGAGCGCATAGATGAATCCCGAGCAGGCGGCATTCACATCCACGCAAGCACACTTGGCACCGATGGCTCCCTGAACGATACAGCTCAAACCCGGGGTGATGTACTCGTTCACCACGTTAGAGCAAATTATATAGTCGATGTCTGTTGGTTGCAATCCCGCATCCGCGATAGCTTGACGCGATGCTTCGGCAGCCAAATCCTCCAAAAGCTCCGATGAGATCACACGACGCTCGGACATTCCAGTGCGGGTGCGGATCCACTCGTCGCTTGTGTCGAGGAACTGCTCAAGCATCGAGTTTGTAACAACCTTGGCAGGATGTGCCCTGCCTGTTCCGATAATTTTCATTAGTTAATTCTGTTTTCTAATTTCTGAAAGAATAACTCTTCTATGTTTGACCAATCGATAAGACTCGGTTTGCCCAAGTCGGGTGCAAAAATATCGAAAACCCTCGGTAAACCCATAAAGGTGCGGTCGAAAACACCTTTTTGTGACGAAAATCGCATTTTTAGGGGTAAAAACTATTATTTTTGAAGTAAAATTACGATATTTGCGCAGACCTTTGACCATATATTTATGACAAAATTATACAAGAATAAAGAGTTGCCGAAGTTCCTTTTGGATAAACGATACCTGCTCGGGTCGGTCGTTTACATCCTTACTTTCTCGGTGCTGTTCCTTGCCATATACACCCCATTCTCCGATACGACGTGGATTAGCTTGAGTAGCGTCGAGAGTATCGGTATGACCGCAGCGTTCTATATCGTGGCGTTGGCCATTATGTTTGTGAGCAAGATGCTGATGTATAATCTGCAATCGAAGATCGACTTCACACCGTGGAAATATGCCGCGTGGATTATGTGCGAGGTGGTGATTGTTTCGCTATTCTACACCCACTTTACCTACGTTTTTGTCACTCCGTTGGAGGAGTCGATAATTCACATTATGACTAAGGCGTTTGGCTGTATCCTGCTCATTATCGCCATACCTTATACTATATTAACACTCTACGCCGCCTACAAGGCTAAGACCGAGGAGTTGCAGATGTTGCAGTACGAGCTCTCGCTAGCAAGCGAGCCATCGGTGATATATCCCTCGTTGATAAATCTTTACGACTACAACGGCACGCTGAAGCTGACGATCAACTCCGACTCGCTCTACTATATGGAGTCGCAGGACAACTACGTCAAGATATTCTACGAGAACAACGGCAAACTGTTGTCGTATATGCTGCGTAGCCGCACCAAGACCATCGAGGAGAATCTCTCCGACACAAGTATGGTGCGTTGTCACCGTTCGTATCTGGTCAATGTAATGAAGATCAACCACATCCGCAAGGGCGGCAAGGCACGTTACATCGTGCTATCGAGCGACGAGCTGAAGCCTATCCCCGTATCGAAGAGTTACTTCAAGAATCTCATTGCTAAGATCGACAAGTACAACACCACACAAACCGCGACCATCGCAGCCGAGGCCGAAGAGACTCAAAAGGAGGGTAGTGAGGCGTAATCCCGCCGAGAAAAATACAATAAAAAAGGTGCTAACCATCAGGATAGCACCTTTTTCTGTTAATTATATAGTCTTCTCGGGGCTGCGCGGACCACTTCGCCAGCAATCGTCTGCCGCCCTGCGACTTACTTCACAATACCAATAATATCGCTCAGACGCTCGATGCCGAGTCGCTCCATCTCCGCAGGCAACTCCTCGATGATGCGCTTGCAAGCGTAGGGGTCCTTCAGATTGGCAGCACCCACCTGCACAGCCGTAGCACCTGCCATCATCATCTCGATAACATCCGAAGCGCTCTCCACACCGCCGCAACCCATCACGGGAATCGAGCAGGCATTAGCAACCTGATAGACCATACGCACCGCCACGGGGAACACTGCGGGGCCAGAGAATCCACCCATCTTATTGGCAATCACGGGGCGACGACGCTTGGTGTCAATGCGCATACCCAACAGCGTGTTGATCAAGCATATACCGTCAGCACCAGCCTCCTCGCACGCCTTGGCAATAGCCACGATATCGGTCACGTTGGGGCTGAGCTTGATAAATACGGGCTTGGTCGTCACGGCCTTCACAGCGCGAGTCACCTCGGCTGCCATCTCGGGCTGCGTACCGAAACTCATACCTCCATTATGCACATTGGGGCACGATACGTTCACCTCGATGATAGCCACCTGCTCCTCCTTGTCGATCTTCTGGCAGCACTCGGCATACTCGTCGATCGAGAAACCGCTGATGTTGGCCACGATAGGCTTACGAAAGATCTCACGCAGTGCGGGCAGCTCGTGAGAGATCACAGCATCGACACCTGGGTTCTGCAAACCAACAGAGTTGATGAGTCCCGAACGGCACTCGGCAATACGGGGTGTTGGGTTGCCGAAACGAGCCTCGCGTGTAGTACCCTTGATCGAGATCGAACCGAGGATGTTGATATCATAAAACTCATTATGCTCCTTGCCAAAACCGAAAGTTCCGCTGGCAGGAATTACGGGGTTGTCCAACTTCACGCCACACAACTCCACCGACAGATCATATTTCTGATTCATAGCCATCTCGCGTTACCAAATTATCTCTTCACGTTTCATTACGGGGCCCTCCTTGCAAATACGCTTGTTACCCGTCAAGGTCTTACAGCTGCAACCCATACAAGCGCCAAAGCCGCAGCCCATACGCTCCTCGAACGAGAGCTCACCACTGACCGCCGTGCAGTCGCACAGAGCCTTGAGCATCGGCAGCGGGCCACACGAGTAGAAGTAGTCGAAGTCGATAGCGTTCTCCGCAATAGCGTTGGTCACAAAGCCTTTAGTGCCCACCGATCCGTCGGCAGTCGAGATATATACCTCGGCACCGAGCAAGCGGAATTCGTCGGCATAGAAGACCTCCTGAGCAGTATTGAAGCCCAACACAACGCTAACCTTACGTCCGCGAGCAATCAACTCCTTAGCAAGATGATACAACGGGGGAACACCCACGCCACCGCCAACGAGAAGCGGACGCTCGCACTCGACACTCGGATCGAAGCCATTGCCCAGACCCGTAAGCACATCCAACTGCTCGCCCGCCTGCATACCGCGCATTAGCTCGGTACCACGGCCAACGACCTTATAGATGATAGTGATCGTGCTTGCATCCCAATCGCAGATCGAGATCGGGCGACGCAGATAGAGCCCCTCCAGCTCGATGTTGACAAACTGTCCCGGGCATGTGATCCACTGCGTGTCGCCCTCGAGCACCATACGCCACACATCCGACGTAAGGGGCTCGTTGGCAACTATTTTATAGATTCCTTTCTTATACATCTTACTTTCCATCGATGGTTGATACTCCGAGCGTAATCTCTTCCAGCACGTCGAGCAATACGCTCACGGTCTCCAAAGCGGTGAAGAGTGTCACGTTGTTCTCGGCCGCTGCACGACGAATCTCGTAGCCGTCGCGACGAGTGCTATGCTGGTTTACGTCGATGGTGTTGATGACGTAAGTGACGTGGCCCTTGCGCAGCTCGTCGTAGATCTCGGTGCTACCCTCGCTGATCTTGAGCAGATGGCGAGTGCGGATGCCGTGGTTACGCAAGAACTCGCAGGTTCCGCCCGTAGCCTCGACGTTGAAACCGAGGTCGTAGAAACG
>CAZWHN010000142.1:0-4655 GCA_964633635.1 uncultured Alistipes sp. | reverse complement strand
TATTTCCCATTCTACAAAATTTAGCTACATTTTATATCTCAATTAATGTACTACACGGATACTTACGTTCGAGTGGGAGTTGATGGAAACAGTTGATTCCGTTGTGGGTTATGCTTGTTCTTCGGCAAAAACAACTTTCCGAGGCAGAGAGTGGACAGTATGGTTTACGATGGAGATTCCCATCGGCGCGGGCCCGTGGAAATTTAACGGACTGCCAGGATTAATCCTCAAAGCACAAGATGATAAGATGGATTACATTTGGGAGTGCCAAAGCATTACGCAGGACCGCAATCCGATAGTCTGTTATAACGTCAAGAAGAGTGTCTTAACCCGCAATAAGTGGCAACGTTATATGCGACAGGTTCACAACTCTCCATTGGCTATGCTCGGAGGCGGTGGAACAACTGTGTTTATATATAATGGTAAGAGTATCATTGAAGGTGATAATTGGGTTGTCCCGTATAATCCGATAGAGTTGGAGTAGGGTATTATGGTATAGGCTTGGGTAGCCCCATAAGCCCCTACTTGCCGTACAAATGCCGTACAAATCAAAAGAAAAACAGCGTTAGAAACACTTCTAACGCTGTTCCAGTGAGGTCCGAAGCGGATTCGAACCGCTGTAGACGGTTTTGCAGACCGGTGACTAAACCACTCATCCATCGGACCGTAAATTGCGTGTACCAAGGCCCATTTCGGTGCGCAAGGCTCATTTGCGAGTGCAAATATACAAAAAAAACCAATTACACCAAAACTTAGTGGCAAGTTTCGTGCTTTTTCTTGGAAATTATAATTAAATCGCAACTCTTCGGTTCAAAAACGGGAAATATCTCTCCGATAGACCTATATATATTTTCCTTGCCAGCTCGAGTTCTCGCTCCCTCTCGATTCCCTTGCTCTCCCGATTCCCCACTGCATCCTGATTCCCCTCGCCAGCTCTATTGCACGCATATTCCGATTATTCCATTTTTTTCGGCTCGAGGGAAGAGAATTTTACTCAATAATTATTAATTTTGTGTGAACGCTTAACCAGATATTATGAAACGCGAAGATTTTCTCAAGGTCTCAGCATTGGGCATCGGTGCTTTTGGGGTGGGTGCGCTCGTTGGTAAAGCTGCAATGTCGGATTCGCTGCATAGGTGTGCCAACCTCCGCAGTTCGGTGCAGGAGGTCGAGATCGACAAACTGCAAAACACGCTTCGCTCACAAAACGTATATCTATAAAAACCTCACTCTGCAATGCCGCTTAAAGCCATAGCCCTCACCTTCGTCCCGCAACTCGGTGTGCGAGGGGCCGCCTACCTGATCGAGTGTTTCACCTCGGCCGAGGCGGTCTATGCTGCGTCGCTGACGGAGCTGGTGGCGCGTGCTTCGCTGCGCGAGGATGTGGCACGGAGTATCGTCGCAGGTCGTGGACTCAGGGAGGCCGAGCGGGAGTTGGAGTACTGCCGTCGCCACGCCATCATGCCTCTGGCCTCGACCGATAGCCGCTATCCGCCGCTTCTGCGCGAGGTGGAGGATTTCCCTGCGGTGATATACGTCAGGGGAAATGTGGAGGCTCTCTCGCGTCGCTCGGTGGCCTTTGTCGGCACACGCAAGATCTCCTCCTACGGTCAGCGTATGTGTGACGAGGTGGTGCGTGGTCTTGCCGAGATTGTGCCCGATGTTACGATAGTGAGCGGCTTAGCCTATGGTGTGGATAGTGCTTGCCATCGTGCGGCCATAGCCAGTGGGGTGGCGACCGTTGGTGTTGTGGCCAATCCGCTGCCCGCCATCACTCCCACGGCTCACGAACACTTGGCTGCCGATATGGTGGCACGAGGCGGTGCGGTGGTGACGGAGCTTAACTCGCAGTGCAAGCAGAATGGCCGTTACTTCATCCCGCGCAACCGACTCATTGCGGCTATGTGCGCTGGCACGGTGGTGGTGGAGTCGCCCGAGGCGGGAGGATCGCTCTCGACGGCAGCCTTTGCCGACGGGTATGGACGCACGGTGATGGCCGTGCCGGGGCGTGCGACGGATAGTAATTCGCAGGGGTGCAACCTGTTGATCCGCAACTGCAAGGCGCAGATGATTCTATCGGGACGCGACATTGCGGAGGAGCTTCGCTGGGAGTTGGAGATAGAGCACACCGAGCCTCCGTGCGAGAGCCAACCCCTCACCTCGGAGGAGGAGCGACTGCTCTCGCTCTTTGACTCGGAGCCCATCACGATCGACGTGTTGCAGGAGCGTAGCGGCCTTTCGTCGGGCGAGTTGTCGCTCACGCTTATGACGCTGGAGCTCTCGGGAGCCATTAGTCAGCTGCCCGGCAAACGATATGAAAAATTGAGATGAACGAGATAAAACCTATGATTGATACCCATTCCCACCTCTATGCCGAGGAGTTCGACGCCGACCGCAAGGAGGCCATCGCTCGTGCCCGAACGGAGGGTGTGGAGCTGCTGCTCCTACCCGCAATCGACAGCGAGAGCCACGAGCGGCTGTTCTCGCTCGTTAGGGAGGAGCCTGCGATGTGCCGTCCGATGATGGGACTACACCCCACCTCGGTGAATGACAATCCCTGTTGGCGGGAGGAGCTGGCGTTGGTGGAGCAATCCCTCGCCTCGCCGCCCGAGGGCATCCGTTTCTGTGCCGTGGGCGAGATCGGGCTGGACTACTATTGGAGTCAGGAGTATGTGGCCGAGCAGCGCGAGGCCTTCATCGAGCAGTGTCGTCTGGCCGCTCGATTGGATATGCCCGTGGCGATACACACCCGTGCGGCGTGGGACGATATGTGCGATATTTTGGAGCAGGAGTGCGCCCGTGCCCGTGAGCGTGGTGAGCGGCTGCGTGGTGTGCTGCACGCCTACTCCGAGGGGGCGGAGACCTACCGACGCCTCTGCGAGTGCGGCGAGTGGCTCTTTGGTGTGGGCGGCGTTGTGACCTACAAGAAGAGCATCGTGGCCGAGGCCGTAAGGGAGATGGCGCTCGAGCACATTGTGCTGGAGACCGACTGCCCCTACCTCACGCCCGTTCCCCATCGTGGCAAGCGCAACGAGTCGGCCTACGTTGTCCACGTCTGCGAGAAGGTGGCGCAGATAAAGGGCCTCTCGGTGGAGGAGGTGGCCCGCACCACATCGACCAATGCCCGAAAAATGTTTTTACAGGAAGATAATCTTTAATAAATATAAGGTAATATGGAGCAGATCGTACGAAAGATTGACGAGGGGCGCTCGTCGATACTTCTCATCTACACGGGTGGCACCATCGGAATGAAGAACGACGAGGTGACGGGAGCGCTTGTCCCCTTCGACTTCAGCGGCATCTACGAGGAGTTCCCCGCTTTGCGTCGCTTGCCTGTCGATATCTCGGTACACACTATGCCCAAACTGATCGACTCGTCCAATGTCCGTCCTTCGGATTGGTGCGCCATAGCCGAGGTGATCCGCGACAACTACTCGCGCTACGACGGCTTCGTGGTGCTGCACGGCACCGACACGATGTCCTACACCGCCTCGGCCCTGAGCTTTATGCTCGAGAATTTGGCCAAGCCCGTAGTCTTCACGGGTAGTCAGATCCCCATCGGCGTGCTACGCACCGATGGACGCGAGAACCTCATCACCGCCATCGAGGTGGCAGGAGCGAAGGTGGGTGGCCGTCCGCTTGTGCCCGAGGTGTCGCTGCTCTTCCATAGCCGCCTATGTCGTGGCAACCGCACCCGCAAGAGTAGCGCTGAGGAGCTTGATGCCTTCTCCTCGCCCAACTATCCGCCCTTGGCCGAGGTGGGTGTCAAGATCGCCTACAACACCGCCGCCATAGCCCGCGTCGAGCCTTCGACCGAGCCGCTCCGTATCGCCACGATGATGAGCGAGGGTGTGGCCATCATAAAGCTCTTCCCCGGCATTGGCGAATACACGCTGCGAGCCATCCTCTCGGTCGAGGGGTTGCGCGGAGTGGTGCTCGAGACCTACGGCGCAGGCAACGCCCCGACGGCCGAGTGGTTCCTCCGTCTGATGCGCGAAACGGTCGATCGCGGGGTGCTGGTGCTCAACGTCACGCAGTGTGACAACGGCTCGGTCGAGATGCAACTTTATGAGACGGGCCAACGACTTCGTTCGGCTGGAGTGCTGTCGGCTTTCGATATGACGACCGAGGCCGCGATCACAAAATTGATGTACGTTTTAGGCCAAAATCTGCCTCACGAAAAGAATTTAGAGTTGATGAAAAGACCACTTCGAGGCGAATTTACGTTGCAGGGACTTGTGTAATTAAAAATAAATTCTTATATTTCGGTCCGTAAACTCTACCAAAACCGCTTCAACCCCCAATAAAGGGTGCCGTTTTGTGGCGCAATGGACTGAGTTTTAGGCTGTTGTGTGCATTAGCGTCGTTGTGTGTCCAATGTTGGGCAAAATCGACCGCAAACGAAAAAATGGCCCCTTTGGCGGAAAAAACTGCGCTGAAACCGAAAAAAAAATTGCAAAAGAAAAAATTTAACAACTAAAACTAAAAAATAAAGTACAAAACACTAATTAAAATTTATTAAAACTATTATGAAAAAAAATTTTATGTTTTTGGCAGTGGCCGTACTTGGCACTGTAAGCGCCTTTGCTCAGGGTGCTGAGACTGAGGTTGCAGGTGAGACTATGCACCAGGTTCTTTTGCAAAAGTTCCTCGAG
>CAZWHN010000141.1:0-4661 GCA_964633635.1 uncultured Alistipes sp. | reverse complement strand
GAAAATTTCGTGCTAAAAGGCGATTTTTTCGCTTTGGGGAGGAAATCGGCTCTGCGTATTGCTGAAACCCATATCTTTGCAGCGGAGAAAAAACTCCAAAGAGCAATTACACGCAGAGAATAAGAAAACGAAAAACCTAATAACATTTAAGCACTTTCCCAATGATGAGAAGAAACCGTAAGCAACTATCGCTCCTTCTGGTGGCTCTGTTCGCATTAGATGTGGCCGTGGCACAGCAGGTGGGCGATCGTTTGCCGATGGAGCAGGTCTATAAACGCAAGTACACCGCAACGAAGATCGACAACTTCAGCCACACCGTCGATGGCCGCCACGACGAGCCCGAGTGGGAGTCGGTCGGCGAGTGGTCGGAGGCGTTTGTGCAGTCGCGCCCCGTAGAGCGTGCTGTGTCGAAGTACGAGACACGAATGAAGATTTTTTACGACGACAAGAATATATATGTCGGCATACGTTGCTACGACGACGAGATTGACAAGCTCCACCACCAGATCGGCAACCGCGACGACTGGACGGGCGACTATGTCACCGTATCGTTCGACTCGTATCACGACTACCGTTCGGCTTCGCAGTTTATGCTCAATGCGGGCGGCACACGCACCGATATGAGTATGACCGACCAGCAGGAGATGAATTTTTCGTGGAATGCCGTATGGGCTGGCAAGAGCCACATCTACCGCGAGGAGGGCTATTGGTTTGCCGAGTATGCCATCCCCTTCACCCAGCTGCGCTACCGCACCGTCGGCAACGACGGCGTGTGGGGACTGCACGTTCAGCGTATGGTGAGCCGCAACGACGAGATGTTGGAGTGGAGTATGGTGCCGCAGAACAACAACGGCGTGGTCTATTCCTACGGCGAGATGTACGGAATGGATGATGCCCCTCGCACTCGAAATATCGAATTCACCCCCTACCTCTCGGGGCAGCACGTTCGTGAGCCTCGCATCGAGGGTAGCCCCTATCAGACAGGTAGCGATTGGCGTGCCAATGTGGGTCTGGATGCTAAGATGCGTGTGGGCGACTACACGATGAATATGACCTTCAATCCCGACTTCGGACAGGTCGAGCAGGATCCCTCGGTGATGAACCTCACCACGACGGAGACTTTCTACGAGGAGAAGCGCCCCTTCTTCCTCGAGGGTAGCGACGTCTTCAGCTTTGGCATCAACACCGACAATATGTTCTACTCGCGTCGTATCGGAGCAATGCCATCGTATTCGCCCTCGGTGGACAATGCGACAAGTTTTGTCGAGACTCCGAAGAATGTACCCATCATCGGCGCGCTGAAGCTCATCGGAACCAACAAGAACAACGTTTCGATCGGCATTATGGAGAGCGTGACGGCTCGCTCGTCGGCTCACACCACCATCGGTGGCAACGAGCAGCGCATCGTAACCGAGCCGCTGACGAACTACACCGTAGCGCGTGTGCAGAAGAGTTGGGAGGGCAAGACTCTGCTCGGAGGTATGCTCACCTCGGTCAATCGCTCGCTCGGCGAGGATCATCTCGAGCAGTCGCTGGTGGCCAATGCCTTCACGGGTGCGGTCGATTTCTCGCACTACTTCAAGGATCGTTTGTACTACATCACCGCCAAGGCTATGTTCTCGACAATGAACGGATCTGAGGCCGCCATCGAGCGCAAGCAGCGTAACTCGGTGCACTACTATCAGCGCGAGTCGGCAGCCGACTACCTCGGTGTTGACCCCACGCGCACATCGCTCAGTGGTGCTGCGGGATTCTTGGAGGTGGGTCGCAAGGGCTTCTCTAAGTTGCAGGTGTTCGACCAGCTGAGCTACTACTCGGCGGGGTTCGACCTGAACGATGTGGGCTATCTGGCGCGTGCCGACCTCATTCAGAACACGTTCGACATATCGTACAACCAGAACACCCCGTGGGCAATATGGCGCAATACGGCCATCAAGTTCACGATGCTCAACCAGTGGGATACCGATGGCAACACCCAGCTTCACAGCTTCCGCTTCCGTTGGGATGCCACGCTGAAGAATCGTTGGGGATGGTGGGTGACGCAGACCTTCCGCACCAACCGTCGCGAGGATCGACTACTGCGAGGAGGACCCGATATGCGAATGCCTGCGGCTTATTGGAATTCGTTCGGTTTCTTCACCGATATGGCCAAGAAATGGTACGTCACGATCGACTACATCAGCAACAAGAATATGGACGGCTCGAAGTTCGAGTACAACATCAAGCCGAGCATCTACGCTCGTATCGGCAACCATCTATTGTTAGAGTTGGCGGCTGAGCTCTACAACGACCGCAACAACCTGCAATATGCCGGCACGATTGCACCCGATAAGGAGGACGGCAAGAAGGAGTACGTTTTGGGACGTATGTTCCAGCGAACGTATGGTGTGACGATGCGTGCGCAGGTAAACATCACACCCGATGTGTCGGTACAGTTCTACGGCGCACCCTTCACCTCAAATGCCCGTTACAGCGACTTCCAGGCTGCGGCCAACACACTCTCGGAGACCAAGTCGGAGCGTCTGCGTCCCCTGACTGCGAGCGAGCAGGCAAGAATGTACAACCCCGACTTTAGCTTCAACGAGTTCCGCTCGAACTTCGTTGCACGTTGGGAGTACCGCCCAGGCTCGACACTCTACTTCGTATGGGAACATTCGCGTTCGAGCAGCCAGAACAGCTACCGCGCTGGTTGGGACAACAACCTCGGCGAGATGTTCCGCACACCTGCCACCAACATCTTTATGGTGAAGCTCAATTACTACTTTAGCTTGTAAAATTTAGCCCGACCTTTTCCGAGGTCGGGCTAATTGTCTCTGCTTAATCGTTAGTTACTCGCCATAGGCAGCCTTGCGGTATTTGGCATACAGCACGTTGTAGATTTCGTGCCGCTCGGCATCTGGATGATACTCACCGTCATACCCCGACGACATAGCATCCTGCGCAGCCTCCACCGTGGGGTGAACACCCGCAGCAACAGCCGCATTCATAGCCGAACCGAGGGCGCAAGCCTGATCGCTACTTACCACAAGGATAGGCACACCAATTACATCGGCCATCGTCTGCATCACATAGCGCGACTTGTGAGCAATACCACCCACAGCTAAGATGCGGTCGATGCAGAGTCCCTCGTCGCGCAGACGCTCGTTGATGGCACGCGATCCGAAAGCTGTAGCCTCGACCAAAGCCTTGAAGATCTCGGGCGCCGTAGTGCCGAGTGTGAGGTTGAGCAGCGCTCCCGTAGCCAACGGATCATCGTCGGGCGAACGACGGCCATTGAACCAATCCACCGCCACCATATCATCCTCCGTAAGGGGTAATGCCTCGGCCTCAGCGGTTAGGGCGTTGAGTATTCGACCCTCCAACTCGGGCTGATCGGCCACGCAGCGTAAGCTCCAGCCCAACAGACGTTTATACCACGCATATATATCGCCAAAGGCGGCTTGTCCCGCCTCGAAACCTACCCTACCCGGCAACACCGAGCCATCCACCTGACCGCAGATTCCACGCACGGTGTGATCGCCTATGACATCATAAGCAGCCGTTGTAATATCGCAGGTCGAGGTACCCATCACCTTCACCAGCACGCGATCCCTCACGCCCGCACCAACGGCGCCGACGTGGCAGTCGATAGCACCAACACCGACAGCAATACCCTCGTTCAGACCCAGTCGCTCGGCCCACTCCGCGCAGAGCTGTCCTGCACTAATGTCCGAGGTGTATGTCTGGGTGAACAGATGCCCCGTGAATGCATCGAGCAGCGGATCGACCTCCAACAAAAACTCCCTCTCGGGCAGCCCGCCCCAATCGGCGTGCCACATAGCCTTGTGTCCCGCAGCGCAACGGCTACGCGCGATCTTCTCGGGGGTGGTGTCGCCCGCAAGCAGGGCGCTGATCCAGTCGCAATGCTCCATCCACGAATAGGCTTTTTCGCGCAAGCAGGGCGACACACGCAACGAGTGTAACATCTTGGCCCACACCCACTCACACGAGTGGTTGCCACCGCCGTAATGGGTATAGTCGGTGTGCCAACGCTTGGCCACTTCGTTTATCTTGTCCGACTCCTCGATTGCCGTGTGGTCTTTCCACAGGATGAACATCGCATCGGGATTCTCCTCAAATTCGGGCAGTAGGGCCAGCGGTCTGCCCGCCTGATCGGTCAGCACGGGGGTCGAAGCCGTACAGTCGAACGAGAGTCCCACCACAGCCTGCGCCACCTCAGCGTCGCACTGCTGCAAAGCTCCACGAACGGCCTCGGTGAGCGAGTCGATGTAGTCCTGCGGATGTTGGCGGTATTGATTCTGCTTGGGATTGCAATATAGGCCACGACTCCAACGCTCGTAGGGCGCAACGCACGAAGCGACGTGTGTGCCGTCATCGGTAGCGACAACAAGGGCACGAACCGAGTCGGTTCCGAAGTCTATTCCGATCACATACTTTTTCTGATTCATAGTCGATAGGTTATTTTTCGTAAAGTTAAAACTTTTTTCCGAAAATCGCAATTTCCCCCTCGGCCATCTGTCAGCCGATTTGCTGTTTGTTTTTTTTTATGTACTTTTGTGGCACAATATAGCCTAAAACACGATGCAGATAACCAAAGCCGAATTCAAATGCAGTTCATAGAAGGTCTCGCAGGTCCCCAAGGACGATCGGCGCGATGTGGC
>CAZWHN010000140.1:0-4685 GCA_964633635.1 uncultured Alistipes sp. | reverse complement strand
ACCAAGAGCAATCAGGTGCAGTCGCGCATCAAGCAGTTAGAGCGACTGGAGCGCATCGAGGTCGAGGAGGAGGATTTGGCAACGCTCAACATCAAGTTCCCGCCCGCACCCCGTTCGGGTCAGATTGTGGCCGAGGTGAAGGAGGTGGGCAAGGCATACGGCGACAAGCGCATCTTCTCGGATTTCACCTTTACACTCGAGCGCGGTCAGAAGATTGCCTTGGTAGGTCGTAATGGCGAGGGTAAGACCACGATGGCGCGTATGCTCATTGGCGAGATACCCGCAACCGAGGGCGAAATCCGCACGGGAGCTAATGTAAACATTGGTTACTTCGCACAGAATCAGGACGATCTGATGGATGGCGAGTTCACCGTCTTCGACACTTTGGATCGCGTTGCCGTGGGCGACATTCGTACCCGTCTGCGCGATATCCTGGGAGCATTCCTCTTCCGTGGCGAGGACATCGACAAGAAGGTGAAGGTGCTGTCGGGTGGCGAGCGCTCACGCTTGGCGATGGCCCGACTGATGTTAGAGCCCTACAACCTGCTGGTGCTGGACGAGCCTACCAACCATATGGATATGCGCTCGAAGGATATCCTCAAGCGTGCCCTGCAACGCTACGACGGCACGGTGGTGCTCGTATCGCACGATCGTGATTTCCTGGACGGCATTGTCGATCGAATATACGAATTCCGCGATGGTGGCGTGAAGGAGTACTTGGGCGGCATCTACTACTTCCTCGAAAAGCGTAAGGTGGAGTCGTTGCAGGAGATCGAACGCCGTGACACCGCGCAGGATCAGACTTCAGCACCTAAGAGCTCCTCGCAAGGAAAGCTCTCCTACGAGCAGCGCAAGGAGCTGGAGAAGACGCTGCGCAAGTTGCGTAAGGCTGTGGAGACGATCGAGGCCGAGCTGGCCGAGATCGAGAGCCAGATTGCCGAGTACGACGCTAAATTCGCTGCGGTTACCGAGTACAACGAGGCCGACTACGCAGCCTACAACGACCTCAAAGCCCGCTATGATAGGCAGATGCACGAGTGGGAGAAGGCAAGTTATGAATTGGAAATAACAGAGAATCAATAATATGGCAAACGACATTGTTTTTGGCATCCGCCCCGTGGCCGAGGCCATCCAGACTGGCAAGCAGATCGAACGACTCTACATCCGCAAGGGTGCCGAGGGACAGCTAATGACAGAGTTGCGCGACTTGGCTTTCCGCCACCGCATTCGTGTGCAGGAGGTGCCTGTCGAAAAACTCAACCGCCTCACACGCCTCAATCATCAGGGTGTAGTGGCACAGATTGCTCCGATCGAGTATGTCGAACTGACGGATATTCTGGAGCGTGTACCCGAGGACGAGACCCCGCTCATCGTGCTCTTCGACGGTGTGACGGACGTGCGTAACTTCGGCGCCATTGCCCGCTCGGCCGAGTGTGCAGGCGCTCACGGACTCATCACCCCGCTGAAGAACTCGGCCCCCGTCAATTCGGAGGCGATGCGTTCGTCGGCAGGTGCGCTGAGCCGCATCCCCGTCTGCCGTGTAGGATCTATCCGCAACACCATCAAGGCTTTGCAGGCCGAGGGTTATCAGGCTGTGGCCGCTACGGAGAAGAGCCGCAAGCTGATCTACGATGCCGACTTCCGCCAGCCCACAGTGATCATTATGGGTGCCGAGGATACAGGCATTTCGAAGGAGGTACTCAAGCTCTGTAACGAGGAGCTGGCCATCCCGATGATCGGAGCCATCGAGTCGCTCAACGTCTCGGCGGCTGCAGCGGTGATGCTCTTCGAGGTTGTGCGTCAGCGCATCGGATAGCAATGAAGACCACGGTGCAACACCCTACGCTCGGCGAGATAACCATCTCATCCACTCATCGTTCAAGGCGAACCACCATCACGGTGCGTCCCTCGGGCGAGGTGCGACTCTCCTACCCGCCTTACACGTCGCACAAGCGGGCTATGGCATTTTTAGAGAGCAAGGCCGAGTGGATTCTGGCATCGAAGGCGAAGTATGCCCAGCGTCAAGGTGCGGTGCTGTCGGCGCAGGAGATTGAGCAGCTACGAGCCGAGGCGAAGGCCGTATTGCCACAACGTGTGGCCTATCTGGCCGAGCGTCACGGACTAAAATATGGACGTGTGGCCATCCGTGCTGCCCGCTCGAAGTGGGGATCGTGTACAGCGACGGGTAATCTCTCGCTGAGTCTATACCTAATGACCCTACCCGAGCATCTGCGCGATTATGTGCTGCTGCACGAATTGGCACACACGGTGCATCACAACCACTCGCAGCAGTTCCACGCGCTGGTTGATCAACTTACCGACGGACGCGAACGGGAGCTGGCACGCGAATTACGACAATACTCGATACGATGACAAAGATGATCGACATAATGGCACGGTTAGGTGATCAGCTCGCCCACTTTGGGGGGGATGATCGCTCACGCCAAGTGATTGAAGAGGCTGTGAAGGCCAACGAGTGGTTCACGCCCGAGGAGGTGTGCCTTGCCGTGGAGGCCATCCGCCATCAGATGCTCGATCGTGAGAAGCTCCAGCAATGGATGGAGCGCTATCAGCCTGTGGAGCGCGAACGCAAGGTGGCGATCATTATGGCGGGCAACCTGCCACTGGTCGGTTTTTTCGATCTGCTGTGTGTGCTGATGGCGGGCCATAGGGCTGCAATGAAGCCGTCGAGCAAGGACAGCGTACTGATGGAATATGTAATTGATCTACTGCTCACTATCGCCCCCGACATCCCCATCGAAGGCTACTACGACGGTGGCCACTACGATATGATTATCGCCACGGGCGGCGACCAAGCGGCACGCCACTTCCGCAAGCTGTACACCACCCAGCCGACACTCATTCGAGGCACGCGTCACTCGGTGGCTCTGCTGACGGGCGAGGAGAGTGAGGAGGAGCTACGGGCGCTACAACGCGATATATTTCAATATAGTGGTCTGGGCTGCCGCAACGTGTCGCTCGTGATGCTGCCTCGCGGAGCAGAGCTTCGGCTATCGCCCCCCAAGATGAGTGAGATGTATCGCGGCAACTATCGGCACAACCGTGCATTGCGAGAGCTTCGTGGCGAGCGCTACATCGACTTCGGCGAGTGCATCGCCGTCGAGGAGCAGGATTTTTCGCCCACGCTGAGCCAGATCAACTACTGCTACTACGACAGTTTGGCGCAGGCCGAGGAGTGGCTTATGCAGAACGACCACCGACTGCAATGCGTCGTCACACGCGCCATCGCCCATCCGCGAGCCGTGGCATTTGGTCAGGCGCAACACCCCACCCTTATGGATTATGCCGACGGGGTGGATGTAATGGAATTTTTAACAGCTTGAATATATGAAGATTTACGACTTTAATAAACCCATCGACCGTCGCGGCACACACTGCGTGAAGGTGGAGGCACTGGAGAATTACTTCGGTCGCAAGGATCTGCTGCCGTTGTGGGTGGCCGATATGGATTTCGAGACGCCCGACTTCATCATCGAGGCGCTGCGTCGCCGACTCGATCACGCCGTGCTGGGCTATCCCGTGGCGTACGATGGCTATTGGAACAGCATCATCGGCTGGCTGCGCGATCGTCACGGCTGGGAGGTCGAGCGCGAGTGGTTGCGCTACATCCCCGGCATTGTGAAGGGTATTGCAATGGTTATCAACGCTTTCACCCAGCAGGGCGACAAGGTGATCATTCAGCCCCCTGTCTATCATCCCTTCCGCTTGGTGCCCGAGCACAACGGCCGTGAGGTGGTGATGAACCCGCTCCGACGCGTGGGCGATCGCTACGAGATGGACTTCGAGCAGCTGGAGAGCGTTATCGACGAGAAGTGCAAGCTCCTTATCCTCTCCAACCCCCACAACCCCGTCGGCATAACGTGGAGCAAGGCTACCCTTCAGCGTCTGGCCGAGATTGCGGCAAAGCATAACATCATCGTTGTGTCGGACGAGATCCACTGCGATATGGCCCTCTACGGCAATCGCCACACCCCCTTCGCTACGGTGTCGGAGGAGGCTGCCCGATGCAGTATCACCTTCGGTGCGCCGTCGAAGACCTTCAACATTGCAGGCGTGGTTAGCTCCTTTGCCGTGGTGCCCGACCCCGTGCTGCGCGAAAAATTCTTCTCGTGGCTTACGGCCAACGAGATGGATATGCCCACGATTTTTGCTATGACAGCCACCGAGGCCGCCTTCACCGAGGGCGAGCAGTGGCGTCAGCAGATGATCGCCCACATCGAAGGCAACATCGACTATGTGGATGAGTTCCTCCGTAAGAACATCCCCGCCATAAAACTCATCAAGCCCGAAGCGTCATTCCTCGTATGGTTGGACTGCTCGGCTATGGGACTAAAGCACGAGGAGCTTATCAAGCTGATGGTCGATGAGGCGCATTTGGCTATGAACGATGGCGCTATGTTCGGCATCGGTGGCGAGCAGCACCTGCGACTCAACGTGGGTACGCAACGCTCGGTG
The DNA here is from genome assembly GCA_964633635.1 of uncultured Alistipes sp. Classification (GTDB taxonomy): domain Bacteria; phylum Bacteroidota; class Bacteroidia; order Bacteroidales; family Rikenellaceae; genus Alistipes. The sequence continues at coordinate 209 of CAZWHN010000140.1, read as the reverse complement.
CTCGAGCAGGCTATGCAACAACTGAAATCTGCAACCGATAAATTGAAATAGATATGATTTACAGATTCCGTATGCTCTCGGACGAGAACGACCACTTCGTCCGCGACTTCGAAGCCTCGGCCGACTCGACGCTGCTCGAGCTGCACGAGTTCATCATCCGAATGCTCAACTACGACCCCTGTATGGCATCCTTCTTCACAGCCGACAGC
>CAZWHN010000139.1:0-4705 GCA_964633635.1 uncultured Alistipes sp. | reverse complement strand
GTGGCGGGGTAGCAGTCACCACCCAACATAGCAACCGTAATCACCTTGGCCGACACGCCCTTCACCTCCTTCTTGCGGAACTTGGGATCGATCGGGGCGTTGTCCTCGAACCACTGTGCATTGGCCGAGAGGATCTGCGTACGACGGCAGGCGGTGCTGTCGATGAAGTTCACCGTGCCCTCCCACGAAGCCTTGCGACCCAGAGGATCGCCGTAGTCCTCGATGAAGCCATTGACAAAATCGACGTTCGATGAGTTGTCGCCCACCCAGAGGATGTTATAGCGATCGAACTCGCGCAGATTCCCCGTGCGGTAGTAGTTCACCAGCGTGTTGATGATGCTCTTCTGCGGCTCCTCGGCCACCTGTGCAGCCTTCTCGAGCCAATATACAATCTGCTCGATGGCAGCCGAGTACATTCCGCCCAACTTCCACACCTGCTCGGTGATGTTGCCATCCTTGTCCTTTACGACCTTTGAGTTAAGTCCGTACGATATGGGCGTGGGGTCCGACTCGTCGCGCATAGCGGCGTAGAAGTCGTCCACCTCCTTCATCGTCACACCTTCGTAGTAGTTGCTGGCCGACTCGGTGACCATATCCACACCGTCGGTCTGGTTCAGGCGCTTGGCATAGAGCGTGAGGTCGAAGATCACGTCGTAGAGCAGGCTCTTCTCGATGGGCAGGCTCTGCGGGTCGATATACTTCTCGACCATCTCCGCGAACCACTGGCGTGAGAACTCGGGGCGGAACTTGTCGTTCGAGTAGTGGTGGTGGATGCCGTTGGCAAACCACACCTTCTTCAAGTATTTCTCCATCGCTTTGAACTCCTCCGTCGTGCGATCGCCGTCGTACTTGTTGTAGATGGTCTCTAACGTGCGACGCACCGTGAGGTTGTACTTAAAATTCTGGTCGAAGAGGATGTCGCGTCCAGCCTTGGTGGCCTGCGCCAGATAGTAGATCAGCACCTTCTGCTGCAGAGGCAGTTGCTCGAATCCAGGTACCTCGTAACGGAGTACCTTTATATCGTCGAAGCGGTCGATGATCCAAGGTGCGGGCTCGGTCGTAGCCTCAGCTTCGGCGGCTTTGTTCCTACACGCACAAAGCATCGAAAATGAGAGTGTCATAATCGCAAAAGTTAAGATTAAGCGTCTTGTTTTCATACAATCGGTTTGTTGTAGTAAGTAATTTTGTGCCAAAGTTATGGAATTTTTTGCGAAAATAACGTTGCGGGCTCCATTAAAAGTATTGTGGGTGTGAAATTTACACAAAAAAGGCTGTCGCAACACTCTGTTGGACAGCCTTATGAATTATTCCGCCTTGGCGCCTATGGCCTCGAACCACGGGTTGTGCAGATCCTCCTTGTTGTAGCGCAACTGCTCGCCATCGGGATAGGAGATGGTTCGACCACCCGCCTCGGCGAGTATCAGCTCACCGGCTGCGGTGTCCCACTCGTAGGTGTTGGTGGTGCGGATGTAGTAATCGACCGCACCCTCGGCCAGCAGGCAGAATTTGTACGAACTACCCTGCTCGATCAGCTCCATATCGGGATGTTCCTCGCGTAATTGCTCCACACGCTCCATCGTCTCGGGGGTCTGGTGCGAACGCGACACGGCCACACGGAAGCCCTCGTGACGCGATGCGGGCAATGGCAGTCGCTCCAACATCGACTCGATCTGCTTACCCTCGTAGTTGGGCGAGTCGGTAGGGGCGATGTTGCGGATCAAGTACGCACCCTTGCCCTTGGCGGCGATGTACATCTTCTGCAAGTAGGGTACATATAACACCGATCCCACACACTCGTTATCGGCCAGCAGTGCAATGTTCACCGTGAACTCGTTGTTGCCCTTGATGAACTCCACCGTGCCGTCCAACGGATCGACCAGTAGGAAGAGCTCCCAATTACGACGTTCGTCGTAGAGCATTTCGCGTCCCTCCTCGCTCAGCACGGGGATGCGTGTGGGGCCGAGGTGCTCCTTGATGGTGTTGTGAGCCACGCGGTCGGCGATGGTGATGGGGGTGTGGTCGCTCTTGAGCGATATGTCGTAGTCATCACGGTTTTTGTAAATCTTCATTATGGCGTCGCCCGCCTTGACTGCCGCATTGAAGCATTGCGGCAAGAGGTGTTCTCTGATTTGGGCGATCATATTTATTTGATCTTGTGCCGTCATTTATGGTGGGTTTTATATTCTTCGTAAATTTACACAAAATATATCAAATTATAAACTTTCTTATGCGAAAAATCTCCGCCAAGCGTAGAAAATGACATATTACAACCTTTCCTGAACATTTTGCCCCTTCGACTGCGTGGGCTTCGTAGCGAAGAGTCATCCATAGGCTCAGAGCTGCGGCTACGGTGGCCATCGCGGGCATCGGCCCTAACGTCTGCCGTTCTATAATGAGAAACGCCCCGAGGAGTAGAAAAATTGTCCCCACAAGCGACATTTTTTGGACTTTTGTGAGCGGTTGCCGATAGGTTATGGGCATAGCCGTCTGCAGGCGTTGCGAAGGTGCGGCAAAGCGCAGTATGTGGGGCGAGAAGCCGCCGTGAGCAATGACATATTCGCGGTGGAAGATGTGCTTGTCCGAAGTGGTGGAGTGCAGCACCTCGGGCTGCGAGGTGGTCTGCGAGAGTGTTATGGCCAGCCCCTCGATTGCCTTAGAGCAGAGTCTCTCGCCCTCGGTCGTGGGGATGACGTAGGCGTAGGAGGCTACACTCAGGGCGGCATCCAGGTCGTCGTACACCGTCCCCTCGGTCCGATCGATGAGAATGAGCCGACGGAAACTGCGTTGGCGCGAGCGGTAGAGTGCCCTCGCCATAGCCGTGGGCAGCTCGTCCGTAGAGGCGCTATTGACGCGGATCATACGGTAGTGGTCGATGATGCGGTGGAATGCCTCGCCGTCGCTCTCGGAGTCTAAAACCACCACAACCTCGTAGCGGTCGTAGCTCTGGGCGAGCAGGCTCTCGATCTGTTCGAGTGATCTTATGCGGCTGCACAGCACCGAGAAACCCACAAACCCCAACGACTCGCAGCAGCCCGCGATGTCGTCGGTGAGTAGCGCCCGCCGATTGATGGCGCGAGTGAGACGTATGGCGTGCCACAATGAGAGTAGCGTCGTGAGCCAGAGCAGAGCGAGAAGTATCATAGCGTAGCGTATTTATCGTGTGGCGGTACGGACCAAAGCCCGCTTGTAGGAGTTTATCAGCACCTCGGCATAGCGACTTTCGGCCTCGGTGAAGAGGTTGCGCACCGCTCCGAGCGAGTAGCCCTCGACCGTGAGATGACGGCACAGAGCCTTGCGCTCCGAGGCGGGCATTGCGGCCAGCCGTTCGCGGATGCGGGTGTGACCGAGTGGTCGCCCGAGCGAAGCCAACGTGTAGATGGTCTCGCTGATGATCTTCTGGTCGCTCTCCTGCGAGATGATGTTGTGGAGTCGTCGTTCGGCAATCTCGATGCCAAAGTTGCGCACAATGGCCAGCCCCAACATTCGGAGGTTGCGGTTGCCGTTGGCCAGCAGCGGCTCGTAGGCTATGGGCAGAAGACCACGTCGCAGCAGGGCAATTATGCGTGCAATGTCGAATGGCGTGAGGTCGTACTCCAATGCCGCAATGGTGCGTATGGCCATCGAGGGGTTGGCCGCCAAGCTCACCGTCAGGGCGCTGATGCGGGTGTCGTTGTCGCGCGACTGGGTGTAGGGGCTCACTCGCTCAAGTGTTTCGGGATGGATGGGGATCGAGCTGAGCAACATCAGCAGATGTGCCCGCCGTGCATTGCGCGAAAGACGTATCTGTCGGAGCAACATCCGCTCCAGCTCGTTACGCTCGGCCACACGCCTGATGGGTTCGGTGTCGCAGCCGTAGGTGTGGCTCACCACGGTGTAGATGGCCCTCGCCAATGCCATACGGCTACGATGCGATCGGGCACGGATGCGGTCGGCACCCTCGCCATCACGGCCTATGAGCCGCACCAACTGCTTGATGTACTGATCGCAACGCGAGTGGTCGTGCCGTCGTGGCGTGAGGGTGCTGGTGGCAGCCCACAGCACGATCGACAACAAGAGCGCAAAGACCATATATATTATGTAGGCTACACTCATTGTGGCCTCTCGGTTTTCAGTTGCTCGATGGCCTTGCCGCGCAGTCGGCCCATACATATCGGGAAGGTGAGGTATTGATCCACGCCGCACTCCAGCAGACTCAGCACCGTCTGCTCGGATTGTTGCCACGAGATGACGTAGATGGGCGGGCGACGCTTGTCAGTGTGACGTATGCGCCGCACCAGATCCGACCCACTCATAAAGGGTGTGATGAGCAGAATGATCACCAGATCGGGCTCCTCGCGTTGGCAGGTGGCCACGGTCTGGTCGGCCGTCAGACAGCAGATGACCTTGCGGCAACTCTCGGCCACAACCTCGGCGATGAGGCCCGCGGTGGCGCTGCTGGGCGAATATATGACGATTTTTCCTTGTGCCATAAGTGGTTGGTTTGCCGATGGGAAGGCTCTAAAAATGTGCCAAACACGGAAATGTTGAAAAAAAAGAGTGTTTATGGTTGGATTGAGAATATTTTTTGTATATTTGCAGGCCGAAATAGGCAAAATGTAATTTATTTTCAGAATAATGTACGTTATAGTAGAGATCGCAGGTCAGCAGTTCAAGGCTGAGAAGGGTCGTAAGCTCTATGTTCACCGTCTTCAGGGCGACGTAGAGT
>CAZWHN010000138.1:0-4741 GCA_964633635.1 uncultured Alistipes sp. | reverse complement strand
GTCGAGGAGTTGGAATCGACCTACGCCGAGCAGCTATCGCGCATCAAGGAGGAGCGTCGGGAGATTCTGCAGAAGGCGAAGACCGAGGCGCAGGAGTTGGTGGCAGAGGCCAATCGCCAGATTGAGAATACGATCCGCACAATCAAGGAGGCACAGGCTGAGCGCGAGCTCACACGTCTGGCTCGTAAGGAGTTGGAGGATTTCAAGGCGGCGGTCGATAGCGTCGAGTCGTCGTTCGACACGCAGAAGGTCGAGCGCGAGATGGAGCGCTTGCAGCGTCGCAAGGCTCGTCGCGAGGAGGATAAGAAACGTCGTGGTCAGGGCACTGCGGAGGCAGCTGCGGTTGTTGCCCCCGCACCCAAACCCATCGAGGTGGGTGCCAAGGTACGCATCACGGGACAGGAGGTGCCGGGTGTGGTGCAGAGCGTCAAGGGACGCAAGGTGCAGGTGGCCTTTGGCCAGATCCTGACGATGGTCGATAAGGATAAACTCGCCGTGGTGTCGAATGCCGAGTATAAGAAGGCCGTCAAGCCCGTACAGCCCCGTACGGTGCTCTCGGTCGATATATCGTCGCGCAAGCTCAATTTCAAGGATAGTGTCGATGTGCGTGGTATGCGTGCTGTGGAGGCACTGGAGGTGGTGCAGGATCTTGTGGATGATGCACTGATGGTAGGTGTGGGTGGCGTGACCATCCTGCACGGTAAGGGCACGGGCGCACTGAAGGAGGAGATCCGCCGTTACCTGCGCTCGATTCCGCAGGTAGCCTCGGCTGTCGATGAGCACGCCGATCGTGGTGGCTCGGGCATTACGGTGGTGAGATTTGTAAACGAATTATAAGATGAGATACCGTCTGTCGGAAATAGCTCGTATGTGTGGCGGTGAGCTGCACGGTGAGGATCGAGTGGTGGGTGAGGTGCTCACCGACTCGCGTCGTCAAGCCTTTGGCGACGGAGCTATGTTTGTGGCTATGCGTGGCGTGAATCACGACTCGCACGACTACACGGCTGACGTATATCGCTCGGGCGTAAGGGCATTTATGGTCGAGTGTGACGTGGTTCTGCCCGACGATGCTGGCTATGTTCGAGTGGAGAACTCCATCGTGGCATTGCAGCGTCTGGCGGCCGAGCACCGTTCTCGTTTCGAGGGTTGCGTGGTCGGCATCACGGGCTCCAACGGTAAGACCGTGGTGAAGGAGTGGACGGCCCGTTCGCTGCCCGCAGGGGTGAAGCTCTTCGCCTCGCCGATGAGCTATAACTCACAACTCGGAGTGGCGCTCTCGCTGCTGATGATCGAGGGCGACGAGCAGGTGGCACTCATCGAGGCGGGTATCTCGCAGGTGGGCGAGATGGAGCGTCTGGAGCAGATGATACGTCCCGATGTGGTGGTCGTCACCTCCATTGGCGATGCCCATCAGGCCAACTTCGAGAGCTTGGAGCAGAAGATCGGCGAGAAGCTCACTCTGGCACGTCGTGCTCGCAAGGTGATCTACCACTCCTCGTATGAGGCTCTTCGTCGGGCTGTCGAGGCATTGCCGATCGAGGCGGTCGATGCTGCCGCGGAGCAGGTGACGGATCGCGCGGTCGATGTGCAGCGCGTCAATGCTCAGTTGGTGGGTGCGCTGTGTGGCCAGTTGGGTTATCCGTGCGATGGCGTGGCTCCGCTGGATGTGGCTATGCGTCTGGAGGTTAAGGAGGGCATCGCAGGCTCGACGATCATCAACGATTCGTATAACTCGGACATTAACTCGTTGGCCTTGGCGCTCGACACGCTGCGTAGCGTGGCTCTCGGAGCGCGAACGGTGGCCATCGTATCGGATATTTTGCAGAGCGGTATGCAGGATGAGCAGCTCTACGACCGTGTGGCGAGCCTTGTGGCTCACGCGGGGGTGGATCTTCTGATTGGTGTGGGCGAGCGCATTGCCCGCTATGCCGACCGCTTCGCTTGCGAGAAGCGTTTCTACGCCTCGACCGAGGAGCTGATGCGACATCTGCGCGAAGAGGATGTGGCGGGCTGCACCATACTTTTGAAGGGAAATCGTCGTTCTCATTTCGAGCGCCTCTGCCATCGTCTCGAGAGCCGCAGCCACACCACGGTGCTGGAGGTCAATCTCGATGCGATGACCCACAACGTCGGCTACTTCCGTCGTTTCCTGCCGATGAACCATCGGCTGGTGGCTATGGTCAAGGCATTCAGCTACGGTGCGGGCGATGTCGAGGTGGCGCAGCTGATGCAGCGCTTGGGCGTGAGTTATTTAGCTGTGGCCTTTGCCGATGAGGGTGTGGCGTTACGCGAGAAGGGAGTCGAGATGCCCATCGTGGTGCTGAATGCCGATGCGGGTAGCTTCGATAAGATGGTGGCCTACTCGCTCGAGCCCGAGATATACAGCTTCCACTCGTTGGAGGATTTTCATCGGAGTGTCGAGCGCTATGGTGCGCACGGCTATCCGATTCATATAAAGTTAGATACAGGTATGCACCGTCTGGGCTTCGTGGAGTCAGAGGCCGAGGCTCTGATCGCTCGCCTTAGCGAGTGTCGCACGCTGCGAGTGGCTTCGATTTTTGCCCATCTCTCGTGCGCCGACGATCCCGAGCAGGATGACTTCACACGCGAGCAGATTGCGACATTCGACCGTGTGAGCAGCCGTATTCAGCAGGCGCTTCCCTACGACGTGGTGCGTCACACGGCCAACTCGGCAGCCATCGAGCGCTTCCCCGAGGCGGCATTCGATATGTGTCGTCTGGGGTTGGGACTCTATGGCTACGGCTATCGTCACAACGACGAGCTGCAGCCCGTGGCTACGCTCAAGACCCGTATCGTGCAGCTGCGTCATCGTTCCAAGGGCGAGGCTATCGGCTATGGCCGCAGCCAGCGTCTGGAACGCGATAGCGTGGTGGCAACCATCCCCGTGGGATATGCCGACGGACTGGATCGCCACTTGGGTGGCGGACGCTGGTCGATGCTGGTGGCTGGCAAGGCTGCTCCGACCGTGGGACGCATCTGTATGGATAGCTGTATGATTGATGTGACCGACGTCGAGGGCGTTCGTGAGGGTGATGAGGTTACGATATTCTCACCCGCAAAGGGCAACACGTTGGAGGATATGGCCGAGGTGCTGGGGACGATCTCTTACGAGATTATGACCTCTGTATCGGCAAGAGTTAAACGTATTTACGTTCGTGAATAATGGCTACGAAGGGTACCTTATATATGATTCCGTGTCCGATCTCGGACTCTACCGAGGTCTATGACGTTGTGCCTGAGGCAAATCGTCGTGTGATCGACTCGATAGACTACTTCATTGTCGAGAACATCCGTTCGGCACGTCGTTTTCTCTCGAAGGCGGGCATCAGGCGCAAGATCGACGAGCTGGAGTTTGTCGAGCTCAACGAACACACCGTGGCGGGTGCTGCCGTCGAGGCTATGGTACGGCCGATCGTGGAGGGACGCTCGGCAGGTGTGATCTCGGAGGCGGGTGTGCCGGGTGTTGCCGACCCCGGAGCGCTGGTTGTGGAGGCGTGTCACCGCAAGGGTATTAGGGTAGTGCCACTGGTCGGCCCGTCGTCGATTCTGTTGGCGATGATGGCCTCGGGACTTAATGGCCAGTCGTTCGCCTTCAACGGCTACCTGCCCGTTAAGCCGCCCGAGCGTAGCAAGGCGATTAAGGCGTTGGAGCGTCGAGCCCATCAGGAGCGTCAGTCGCAGATCTTCATCGAGGCGCCTTATCGCAATGTGAAGCTGATGGAGCAGATGTTACAGGTCTGTGCGGCCGAGAGTCGTTTGACGGTGGCGTGCGACATCACCTCGCCCGAGGAGTTGATCCTCACACTCAGCATCGGAGAGTGGCGCCGACGCGGAGTGCCCGACATTGCCAAACGTCCGACCATATTTATCATCGGTTAGGGGTTGGGCATACAATTTGCGCCACATAGGTAGAAAATAACGATAAAACATATAGATATGACAGACGAGAAGATTAAAGATCAGGAGGTTACTAACGAACAGGGCTATAACGAGGCCGATGGTTATCCTTCGTGCGAGGGCACCCCGTGCGCCAATATGGCAGACGATGAGACCGAGGCCACTGCCACAATGGCAGAGGAGGATAAGCAGGAGTCGGCAGAGTCGGCCACCGAGCAGCGTGAGCCCTCACCCGAGGAGGTTATAGCCATCTGGCGAGACAAATATATGCGCCTGCAGGCCGAGTTCGACAACTATCGCAAGCGTACGCTGCGCGAGAAGATGGATCTGGTGGCCAGCGGAGGTGCCGACGTGATCAAGTGTATGCTCTCGGTGCTGGACGATATGCACCGTGCGGTGGCCGCTTCGGAGAAGAGCGAGGATATTGCTGCTCTGCGCGAGGGCGAGCGTCTGGTGTTGCAGAAGTTCGAGGAGGCTTTGCGTCAGAAGGGTGCAACCGAGATCGAGGCACAGGATAAGGAGTTCGACCCCGACTTCCACGAGGCTGTGGCACGTTTCGCAGCGGGCGAGGATAAGAAGGGTCGCGTGATCGACGTAGTGCAGCGTGGTTATATGCTGGGCGACAAGGTGTTGCGTTATGCAAAGGTGGTTGTAGGCGAGTAAATTTTGAAAACACGAAGAGATGTCAGAGAAAAGGGATTATTACGAGGTGTTAGGCGTTGAGCGCAACGCCAATGCCGACGAGATAAAGAAGGCCTACCGTAAGGCCGCCATCAAGTATCACCCCGACAAGAATCCGGGTGATAAGGAGGCCGAGGAGAAG
>CAZWHN010000137.1:0-4881 GCA_964633635.1 uncultured Alistipes sp. | reverse complement strand
AGCGGAATATCCTTGTAGAAGTAGAGCCCGACGGTCACCACATCGACCACCAACCACACCAACCACTGCTCGACATACTTGCGCGAGAGCATCCAATATGCCACCACGCTGCAAGCCGTGGTGAACGAATCCCACACGGGCACGGTGCTGTCGGTAAAGGTCACAAGCAGATAATATATCACAGCGTGCAGAATGGCATACACCACCACCGCCACACCCCACACCTTTAGCGAAGCGTGGCTGATCTTAAACTTCGACTCCTTCTGCACTCCTCCGCGACGCAACCACACCGAGAGGCCATACACGCCCGCCAAAATGTAATATACCTCCATCGCGCAGTCGGCATACAGCCCCGAACGATAGTAGAGCAAGCCGTGCACAACGGGCATAATGAGTCCCACAACCCAAAGCCAGATGTTGGCCTTGTACTCGAGGTAAAGGTATAGCAATCCGAGCGCTACACCGATGATCTGAAGCAATAGTTTATAATCCATCTTTATCGGTTTTCTTAGGCCATAGCCCGCAACACCCATACATTGCGAGCCGTGACCTCGAATGGTTAAAATTTCACCGTCACATTTGCCAGCACGTGCGCGGGCGCCTGCGGGAAGTAATAGGCCTCGTCGTAACGCACGCCATCCCACATATATGAATAGCCGTAGCCGTTACTGCAATAGGTTGCATTGAGCAGGTTGTAGATCGTCACACCCAGACGTACGCTCTTCGCCGCACGGGTGCGGATCGTATAGGCCAGATCGAGGTTCGTCACCGTATAGGCATCGAGTGAGAGGGCCTCCACCTCATTGTTGGTGAAGTACTGACTACCAACGTGCTGCGTGCGCAACACCGCCTCGAAACCACCAGCGTGGAAGTCGAGATAAGCCGACGCCACCACATCGGGCGAGTAGGCGATGGTCATCGTGCCGAGGTTCTGGCCATAGGTGGGGCTGTCGGAGAGCAGATCGACATAGTCGAGGATCTTATTGCGGCTCAGCGTTGCACTACCACCGACGGTAAGCCAGCGTGCCACATCCCAAGCGGCTGTAAGCTCGACACCATAGCGATATGAGTCGGGGACATTGACATTCAGAGCATCGGAGCTGTCGTTCACCATACCCGTCGGGATGAGTTGATCGCGGTAGCGCATATAATAAAGGTTCAGGCCGAGCGACAGCGACGGCGAGGTGTAGTTATACCCCAGCTCATAATCGTAGAGTCGCTCCGACGAGGGCTGCGTCTGGTCGTCGGCAAACATATAACGGTCGGTAAAGTCGGCTCGCGTAGGCTCCTTCTGCGCCACGGCAAACGAGGCGAAGAGGTTATGACGCTTGGCGAAGGTGTAGTTCACGCCAAAACGGGGATTGAAGAAGTTGTAGGTCTTATCCACGTCGATGGGCTGCATCTGCATCGTATTCCAATCGAAGTTGTCGTTCACACCCCACGCCTTATAGTGTACATAGCGGTACTGCAGGTCGGCAAAGAGGTTGAGTCCCTTAGCGGGCTGCCACGAAGCCTTTGCAAAGAGGTTGGCATCACGCTTATCCACGTCGTTGTCGTACCAGCGGCCACCGATCTGGCTCTGCTCCCAGCCATCGACCCACTCCAAATCACCCCAGTGCGGGCAGGTGTAGAAGCTGTACGAACCACCCACGAGTAGCGTCAGATTGTCGGCCACATAGCCCGCCGAGCCATTCACACCAGCCGTGTGGTTGCGCATAATCTTGCGACGGATCATATCGGCCTCGATCGAGTAATCGTTAACGCCTAAGTTGCCATACTCCAAGAGCGTGCGGGCATCCTTGTACTGCTTGTAATAACCGTAGCCGTAGGTATAAAATCCCGTAGCAGAGAGTGTCCAGCGGTCGCTAAGGCGATGATTAAGTACAATCTGATTGTTGATTTGCAGATAGTTATCCGTCTGATCGTCGTAATAATCGACGTGCGTACCATCGGCCAGCACAAACGGGCCGTGCGATGTCTCGTACTGTCCCTCGGTGTGGTAGCGACGGCCATAAAGCTCCATCTCCTCCTTCGTTACGCCCGTGTAGGTGAGATAGGTCTGTGCCTGACCACCAAACGAGATGAGTTTCAGCGTTGTGCGATCGCCATAATATGCCCCTTGCAGCATATACGACTTCAGATCCGTCGCACCACGATCGATGTAACCATCCGAGCCGATATGTGTCAGACGTGCATCCACCATCCAGCGCCCCATCATTCCCGAGCCGATGTGGATGGCCTGCTTGTTGGTGTTGTACGAGCCGTACGACAGCGACACATCGCCACCAAACTCCTCGACGGGCTTTGCCGTAGTCATACTCACCGCGCCACCGAATGCGCCCGTACCGTTGGTCGAGGTACCAGCTCCACGCTGCACCTGCACATCGCCGATGGCGGAGATCAGGTCGGGCGTGTCGTACCAATAGGTCGAGTGTGAATCGGGGTTGTTGAGCGAAACACCGTTGATGGTTACGTTTAGTCGCGTAGCATCGGTACCACGCAAGCGAATCGAGGTTCCGCCAATACCGATACCCGTCTCGTTGGTGGCGATCATCGAGGGCGTGAGGGCGAGCAAGGACGGAATATCCAGTCCGTAGTTGTGACGCTCAATATCCGCCTTTCGCAGATTGGTATGGGCAATGGGGGTTAATTTTGTGGCGCGGGTGGCAACCACCTCAACTTGCTGAATCTCATCACTCAGTGAGATCGAATCGGGAGCAATCTCTTGCGCCCTTACGCCGAGCGCCACGATGAGCACGGCGAGTGTCGAAAAAAACCTTTTCATTACTTTTAATCGTTAAGTTAAAAATATAGAAAAGGGGTATATGTGTCGATTACGCTGTTCCCGGTCTCGGCATTACCCGTATCCGGTTCAATGGGTATAATCTCAGCCTGATAGTAAGGCACCCCTTCGAAATGTCGGAGCAAAGGTAAGTAAAAAATCGGCTCGATGTGCCCACTCACCCCATTTTTTCGCCACGCGATCAAAAAAAAGACTGCCAATCCGTTTTAGATCAGCAGTCATAATATTTTTATAAAGTTTTATAGCATAGAGTCTTTTTCAAACTTGTTTTGCCCCTCAAGAAATTGTATAACAAGAGCATATCTAATTTCCCACTTCGCAGAGGAATTTGATGCGTACCAGACGTATCTCCTCCTCGGTGTAATCCGAACCCAACTCCTCAATGGCAGCATCGAGCGAGTCGCTCTCGGCATCCTCCTTGAAGTATAGGTAGATATCCTCAATCTTATCCTCGTCCATATACTGATCGAGGTAGTACGATATATCGAGCTTCGTACCCGAATTCACGATACCCTCAATGTCGCTCAGCAGCTCGTCGAAGTCGAGATTCTTGGCACGCGCAATATCCTCGAAATCCATCTTGCGGTCGATCGACTGGATGATGAAGATCTTGTTACCCGACTTATTGGCCACCGACTTAACGACCATATCCTGCGGACGGATGATATCCTTCTCCTCGACATAGGCCTTGATGAGTTTGATAAACTCCTCGCCAAACTTCTTCGCCTTACCAGCTCCTACGCCCGAGATGTTCTGCATCTCCTCGAGTGTGATGGGGTACTGTATGGCCATATCCTCAAGCGACGGGTCTTGGAAGATCACAAACGGAGGCAGGTCGTGCTTCTTAGCCACCTTCTTGCGCAGATCCTTAAGCATCGAGAAGAGCTCCTCGTCGGCAGCTCCGCCCTTGCCCATCTGTGCAGCCATTGCCTCCTCCTCGCGCTCCTCCTCGTCGTAGTTGTGGTCGAGCGTTATGGTGACGGCCTTGGGCGAGCGGATGAACTCCTCGCCTCGCTCGTTGATCGAGATTAGACCGTAGTTTTCGATACTCTTGTCAATCAGACCCATAATCAAGCCCTGACGCACCACCGCACCCCAGAACTTGGCATCGTGGTCCTCGCCCTCGCCGAAGTATTTGAGTTTGTTGTGGCCGTAGCTCTTCACCTGCGCCGTGACCTTACCCGTCAGCACCGAGCAGAGGTGGTCGATCTTGAACTTATCGCCAATGGCCTCCAGTGTCTGCAAAGCGAGCTTCATCGCAGCCTTGGCATCGACCTTGGGCTTAGGATTGACGCAGTTGTCGCAGCAACCGCAGTTGCCCTCGTTGTACTCCTCGCCGAAGTAGTGCAGCAGCGTCTTGCGACGACAGAGCGAACTCTCGGCATACGACACCGTCTCGAGCAGCAGCAGCTTGCCGATCTCCTGCTCGGCAACGGGCTTGCCCTGCATAAACTTCTCGAGTTTCTGAATATCCTTGTAGCTGTAAAAAGTCAAACAATGTCCCTCGCCACCATCGCGGCCAGCACGTCCCGTCTCCTGATAGTAACCCTCCAACGACTTGGGGATGTCGTAGTGGATGACGTATCGCACATCGGGCTTGTCGATACCCATACCGAAGGCGATCGTCGCCACGATTACATCCACACGCTCCATCAGAAAGTCATCCTGATTGTTAGCTCGTGTCTGGGCATCCATACCTGCGTGATACGCCAGCGCCTTGATGCCGTTGGCGACGAGCAGCTCCGAGAGCTCCTCCACCTTCTTACGGCTCAGGCAGTAGATGATACCGCTCTTACCCGGTTTCTGCTTGATAAAGCGGATTATATCGCGCTCGGCATTATGCTTGGGACGAATCTCGTAAAAAAGGTTCGAGCGATTGAACGACGACTTAAAGACGGCAGCATCTGACATACCCAAATTCTTCTGAATATCCATCTGCACCTTGGGCGTTGCTGTGGCCGTGAGGGCGATGAGCGGCGCCTGACCGATGTCGTTGATGATGGGACGGATACGACGATACTCGGGACGGAAATCGTGTCCCCACTCCGAGATACAGTGTGCCTCGTCGATGGCGTAGA
>CAZWHN010000136.1:0-4904 GCA_964633635.1 uncultured Alistipes sp. | reverse complement strand
ACCCACCGAGATCAGCAGCTCCTAAACGGTGTGGTTCAGCACGTCTCGGATCATATGGTAGTGAGCGCCATTCTTCTCCACATCCTCGTACTCTAAACGCTTGCTGATGAACTCCTGCGCCGACTGCGGGATTACGCGGTCGAGGAAGTTAGACATACCGATCGAGGCGCGTACGATCGAGCGCGAGAATACGTTCGAGTTCATCTCGCCCTCCACCTCGTCGCCGTGACCAGCCAGCGAGATCTCGGTCTCGGAAACGTGCATAGCCTTGGTTGAGGTCCAGAGCGTGATCACCATCACAACACCCGCCAAGATCATCCAGATGAACTGCGCAGGCAGATTCTCATTCAGGCCCTCCATCAGAATCGAGGTCGAACCAGCATCCTTGGCGATGTTGTAGGCGTCGAGTCCTGCGATGGGCACACCGATGAAGTTCACAAGGTCGTTACCCGCAAATGCCAGAGCCAGTGCGAAGGTACCCGTGAGGATGTTGATCTTGAGGATATTGATGCGGAAGAGCTGCAGGAATGCCAGCACCACCGAGCAGAAGATCCAGCAGAGCAGAACGGCGAGCCAGATGTTCTCGTCGATCCAAGTATATACGGCCGTACCTGCCATAACGCCCTTTGCAGCCTTGAAAACAGCGAAGTAGGCGATAGCAGTGAACGACATACCGCACCACACAGCACCTAACTTGCGGAACACGGCGATGTAACGGAACGAGAACAGCAGACGCGAGAGCCACATCAGTATCGTACCGAATACGAACGCAATAACCACCGAGAGCAGGATACCCGAGATCACTCCCATAGCGCGGGTGGTGTTGATAAATCCGCCCAGCGCGCCGATCGTGAGCGAGGGATCGCCAGCGATCTTATAGAGTGAAACGGCGATTGCAGCACCCAGCAACGAGAAAATCAGCGCCACGGTTGTCGAGGTGGGCAGACCCAACGAGTTGTAGATGTCGAGCAGGATGACGTTGGCAAACATCACGCTGACGTAGAGGATCATAATCTCGTGGAAGGTGAACAGGCCCGGGTTGAACATACCGCTACGGGCTACCTCCATCATACCCGTCGAGGTCATCACACCCAAGATGATACCCACCGACGCTACGATGAGGATGGTACGCATCTTGGCAACCTTCGATCCGATTGCGGAGTTAAGGAAATTCACAGCGTCGTTGGTTACTCCGACGTAGAGACCCGACACTGCCAAAACGGCCAGCACGGCCAGCATAATAGTGTATAACACGCTCATAAATAGATGTTTTCGACCTCGGGATCGCGTCCCGTGAGGCACATTTGTGTCCCAAAGTTAGCACATAAGCGGCAAACTCCTGCGTCTGCCGCCCAATCTTAACGATTATTTAACACCTTCACTCAACTTCTCAGAACGACCTAATCCACTCGATCATTGCGCGTTGCCACTCGTCGTAGAAACCCACATCCTCGTGCATACACCAGCCGTGGTAGCCGCCCGGGAAGATGTGCATCGATGCGCGCACTCCGTGCTTGCGCAATGCGTTGTAGTAGCGCGTACTGCTGATCGTGGGCACCAACGTGTCGTTGTCCGAGGTGAGGATCAGCGAGGGCGTGGTCTGCTTCGTCACGCGGGTCTCCATCGAGTATGCCGCACGCTCCACCTCCGTGGCATCCTTGCCCAGCAGATAGTCGAACGAACCCTTATGGCAGAGCCCCTCCTCGCTGGTGATCACGGGGTAGAACAACACCGCAAATGCGGGACGCTCCTCGACGGGTGCGAAGTTCGAGGTGTAGGCCGTCAGGTGACCTCCTGCCGACGAACCCATCATACCCACCTTCGCAGGGTCGAACTTAAGCTCCGCAGCCAGCGAGCGCATCGTACGCAGTGCCTCGACGGTATCCTCCAACGGAATCTCCTTGTGGCCATTGGGCAGGCGGTACTTCAGCACGCCGCACGTCACACCCTGCGATGCCAACCACTTGGCCACCTTGTGGCCCTCCCACTCGATGCACACCGACGAGTAACCGCCACCCGGGCAGACCAGCATAGCGTGTCCCGTAGCCTTCGCGGGGTCGGCCTCGAAGATATAGAGAACGGTCTCGGTTGTGTTGCGGATCACCTGATTGGTGATGGTCTCGGCCTCGGTGATCTCGTTTGAGTGGGGTGCCGATGAGTTGTCCCAGATCTTGATCGTACGGCTCTGGCCGTAATCCTGCGCCAATGCGGGCAGCGCGCAGGCAAGAAGCAGAATGGTAAGGAGTCTTTTCATTGTATTTTCAGTTTATTCGTTTGACTTCAGGGTAAAGTTTTTTGCGTTTATCAGCCAGCTACCCAATGCGTTACCCGCAAGGGCAATGAGCGTTATACGCAACGCATCCCAGCCCCACTCGCCCGCAAGCGAGAGGTAGAACATATTGGCAATCGAGTGCTCGAAGCCCGAGAGGATGAAGATCACGATGGGCATAATGACAAACAACCACGACTTCGATTTGCGATAGCTATCCACCGCCAGATACATCATCACACCACACCCCACCGAGAGCAGCAGCACGCTCAGCGACGAGTCCTCGAGCTTGGGAGCCACCACCGCAGCGATATCGACCGTGTGACGTGTCAGCGAAAATCCCTTCGCCACGAGCCACGTTCCGCAGAAGTTTCCGAGGATGGTCGTTAGGATACTCCAGAGGCCATACTCACGAAAATATCCCACACGTCCCGTGTAGAGGGCAAAGCCCTGACATACAATCGTTAGCAGGCCGAACGAGAAGAGCAACGCCCCGACCATCTTGTTGGCGCACATCAGGTAGATCACCCCGCCGAAGCCGATCATCAGGCCCGCCAACGTGGCCAGCACAAAGGTGTTTATGATGTTTTTGGTCATATTGTCGATTTGCTATAAACTACACAAAGATAGAAAATATTATTAAATTTGGGGCTACGAGTGGCACCGAACCGTAGAATTTTTGTATATTTGTCCTATTCGCACGCAAAAATTACAAATCAAATAAAACCTACTCAAATGAAACAACCTGTAAGATTACTCCTCGCCGTGGCGGCTGCCGCATCTTTCGCAGCCTGCAATGGCAACTACACCCCCGTGGCCACCTTCGCCGAGGCCGACGACCCCGTGGCACTCTCGGTCGAGGCCGCCGAGGCGTGGGCGCAGACCTCGAAGAGTCTCAATGGCGCTTGGGGATGCCCCGACCTGCACTACTCGCGTAGCGAGGTGCCCACACCGCTCGATATGGAGACCTTCAAGCTCACCACTTGGCGTGGCGAGCGTGCCTCGGCACAGATCCTGCTCTGGAGCCCCACGGGTGCCGACGGCGTGGTGTGCGAGGTAGCTCCCTTCAAGGCCGACGGCGCTACGCTGCCCGCCTCGATCGCCGAGACCCGCTTCGTGCGTTACACCATCGCCGACGAGCAGCTCTACAACTTCAAGAAGGGCGGCCCGACGGTGCTCGCTCCCGATATGCTCGACACACTCGACCGCTTCGATATGGCCGAGCGCACCACACGTCCCGTGTGGCTCACGGTGAATGTTCCGAGCGACGCCCAGCCTGGCATCTACCACAGCTCAGTCACCATCTCGCACAACGGCTCGGGCAAGGTGAAGCTCCCCCTCGAGCTTGAGGTGCAGAACCACACCCTCGCCCCCGCATCGGAGTGGGACTACCACCTCGACCTGTGGCAGCACCCCTCGGCTGTGGCACGCGCTCAGGGTCTGGAGATGTGGAGCGACGCCCATTTCGAGGCTATGCGACCGCTGATGCAGATGCTGGCCGACGCAGGTCAGAAGGTGATCACCGCAACGCTGAACAAAGACCCCTGGAACCACCAGTGCTACGACGCCTACGAGGCTATGATTAAGTGGACCAAGCACAAGGATGGCTCGTGGTCGTACGACTACGCCATCTTCGACCGCTGGGTCGAGATGATGCTCTCGTTGGGTATCGACCGTATGATCAACTGCTACTCGATGGTGCCGTGGAACTGCGAGCTGGAGTATATGGACGAGGCCGAGGGCAAGGTGGTGACCGTCAAGGCCGAGCCTGGCACGGCTATCTTCCCCAAGATCTGGGAGCCCTTCCTCAAGGATTTCAAGAAGCACCTCGAGGCTAAGGGATGGCTCGCCTTCACCAACATCGCTATGGACGAGCGCTCGCCCGAGGCTATGGATGCCGCAGTGAAGGTTCTCGAAAAGTGCGCACCCGAGATGGGCTTCGCATTGGCCGACAACCACAAGTCTTACAAGAAATATACGATGATGCGCGACGTATGTGTGGCGATGATGCAGCCCGCCGACCTGTCGGACATCCAGTCGCGTCGTGAGCAGGGTTACAACACTACGTTCTACGTCTGCTGCGGCCCGCTCTACCCCAACACCTTCACCGATTCGGACCCCTACGAGTCGGAGATGCTCGGCTGGTACAACTTGGCACACGACTACGACGGTATGCTGCGCTGGGCCTACAACTCGTGGCCCGCAGACCCGCAGTACGACTCACGCTTCGGCAACTGGATGGCGGGTGACACCTATCTGGTCTATCCCCACGCACGTTCGTCGATCCGCTTCGAGCGTCTGCGCGACGGTATCGAGGTGGCCGAGAAGGTGCGCGCACTGCGTCGTGCGGGTAAGGACCTCACGGGCGTAGATGCCGTGCTGGAGAAGATCCGCACAACCAACGCCAACGACCCCACCGTCGAGTGGAACGACATCATCGACGAGGCTCGTGCCGCACTCTACGAGGCTTCGAGGTAGGGGGTGATGCAATGAGTTTTTCGATGTGAAGAATGACAAACAACGGGCTGTGAGCCCGTTGTTTGTTTATATAAGAACGTCATACAAGGAAGAAATATAAATAACGTCATTCCCCGGAGGCTCTTTAGAGCCGACGATGGGAATCAACCTTGTATTT
>CAZWHN010000135.1:0-4964 GCA_964633635.1 uncultured Alistipes sp. | reverse complement strand
TTTTATTATATACAAAAACCTGTCTAACAAAAAACTTGTTAGACAGGCTCTTTTTATGTTCTCTATTGGGAGCGACTTTATTGCGAGGAGCATAGCGACCTGGCAATCTTACCTTCTACGCATCACAACGTGCTCGAGCAGCATCACCGTCACCACACCCATCACAAATCCGTTGCCGACGATAGGGCGCAGGATCGAGGGGATAACCTCCATCGGAATGGCTCCAAAGAGCAGAGCCACCATCACGGGCAGGCCGATGATCAAACCCTCGTCGAAGGTGCGCGATGAGTCGCTTGTGGCCACCATATGGAACGCTGCGGCGAGCTGCGTGCCCATCAGGTAGAGCAGTATCACGCCAATGACGGTGTTCGGTATGGCCGACATCACGGCTATGAGCGAGGGCAGGAATGCGCAGAGGATAAGTCCTGCACCTGCGGGAATGAGCGCATAACGCGAGGCGCACGACGAGGAGGCGATCACACCGGGCGACATTGAGTAATTAACAGGGCCGATTACGCCCATACCGCCAGCTACGATGTTGAGCACTCCCGTCAGACCCAAGCCACGACGTGTGCGACGGTCGGTGTCCACGGTTTGTAACATTCCGCCGAGCGACTGCACCGAGCCTATGTCGTTGATCACCAGCGCCACATAGCAGAGCAGGAAAGCGGCTATGATGCTGCCGTCGAACTCCAACTGCGGGATCAGCAGCGACCCCTCGGACGATGTGTAGCGCGAGAACTCCTCTCCAAAACCTCCATAGATGGCGTAGTAGATGACGCAGCCGATGAGCAGCGCAATGGGTATCACGAGCGACTTCACCACGCCTCGCATCTTGTGCGAAGCCATTGCCATCGCGGGCACACCGACGATCGTCGCCCAGAGTCCGAACGAGTGGCGAGCCTCGTCACCTGCGGGGAAGATCAGGTTCTTGATCGTGGGCGAGAGCGTCACCGCAATCAGCAGCAGGATCACCACCACGATGCGAGGCGTGAAGATGCGTTGCAGACGCCCCAGCAGACGCCCTGCCGCCAATGCCGCCACGGCCACACCGCCGATCATCACTGCGGTGTAGATCTTGTTGGTGTTGACCGCATCGCCCTGTGCGGCAAGTGCCGTGATGATACCCACTAACAGCACCGACGCAGGCCCTACGACGATGGGCATACGGTGTCCCCACAGCGCCTGAATGATCGTAGCGGCACCCATCAGCGCAAATACCTTCTGGGCATAGAGCACCCGCTCGGCAGGTGAGCCGACGGCGATGAAGAGCGATGTCACCACCACAGCCACCGCCAGTACAAACCATTGCAGACTATATAACATCAACTGTCCGAAGGGCGGACGCGAGTCGATTCCGTATTTGAGTTCCATAATCAGAGTGTTTTACAATTTCGACAAAGATAACTCATCACACCGTAACAACAAAAAAATGCCCGCAAAAACGCGGGCATTTTTTCGCATCGTTGGCCTTGGTTGTGCCATAATGCAGAGGTAATCCTCGAAAAATTACTTGCCGAGCAGACGATTAACCTCCAACGGGTTGTCCGTAGTGATGTAATCCACCTTCTGGTCGATGCACCACTGGATGCGCTCGGTGTCGTTCACCGTCCATACGTTCACCGTTAGACCCAGGTCGTGGCTCTGCTTGATCCAGTTGGGATTCTTCTGCATAACGCCGATGTTGTAGTCGATGCCCGTGTAACCCAAATCCTTGCAATACTCGGGGGTGAGGGTGCCGTTCAGGTAGGCAACCTTAATGCCCTTGGGACCATACTTCACCAACTCGTCGCAGACGTGCTGACGGAAGGCGATGTACTCGACGTCGTTCACCAGCTTGTGCTTCTTCACAGCGGCCAATACGTTCTTCACCACACGGGTCTCACGCGAGGGGGTGTTGTGATCCTTGATCTCGATGATGAGCTTGGTGCGGGTGTTCTTCGCAGCCTGCTCTAAATACTCGTCTAATGTGGGCAGCACCTCGCCATTCTCGAGTGCCTGAGCGCGCAGAGTCTTGAAGTCGGTCTGCTGCACGTTGTACTCGCCGTGCTTGGGGCCGTGAACAACGATCAGTACGCCATCCGAGGTCTCGTTGATGTCGCACTCCGAACCGAAAGCACCTAAATCCTGGGCGTTTTGCAGTGCCGAGAGTGAGTTGCGAACAGAGTTCTTCGTGGCGTGGAAACCGCGGTGGGCGATCACCTGTGTCTGTGCGAAGAGGGCCGTCGAGGCCATAAGGCAGAGTGCCAGAGCAAAAATCTTTTTCATAGCAATATTTTTTGTAATTTATTCTTTTGCCGAAAGGGTGGGGCTTGGGCCACATTGGCGCCACAAAGCCGTAAGCAAAGATATAACTTTATTTACAAAAAATCCTCTCTGTGGATAAATATTGCAAAATATATGTCTCATTTTCGCTTTGGGGGTGCAATTAACCAAATTTATTTGTAAATTTGCTAAACGATAAATTTTGTCGAGAAATAACGAATACAGCCTGTATATAAAACCAAAAGAGTATGAGCAAATATTCATTGCCGCAGGATGGAGGTTTGGTCGTCGAGGGTACACCGCGCGATATCATCCATCGTTTTGAGAAGATCCCCACCTCGATCTACGAGGTCGAGCACGAGGGTGTGGAGTATGTTGCACAGCAGATCATCGACGCAATCAAGGCTCACCCCGCCGACCGTCTCTTCGCATTGGGACTCACCACGGGACGCACCCCTCTGGGTGTCTATCGCGAGCTTGTGCGCCGCTACGAGGCGGGCGATGTCTCGTTCAGGAGTGTTGAGGTCTTTAGCCTCGATGAGTTCTACCCCATCAAGAGTGGCGAGCAGCAGAGCCGCAGCCACCGCATCCGCGAGGAGTTGCTCGAGCGTGTGGATATTCTGCCCGAAAATATCCACCTGATCGACGGCTCGATGCCGCTGGGTAAGGTGTCGGAGTATTGCACATCGTACGATCGTCGTGCCCGTGGCATCGACCTTATGGTGATCGGTATGGGTGAGCAGGGCCAGATTGGTTTCAACGAGGCTGGCTCGTACGCCAAGTCGGTAACCCGTATGGTGCAGCTCTCGCATCAGTCGCGTAAGGTGCAGGCCAACAACTTCTACGGCATTGCCAACACCCCGCGTATGGCCATCACAATGGGACTCAACACCGTGATGAGCGCCAAGCGCATCATCCTGATGGCGTGGGGCGAGGATAAGGCCGATGTGATCAACAAGGTGGTCGAGGGCGAGCCTACGCGCCTGATACCTGCGTCGCTATTGCAGAACCATAGCCACATCGAGGCCGTTGTCGATTCGCCCGCAGCCGAGATGCTCACCGTAAGACGAGCCCCGTGGCTTGTCGGCCCCTGCCAGTGGACACCGCGTATGGTGCGCCGTGCTGTGGTGTGGTTGTGCGAGGTTGTGCAGAAACCCATCCTGAAGCTCACCTTCAACGACTACCTCGAGAACTCGCTCGGCGAGATGTTGGAGTCGGTGGCGATGGGCTACGATGCCGTAAATATCAAGGTCTTCAACGACCTTCAGCATACCATCACAGGTTGGCCGGGCGGTAAGCCCAATGCCGACGACTCGACACGCCCCGTGCCATCGCAGCCCTTCCCCAAGCGTGTGATTGTCTTCTCGCCCCATCCCGACGACGATGTGATCTCGATGGGCGGTACCTTCATCCGATTGGTCGAGCAGGGACACGATGTTCACGTCGCCTACCAGACCTCAGGCAATGTGGCCGTTCACGACGACGTGGTGATGCAGCACATCGACACGGCTCGCGAGCTCGGCTTTGGCGACCGTGTGTCCGAGGTGCATCAGATAATCTCGTCGAAGCGCAAGGGCGATCCCGAGCCTCGTGCGTTGCTCGACATCAAGGGTGCTATCCGTCGTGCCGAGGCGCGTGCTGCGGTGCGCTCGTTTGGGCTCAATGCCGACACCAACGCCCACTTCCTTAATCTGCCCTTCTACGAGACGGGCGGCATCAAGAAGGGCGTGCGCACGGATAAGGATATCGAGATCATCACCGAGCTGTTGCAGCAGGTGCGTCCTCATCAGATCTACCTCGCTGGCGATCTGGCCGATCCTCACGGCACCCACCGCGTATGTACGGAGGCTGTGTTGGAGGCCATCTACCGTCTGCGCGACAAGGGCGAGGAGTGGATCGACGAGTGTGTGATCTGGCTCTACCGCGGTGCGTGGATGGAGTGGGAGATCGGTATGGTCGATATGGCTGTGCCCTTGAGTCCCGACGAGCTGATCAAGAAGCGTCACGCCATCTATCGTCACCTCTCGCAGAAGGACATCGTTCCCTTCCCAGGCGACGACAGTCGTGAGTTCTGGCAGCGTGCCGAGGAGCGTACGCAGAATACGGCCCGACTGTACGATATGTTGGGAATGGCCGAGTATCAGGCCATCGAGGTTTTTGTTAAAATGAAGATATAATAATTCGAAAAATAGCTATGAGAGTAATCATCGAAAACACATCGGCCGAGGCTGGCCGTTGGGCAGCTCACTACGTTGCCGCACAGATCAATGCAAAGGCTGCGGCCACATCGTCACCCTTCGTGCTGGGACTCCCCACGGGATCTACCCCCTTGGGTATGTATGCCGAGCTTATCGCCTTGTACAAGGCTGGCAAGGTGTCGTTCGCTAACGTCGTTACCTTCAATATGGACGAGTATGTAGGTCTTCCTGAGGAGCACCCCGAGAGCTACCACTCGTTTATGTGGAACAACTTCTTCTCGCACATCGACATCAAGGCCGAGAATGTGAATATCCTCAATGGCAATGCTCCCGACTTGCAGGCCGAGTGCGACGCTTACGAGCGCAAGATCGAGGCTGCGGGCGGTATCGACCTCTTCATCGGTGGTGTGGGCGAGGATGGCCACTTGGCCTTCAACGAGCCCTTCTCGTCGCTGAGTTCGCGCACCCGCGTTAAGACTCTTACCGAGGATACGATCATTG
>CAZWHN010000134.1:0-5161 GCA_964633635.1 uncultured Alistipes sp. | reverse complement strand
GGTCTCCTCCATAGTGTCGGTGGGCGACGAGAAGTCCGACAGCTTGCGATTGAGCTCGACCTTCAGCTCGGTCGAGATCTGATTCGCACGGCGGGCGATGATGTTGATGCTCTCGTAGATATTACCCGTGTCCTTGTCCAGATCGACTATCTTGCGGGTAATCGTGTTGTTGGGAATGTTCTTCTTGATCTCCATCTTTATGTGTAATTTTCGTTGTTACTCCTCAATCTGATTCTTGTCTATGTATCGCTTCGAGACGGCCGAGACGCGCTCCACGTCGCGTTTGTACTTCGAGTCGGGGAACTCCATCACGAAGGTGTAGTAGGCATCGAGCGCCTCCATATATCGGTCGAGCTGCTTATCCTGGGCCGAGTTCTCGGCGTAGTTGAAGGCCGACATCACGGTGTAGTACATCAAGTCCTCGCGTCGATGCGACTCGGGGTACTGCTTCAGTGCATTGCGGAAAGCGATGATGGCCGAGTTGTAGCGTTCGATTTTATAATAGGTGTAGGCGTTGATGAACGACTTCTCGTGCAGACGCCACGTCAGATCGTCGGTCATCTCGCTGAAGAGCGACAGCTGCTCGCTCTCGGGGTAGTGGCTCATAAACTCCGAGATTGCGATGATGGCCTGACTTGTGGTCGATTGATCGCGCTCGGGGCTGGGGCACATATTGTAGAGGCTGATGGCATACATCGCCTCGGCATCCTCGATGAAGGCCGAGCGACCGAAGCTGCGACGGAACTCGTCGAACATCATCGACGAAGTGGCGTAGTCGCCATCCTTAAAGCGGCAGCGGGCCATATAGAATGCGATGGTATCCTCCTTGATCGTATTCTTGTAGTAGGCGGCACAGCTCTCCAAAAGCGAGCTCGCCTTGCTCCACTTACCCGCATTGTAATAGACTAAACTGCGCTCGAGGATCAGCTCGGCATCACCTGTTGAGATGACACGCTGGATGCTCGAACAACCGCAGAAGGCTACGACAACGGCGATAAATGCGACGATATAACTGACTGTTTGTTTCATACCAAATGCTTATACTACTGCGATGCAGGGTAATAATCGTGCAAAATTACACATTTTTTTTCATCTAACGACACAGAAACGAAATTATTATTTTTTTCATCGACAAAAAATTCGTTTTTTGCACAAGTCGGTCTGCTCGGGCACAAAAAGAGGAGCCCGCCTAACAACACTTATTAGACGGGCTCTTCATAAAAATATGTCATTCCACATTATTTACTTTACATCATTCCAATCGTCGGTACGGAACGGCACGGCGGGAATACCATAGACATTCTTCAGATTACCCGGTGCGAAGTTGCGGAACGAGTAGCGCACAGCCACGGGCTCGGCCACCTTGTCGCTCCACACGGTCACCTCCTGACGAGCCGAGATGGTAGCCTCGGCCTTGTGGAATACCTTGTCGGCGCCAGCAATCTCAAAACCCGTAACAGCCTCGCCATACCACGGCGTGAGGCCCTGCTCGCAGTTGCTGAGCGTGATCACAGCCTTGCCATCCTTGATGTTGTAGGCTGCCATCTGCGGAGCCTTAGGCTCATAGCCCAGCTGCCCATAGGTCTGCTGGAGTGCCAGTGCGGCCAGACGCTGACCCACCTCGAATTTCTGCGCAGGGTGGATGCAACGCTCCTCGCCAATGTCGGTCGTGGCGGCCATACCCGAGTTGGGGATTTTTGAGAGGGCACGCACCTGATTCTCCACGAAGAGAGGATAGGCCGTGTCGTTCGAGCTCTCGTAGATGTAGGGGGCGATCATAACGTAGTAGAAGGGCATCGAGTTATCCTCATCGCCCCAATCCTCGCGCCACTGCTCGACCATACGGGCCATCATAGTGTCGTAGTGGTCGTTATCGCCCAGATTAGAGCAACCCTGATACCACAAAAATCCCTTTGCCGAGAAGTTACGAATCGGGGCAATCATAGCGCAGTAGAGCTCGGTAGGCTTGATCGAATGAGCGGTCTTCTTATGCTCGATCTGCTCCTTTGAGAGAATATCCTCCAGTGCCGACTGCGGCATCCACGACTCTACGCGGGTACCGCCCCAGCTGGTGTTGATGATACCGATGGGGATATCGACAGCCGAAGCCAAGTTGTAGGCGAAGAAGTAGGCCGTAGCCGACATATTTGCCACGCTCTGGGGCGATGCCACCAGCCACTCACCCTCGCAATCAGTCAGCTCCTCGAACGAACGGGCACGCTTGACCGAGAACATACGGATGCGGTTGGCCTGCTGCGAAGCCGTGAGGATGTAATCGAGCGAGTTCTCCACAGGCTGACGGTCGAAGCCCTTGACGGGCATCTCCATATTACTCTGGCCCGAGCATACCCACACATCGCCGATGAGGACATTCTGCAACGTCACCGTCTCACCGTCGTCGCGCACCTTGATGGTCTGCGGCTCAAACGATGCTGCGGGGGTATCGACCTTGGCGGCCCAATTACCATCCTTGTCGGCAGTGGTCTGCACGCGGGCAAGCGGTGCCCACGAGGTGGTGATTGTAACCTTCGAGTTGGGTGTAGCCTTACCCCACAGGTTGGCCATTGCATTCTGCTGCAACACCATATTGTCACACAAGATAGCGGGCAGTGTGACCTTGGCCGATGCCCCCACACAGAGGCATACGGCCGCAATCAATAATATAAGTCGTCTCATAACGGTTGCTTTTTTCGTTAGGTGTTAGGCCTCCAACTTGCGAGCGCCATCCGAGATCACAACGTCGTAAACCTTAGGCTCGTGGCCATAGGCGGCGTTGAACTTCTCCTTTGCCGTAGAGATGAAGGCGTCGTAGAGCTCGGCCTTAACGAGGTTGATCGTGCAGCCGCCGAAGCCGCCACCCATAATGCGTGAGCCTGTTACACCACACTCCTTGGCGATGGTTGCCAGCAGGTCTAACTCCTCGCAGCTAACCTCGTAATCCTTCGACATACCCCAGTGGGTCTCGTACATACGCTCGCCCACGGTCTCCAAATCACCAGCCTCCAGCGCAGCACATACGTCCAGCACGCGACGCTCCTCGCCGATGACGTAGCGGGCACGCATATAATCCTCCTCCGAGATCTGATCCTTAACGGCATCGAGCTGCTCCATCGTAGCACCACGCAGAGTCTGCTGACCCAGCACGGCAGCTACACGCTCGCACGACTCACGACGACGGTTGTAGGGCGAGCCCACCAACTCGTGCTTAACAACAGAGTCGAGCAACACCAGACGGTAGCCGAACTTCTCGGGATCGAAGGGGAAGTAAGCAAACTCCGACGAGAGGCAGTCCAGACGCATCAGGTTGCCCTTCTTGCCGTGTACCGAAGCGAACTGATCCATAATACCGCACTTCACACCGCAGTAGTTGTGCTCGGTCGATTGGCCGATGCGAGCCAGCTCGAACTTTTCGATCTTATCCTCGTTGTAGATGTGGTTCAGTGCGAATGCGAAGGTTGACTCCAACGCAGCCGACGACGACATACCAGCACCCAAGGGCACATCGCCAGCAAAGGCGGTGTCGAAGCCCTCGACCTTGAAGCCGCGCTTCTGGATCTCGCGTGCCACACCAAAGATGTAGCAAGCCCACGACTGAGAGGGTTTATCCTCCTCACTGAGGCCAAACTCGGCATAATCCTGCAAATCAACCGAGTAAGCGCGGATCTTATCCGTACCGTTGGGCTTGATCTCGGCCACCATAGCCTTGTCGATAGCGCCGGGGAATACGAAGCCACCGTTGTAGTCGGTGTGCTCGCCGATGAGGTTGATACGACCGGGTGAGGTATAGAGCTCGCCAGCAGCACCAAAGTGCTCGGCAAATTTTTCACGAATTACTTTAATATCCATAGTTTTCGGGGTTTTTAGGGGTTTTAGGTGGTTTGGGGCCGGAGTTGTTCGGGAAGGGTTCTGTTCCTGACGACAATCGCCCCTATTTTCAGTTAGTTATTTGGTGTAAAATTTATAGATGCAGACGTGGGTATATACCTCGCCCGGGTTAAGCACCGTCGAGGGGAACGAGGGGTGATTCACCGCATCGGGATACTTCTGCGTCTCGAGTGCCAACGACTCACGATACTTGATCGCCTTGCCGTACTTACCCGTGTAGGTGCCATCGAAGAAGTTGCCGCTATAGAACTGCAGCGCCACCTGATCCGTCGCCACATCCATCGCGCGACCCGTCGTAGGCTCATACACCGAAGCGATGGTCATCACCTGAGCGTTATCCTCGCGTGCGAGTACCCAGTTCTGGTCGTAGCCGCCGCCATTGATCAGCTGCTCGTGCTGCGCACCGATGCGCTCGCCAATCGAGTGGGGCTCGCGGAAGTCGAACGGAGTGCCATCCACAGGCATCAGCTCGCCCGTGGGGATCAGCTCGGCATCCGTAGGGGTGATGTGGTCGGCCTTGATCGTCAGGACGTGATCCGTGATGGGTCCATTGCCCTCACCCAGCAGGTTGAAGAACGAGTGGTGCGAGAGGTTGACGGCCGTGGTCTTATCGGTCTTGGCGTGGTAGGTCACCTCAAACTCATTCTCCTGCGTAAGTGTGTAGGTCATCGTAATGTCGAGATTACCGGGAAAACCATCCTCGCCATCCTTCGAGCGCAGGCACAGCGTGATGGCGTTGTCGGCCACATAATCCACATCCCACACTACCATATCGATACCCTTGTTTCCGCCGTGCAGGGCGTGGCCGTTGCTATTCTGGGGGACGTTGTACTTCACGCCGTCGAGCGTGAACTCGCCCTTGTTGATACGGTTTGCCACACGACCCACGGTAGCACCCAAGAAGCGCTCGCCCGTATTGTTCACATAGCGGTCCAACTTATCGTAACCCAGCACGATGTCGGCCATATTGCCGTCGCGGTCGGGAGTCCAGAGCGACACCACGCGACCGCCGAAGTTGGTCACCTGCATAGTGATGGTGCCATTAGTGAGGGTGTAAAGCCCCACCTGCTTGCCATCAACCACAGCGGTGAAGTCCTCGGCCTTCAACAGCTGCACACCCGAAGGCTCTGCCTTCTGGGCATTGCCGCCGCAACCCACCAAAAGGGCTGCAGCGGCCAATGTACAAAGTATCTTTTTCATAACTGATTATTTCTTGGGAAGTTCCATCTGGAAGATCTTGCGCACGCGCTCCATATCGTACTTCACGCCACGGTCG
>CAZWHN010000133.1:0-5186 GCA_964633635.1 uncultured Alistipes sp. | reverse complement strand
ACGGCGGTATGGGCGACGGAGGATTGGGCACACCCGAACCGATGGCCACGGCACGTCTGTGCAATGTGCTGCACTATCTGCACGACCGTCTGATCTACGTCTTCGACCCCTTCACCCAGCGAGCCTACTACCTCGAGGTTGTCGAGGCCAAGGAGGAGCAGGCGGGTATGAGCTACCCGCGTCTGCAGTTTGAGCACTCGCCCGCACCCGATCAGTACGATCCCGAGGCAAGCGAGCAGAGCGGCTCGATATTCGAGGAGATGATGGGCGAATTTGGCGAGTTCGACGGCGACGACTCATACGACGATGAGTACTAAAACCCTGATAGTCATCGTAGGACCCACGGGGTCGGGCAAGACCGACCTCTCGATCGGTGTGGCCGAACACTTCCGCTGCCCCATCCTCTCGACCGACTCACGGCAGTTCTACCGAGGTATCCCCATCGGCACGGCACAGCCCGAGCCGGAGCAGTTGGAGCGTGTCGAGCACCACTTCATCGCCTCGCACTCACTGCAAGATGATTTCAACTGCGGAGCCTACGAGGTGGCGGCACTACAACGACTGGAGGAGCTCTTCATCGGGCACGACGTGGTGGTGGCTGTGGGTGGCTCGGGGCTGTATGTCAAGGCGCTGACCGAGGGTATGGACGATCTGCCCGAGGTGGATGCTCATTTACGCAAACAGCTCTTGGAGCGATTGCAGCAGGAGGGGCTGGAGGCGTTTGGCGAGGAGCTACGCAGGCTCGATCCCGACTTCTACGAAGTTGTCGATCGCAAGAATCCCGCCCGAGTGTTGAGAGCCTTGGAGGTCTGCATAGCCACAGGAAAACCCTACTCATCACTTCGCACGGGGACACGACGCCATCGACCCTTCAACATCATAAAGATCGGCACCAATATGGATCGCGCGGAGCTGTACGAGCGCATCAACCGCCGTGTCGATATGATGATCGAGGCAGGGTTGGAGCAGGAGGCCCGCGAGGTCTATCCGCTGCGCCATCTGAACTCGTTGCAGACGGTCGGCTATCGCGAGATGTTCGACTATTTCGACGGAGTGACAACGCGCGACGAGGCGATCGAACTCATCAAGCGCAACTCGCGTCGATATGCCAAGCGTCAGCTGACGTGGTTTGGCCGCGATGATGAAATCGAGTGGTTCGACCCACGCGACAGAGTGAAGATTATGGAATATATAGATTCAAAGATTTGTACTTTGAAATAATTTTACTACTTTTGTCACGCTCAACGCTGAGCACGGCTGCTCGAATGGTGGAATTGGTAGACACGCCGGACTTAAAATCCTGTGGCCAGTAATGGCCGTGCCGGTTCGATCCCGGCTTCGAGTACTCAAACGCCTGATAATCCGACGATTATCAGGCGTTTTTACATTAACAGTGGCACACCGTCCTACTCACATTTCGTCTGCAGGAACTCCGCCAACTTCCGAACGGCACGACCTCTGTGTGAGATGGCGTTCTTCTCTTCGGCTGACATCTGGGCAAAGGTCTTTTCATATTCCTCGGGCACAAACAATGGGTCGTAACCAAAACCGCCCTCGCCCTGCTGCTCGGTGGTGATAGCACCACGGACAACGCCCTCGAAAAGATACTCCTCGCCACCCAAAATCAGCGCTACGGTCGTGCGGAACTGCGCTGCACGCGACTCTGCGCCCTGCAAACGCTCCAGTAGCAGACGTTTGTTTGCCTCATCGTCGTGGCCGTCGGTGGCATAACGTGCCGAACGTACACCCGGCTCACCACCTAACGCATCGACCTCCAAACCCGTATCGTCGGCGAAGCAGTCGAGCCCCGTGCGAGAAAAGATATAACGCGCCTTGGCGAGTGCATTGCCCTCGAGCGTAGGCTCATTCTCGGGAATATCCTCCGTGATGCCGCACTCGCGCAACGACACCACCTCGAACTTCTGGCCCACCACCTGACGCACCTCGTCGAGTTTGTGGGCATTGTTGGTTGCGAAAACTATCTTCATAGCAATTACTTATTCCATTTTACACGATCGACAATTGCGGCCAACGCACCATCGCCCGTGACGTTGCAGGCCGTGCCGAAGCTATCCATAGCGA
Organism: uncultured Alistipes sp.; assembly: GCA_964633635.1. Taxonomy (GTDB): domain Bacteria; phylum Bacteroidota; class Bacteroidia; order Bacteroidales; family Rikenellaceae; genus Alistipes. The sequence goes on along the minus strand of CAZWHN010000133.1, from coordinate 3,104 downwards.
TGTAGAGCGAGATCATCAGCGCCTGATCCTCAGCCGTGAAGCCGAGCATCGAGGCCAGCACACCCAGCGCAGCCATAATGGCGCCACCCGGCACACCCGCAGCCGCTACCATCGTGATGGCCAACATACAGATAAAGCCGAAGAACTGACCAAAGCCGCACATCGTGCCCTGCATCATCATCAGTGCCATCGCGCAAGCGACGATCTTGAGCATACTGCCCGACATATGGATCGTGGCACAGAGCGGAATGGTGAATCCCGACACCTCGTCGCTAACTCCCATCTTGCGAGTCTGCGCCAGCGTGACGGGGATCGTTGCGGCCGACGACTGCGTACCCAAAGCCGTGAAGTAGGCGGGCATCATCGTCGAGAGCATCTTGATGGGGTTGCGCTTTGCCACAACACCCGACACCGAGTATAGAAACAGTAGCCACACAATATGCAGCAGGAAAATCACACCGATGATCTTGATAAAGACCCCGATAACGTACATCACCTCGCCTGCGGCAGTCATATCGAGAAAGATGCCGAAGATGTAGATCGGCAGCAGCGGGATGATCACCGACTCGATGGTCATAGTCACCAGATCGCAGAACTCTGTGGCGGCACGACGCAGTACGTTGCCATTGATGTAGGCCAATCCCAATCCCACCATAAAGGCCAGCACAAGAGCCGTCATAACGCTCATCAGCGGGTCAATCTCGATGGTGAAGTATGGCGTGAGCTTCACCACATCGCTCGTATCGAGCACCGTGCGGGCATCAATGAGCGAAGGGAATGTGAGCGCACCTGTAGCATAGGCAGCCAGGCCCGCAATAATGGTCGAGCCATAGGCCAGCGCCACCGTCAGCAGCAACATACGTCCCGCACCACGACCGATATCGGCAATGGCAGGGGTGACCATACCGACGATGATGAGCGGAATGAGGAATCCCAGCAGTTGGCTGAAAAGACCATTAAAGGTCAGAAACGTACGCACCGCCCAATCGGGCATAAATCCACCGAGGGCAACGCCCAGCGCAATGGCCACAAGGATGCGTGGCAGGAGTCCGAATTTTATCTTCTTCAATTTTTATTAGTTTTTATAGGGTTTTACATTTGTTTCGTTTTGGTGCATATCGGCCAACATTCTGTTAAACCTCGATATAGGCTACAACTTCTCAGGCTCCAACTGCTCCAGCCTTAGATCGGCTGCAATCTTATCGATGATGGTCTTCACCAGCGTATCCATCTCCGAGCCGACCGAGTAATCGGCCGCACAGACGTAATTGACACGGTTATCGCGGATCAGTGTATTCATCTCCTTACGCTTGCCCTTATCGGCAGGGTTATAGACCGCAATGGAATGGCCGCCATAATTCTTCACAAGGCGCATACAGGGGATGTCGGTCATTCCGTCGCCGACGTATATCATACGCTTGAAGGGTACGGGACGACGATTCTCCTCCATATACTGATTCACACGACGGGTGTCGTAAACCGACTCGACGCCCTTGTTGATCTTGAAGATAAACTGCGTCTTGTTGGTATAATTAACCGCCACGGCAGGCCAATAGGCGATGCCATCGACATTATAGAGGAACGAGCAGGCGTAGATGTGCTTGAACTCATTGGCGATCGAGGTGCCCTCGATGATCTCCTTCAGGCCCGACGAATTGACATAGTGTAGCAGCTTGATACCTCGCTCGGCAGCGTAGGCATTCAGACGCGGAAACCACCCCTCCACACCGTTGTAGTAGCGGATGTTGCGCCCCGACTCCTGAAAAGCCTCACGACGCAACGAGAGGCCCTTGCTCTGCGCCTCCTGAATCATACGCGCCATATAGGTCAGCACGGGATCAGCATCCTGAGTCTCAGCCAAGACGTTGGCTTCGCTCCAGAACTCCTTATTGCTCTTGCCCACGGCGGGGATGAAGTCATACTCCTGCATATTACCTGGGGCAAGTGTACCGTCGAAATCGTAGATGAGTGCTACTGTGTGTTGTTCCATAACGAGATTGGTTTGCAAATTTAACAAATATACGACTTTTTTCTTACATTCCCCTATGCTGGGTAAAAAAAGAGGGCGGCAGATCAAAAGTCTGCCACCCTCGCTATCATAATTCGAGCGAACTCGCTATTTTCCCTTGACATATTCGTCTATGGCCTTCGCTGCACGACGACCAGCACCCATCGCAAGGATCACCGTGGCGGCTCCCGTCACGGCGTCACCACCTGCAAAGACACCCTCGCGTGTGGTAGCACCCTGCTCGTCGGCCACGATGCAGCCACGACGGTTGGTCTCCAGACCTTTGGTTGTGCTCTTCAGCAACGGATTGGGCGAAGTACCCAGCGCCATAATCACCACGTCGCAGTCGATCTCGAACTCCGAACCCTGCTTCACCACGGGCGAACGACGGCCGCTCTCATCGGGCTCGCCGAGCTCCATCTCGACACACTCGATGCCCGTAACCCAGCCCTTCTCGTCGCCTATTACGCGCGTGGGGTTGGTGAGCATACGGAACTCGATGCCCTCCTCCTTGGCGTGGTGCACCTCCTCGCGACGTGCTGGCAGCTCGGCCTCCGAACGACGATAGATGATCGTTGACTCGGCGCCCAAACGCTTGGCCGTGCGCACAGCATCCATCGCCACATTACCACCGCCCACTACCGCAACACGCTTGCCGACATAGATCGGGGTGTCGTACTCATCGTCGTAGGCACGCATCAGGTTGGCTCGTGTGAGGAACTCATTGGCCGACACTACGCCATTGAGATTCTCGCCCTCGATACCCATAAATCGTGGCAGACCAGCACCCGAACCGATAAAGACAGCCGAGAAGCCCTCCTCGTCGAGCAGCGAGTCGATCGTAATGGTACGACCAACGATCACATCCGTCTCGAACTTCACGCCCAGCAGACGCAGATCGTCGATCTCGCGGGCTACGATTCGCTCCTTCGGCAGACGGAACTCGGGAATACCATACACCAGCACACCGCCTAACTTATGCAGCGCCTCGAAGATAGTGACCTCATAGCCCATCTTGGCCAGATCGCTGGCGCAAGCCAGACCCGAGGGACCGCTACCGATGACGGCCACCTTCTTGCCGTTGGGGGTGATCTCA
>CAZWHN010000132.1:0-5218 GCA_964633635.1 uncultured Alistipes sp. | reverse complement strand
AATTTATAAATCAATCAAGTAATTTTGCAGACGAATAATACTCTCTTGTTAAGAGTGTTGTTAAATTTTCATATGCAGTAAGTACTCTCTTGTTAAGAGAGAATCACTAAAATCTTATGCATATGAAAAGATTCTTCCTTTCGATGCTCACAGCCGTGATGGCCATTTCGATGGTCAGCTGCGAGTATGACGACAGCGCAGTTTGGGATGAGATCAACTCGCTGAACGACCGAGTGGCTACACTCGAGCAACTCTGCAACCAGATGAATACCAACATTTCATCGTTGCAGTCGCTGGTGAATGCTCTCCAGCAGAACGACTACATTACGGCCGTTGTGCCCATCACCGAGGGCAGCAAAACCATCGGCTACACCATCACCTTCGCCAAGGGCGACCCCATCACCATCTACCACGGCCAGGACGGCAAAGATGGTGCCAACGGTAAGGACGGCGCCGACGGCAAGGACGGCTACACCCCCACGATCGGCGTTGCTAAGGCCGACGATGGCGTCTATTACTGGACTCTGGACGGCGAGTGGCTCACCGACGCTGAGGGCAACAAGATCCAGGCCAACGGCAAGGATGGCGCCGACGGCGAGGACGGCGAGGGCGGCAATGGTTCGATGCCCGAGTTGAAGATTCAGGGCGGCTACTGGTACGTTTCGTACGACGGCGGCGAGAACTGGGAGCGCCTCGGTCGCGCAACGGGTTACGACGGCACGAACGGTAAGGATGGTGATTCGTTCTTTGAGGATGTTATCGTTGATGATGAGTATGTTACATTTATCCTTGACGACGGTACAACCTTTGTAGTACCTCGAGCAACTGGTCAGGAGTCTCTTATTGCATTGAAGGCTGTAGCCAAGAGTGGTGGTGAGATTACGTTGACAGGCGATGTAACACTGGATGGGACTCTGGAGATTGCTGCTGGAAAAACCGTGACAATCAATTTAGACGGATATAATATCATTAATGCTTCTGGAGTAGCAATTAAAAATAATGGAACTCTTACTATTAGGGGTGAGGGTACAATTAGCGCTACTAAGGATGATGCCATTAACAATACTGGCACATTGAATATTATGGATGATGAAACAACAATTAGCGGTCAGGGCGGTATAACTTCAACAGCAGGTAAAATCCTTATTAATGGAGGTGATTTTACAGCTACGTCTGATTATAATGCAGGTACTTACAATCACATCTTATGGGCAGCAAACACTCAGGTGATAATCAACGGCGGTAATTTCGATGCAACAATAGGTGGGACAACAAATGCAATGTTTAATGCAGCAGGCGGTTCTGACATAACAATTAATGGAGGAACATTTAAGAATGTAAGTGGCACAATACCCCAGTTCCCTCCATATATCTTTACATATGAAAATAGTGGAAAATTGACCATAAACGATGGCGAGTTCTACGGAGGATGGCGTTTTAATAATCAGGCAACTACCGATATCTATGGTGGCGATTTTACAATTAAAATCGATGGTCAGTCTTTCCAGGCAGGCAATCCTCACGTTCTAACGATTTATAATGGAACATTCAATGAGTGGAAACCTACAGCTAATCAGTTGGGAACAGACTATAAGAACATAGAAGTATCAGGTGTAGCATATATCGTTCCCAGCTATATAAACAGTGTCTCTCCCGTTTCATCTATGGATCAACTTAAGAACCTTGATGTGACTGGTGCAATGGTAATACTTACCTCTAATATTGATTTCGGAGGAGCTTCTATGAATCAGCCTATTGAAATGTGGGAAAATTCAATATTTGATGGTAACGGATATACTATATCAAATGTTGTTGCTGTTGAGCAAGGTGGTTATGCAACTTCACTTTTCAGAGGAGACGCTAATGGAGGTAACAAGATTATTAAAAATCTCATAATAGACGGCATTAAGTCAGAAGGTAATATGTTTGCAGCTGCAATCTGGAGCGATCTTCAGAATAGTGCAAATTTAACTATCGAGAATGTGCATATATATAATGCAGAAATTGAATCAGCAGGAACTATCGGTGGTTTTGTCGGATTTACAGCAACTGGCACAAACGTCACCATCAAGAATTCTTCAATTAACGATTCAGAATTAATTGGAGGCGAAGAAGATAAAAAGCGAGGGGTTGTTGTTGGCCGTGCATACGGAAACGTTGTAACGTGTGAAAACGTATCAGTAAGTAATGTTAAAGTTAACGACGTAGCTGTAACTTCATCTTCTACTCTGGTAGGTGACAAGGGTTACTCTGGCACTATAAAAGTTGAGTAATTTTTGTAATATTTCTTGTAAAAAACTGCGCCCCGATGGAGCGCAGTTTTTTTTTACGTCAAATCCGTTTTAGAACAGATAACCCGTATTGATATAGAACGCGCCGTTGCCGTCCTGCTTGTGGTACTTGCCCACGGGCTTGCCATACTCGAGGCAGACGATAAAGTTCTGATTCATAATAAAGCGGAAACCAGCACCCACGGTGATGTGCGGGCGGTCGCCATCCATTCCGCGCGACATATACTCGTCGTACTCGCCCTTCGCGGCTGCATAGTCGGCCGAGGTGGCAAACTCCGACGCCACGCGACCGAACGCCATATCGTACTCGCGTGTCACCATCGTACCGTCGCTAAAGAGGTTCAGGCCGAAGGCGATATTCTGCTTCCACAGCGCGAACGACACGAAGCGCCAGCGGATCTCGGCGTTGTACGACGCCATATCCAATCCCTGCACGCGGTTGCGCATAATACCACGCACGGTGCGGAAGCCGCCCATACCGTCGCGGTCGTAGGTCTGGCCCATCGTGGTGAGGTAGGGCAAAACGTAATAGGGCACATCGTTGCCGATCGAGCCCTCGTAGTTGAGACGATAGGCGAAGGTGAGTCGATCGTTATCGACAATGGGCAGGTAGTGACGCAGCGTAGCCGAGTATTTGTAGTAGGGATTCGACGTGCCCAACCACTTGGGTGCCACGATCATATGCGCTTCAGCCCACACGCCACGCGAGGGAGCACCCTCCTTATCGCGAGTGTCGTACAGCAGTCCCAAACGCACGGTGCTGTTCAGGCCGCCATCGGCCTCATCGTCGGAGATGACACCCCAACGGCGATACTGCTCGAAAATGGTGGGCTCGCTTGCGGGGAAGACCTTGTTCTCGTCCTTGTTCTTGTTGATCTTGTCGCGGTCTATGGCGCCAATGTCGAAGTAGCTGAGGTGGTAACCCGCCTCCCAGAAGAGTTTGTTATCCCACAGATTGCCCGTAAAGTCGGCCTTGAAGAGTGCCGCCAGGCGGTTGATGCGATACTTCGGGGTGTAGAAGTACGCGTCGTCGTTCTTCTTGCCCGCATCCACCTTCTCGTGGTCGTAGTAAGACATATAGCCGTTGAAGCCGTAGAAATCCATCGCCTTGTCGTTGTTGATCGTGAGCGAGGTCGAGAAGCGTATGCCCGGGATCAGGAAACGGTTGTCGTACGACACCACATACTGCTGCGAACCCTTGGTGAAGAACGACGCCTCGATGTACCACTGCTGGCGGGTATTGGGGTAGGTCTCGCCGTTGCCGAAGTCGTAGATGTTAAGCAGTGCGCCTAACTGAAAACCCTTGTCGGCATCGAATGCCACGGCAGGCAGAGGGCCGAAGTTGTAACCTGTCTTGATGATCTCCTTCTTGCTGAGGGCCTCGTCGCTGCCCTGCGCACGAAGCGACGGCAAGGTGAGCAGCACAAGGACGATGGTCAAAAATGCTCTTATTCTCATTATCTTCTATTATTTTCGTTTAACACTATATCTCTGATCTGCGCATACTTCTCGCGCAGGGGCTTATTCATCAGTAGTTTCAGATCCGAACCCACCAGTCGCATCAGTCGCCACGTCTCGTGTGCCACGATCGGGGCGGGCAGCAGTATCAACGTAATGGGCAGCGCCCACTGCCACGGCAACATCGCATAGGCCATCGCAGTGTAGATGATCATCAGCACGGGCCACAAGAGAAGGTTGATAAGGTAGCGCACCGAATTGCGGAAGGCGTAGTCCTTCAATATCGTGAATAGATAGCTGCACGTCAGTTTGATCGGCAGCGTCAGGATCGACACGGGGATGCAGTAGGGCAAGGCGATGAGCAGGAACAAGAACTTCAGCACACGCGACAGCACGGGATACTTGATCGAGACCGAGGCAAGGCTGATGCGATCGGCCCGACGTAGCGCCGAGGCCTCACTTCCCAGACGCAGCAACTCCTCGGCTCGCTCGGGATGCTCCGTCATAAGGTGAGCGATCTGCTGCACGGTGTAGTTGTTGGCCTTGAAGTGGGCATCCAGCAGATTTGCCCGCTTGCCATCCTCCGTAAACTCAAATCCTCGCACCTGACGCTTCACCACCGCCGCACATATCTCGTACGTCGAGTCATAATTCTCGTCGTTGGGGATGTGGAATATCGACTGGCGCATACGCTCGGCCAGCTCGTCACGCATCAGATTCATCTGCTCCTGCGGCGTGAGATCGTTGTGCCCTGCGATAAACTCGCCCACATTGATCGGGTCGCCCACCTCGACACGTACCGTCGAGCGGAAGCGGAAGAAGTTGCCATATCGCATACCGATCGGCACGATGTAGAGCGGCATATCGGGCATCAGCTCCTGCGCCTGAAATGCAATGCGGAAGATACCCTTCGAGAGCGGCAACGACGAATACTTGGCCTGATGCTGTCCCTCGGGGAAGATGCAGAAGGGCACCTTGTCGCGCAACACATCGACAGCCTTTTTGATGGTCTGGTGATTCTTCTTCACCTCGTCGAATCCGTCGCGGATGCGCATAATGGGCATAATCTTCAGGAAGGTGAAGATTTTGGCCAATAGCGGGAAACGGAATATATCGGCTCGCGCCACAAAGACCTTGGGCTTGCGATCCATCGCTAAGATCACCAGCGCATCCATCAGCGCATTGGTGTGGTTGGGGGCGTAGATCACGGCTCCATCCTGTGGCACCTTCTCACGCCCGACGTAGCGGATATTGCGATAGGATAGCTTGAGTGCAAAATCGACATAGTATCGCAGGGCGTTGTACGCCTCGTCGTTGTCCTGAATCTTCCTCTGACGTGCCATACGTTACTCTGCAAGCGGGGTTCGACGGAACATATAGGCCACCGTAAGGCCCGAGATGATGTGCCAGATGCCCCACCAAGCCGTGATGAAAAGCATACCACCGTAGTGACCGTGCCAGATCTCAGG
>CAZWHN010000131.1:0-5235 GCA_964633635.1 uncultured Alistipes sp. | reverse complement strand
TTATCGGTATAATGGTAATCATTGCTGCTGTGCTGCTCTTGGTGGCGAGCGACGCAAGGAGAGAAAAACAAAAGAAGAAATAGATAATGGCAAGACGTAAAAAACAGAATTATCCCTTAATCGAGGCACTCGAAATCACCACCTTAGCCGCCGAGGGCAAGGCTATGGGACGCTACAACGATCAGGTGGTATTTGTACCGATGACCGTGCCGGGCGATGTGGTGGATGTGCAGATACGCAACAAACGCCGCCGCTTTATGGAGGGCGTGGTGGTGAATTATGTGCAGCGCTCACCCTTGCGCGAGGAGCCCTTCTGCCCCCACTTTGGAGTGTGTGGCGGTTGCAAGTGGCAGAACCTGCCCTATGCTGAGCAGCTGCGCTTTAAGACCGAGCAGGTGCGCGACCAACTCACCCGCATAGGCAAGATTACTCTGCCCGAGGTGCAGCCCTGCTTAGGCTCCGCCCGTCAGCAGTTCTACCGAAATAAATTGGAATTCACCTTTGCCGATAAGCGTTGGCTAACCTACGAGGAGATCGCCGCAGGTGGCGACATCGAGCGCGAGCCCGCCCTCGGATTCCACATTCCTAACTGCTTCGACAAGGTGCTCAACATCGACAAATGCTTCCTTCAGGCCGAGCCATCGAACTCGATCCGCGACGAGGTGAAACGCTTCTGCATCGAGCACGGCTACTCGTTCCACAACTGCCGCGAGCACGCCGGACTGATGCGCAACATCATCATCCGCACCGCCTCGACGGGCGAGGTGATGGTGATCGTCATCTTCAACGAGGACGATAAGGAGCGAATTACAGCGTTGATGGAAAATCTCAAGGAAAAATTTTCGGAGATCACCTCGCTGTTCTACGTTGTCAATACCAAGTGGAACGACTCGGTGGGCGACCTGGAGCACATCTGCTACGCGGGCAAGGACCACATCATCGAGCAGATGGAGGGCTTACAGTTCAAGGTGGGTCCCAAGTCGTTCTACCAGACCAACTCGGAGCAGGCCTACGAACTCTATAAGGTGGCACGCGACTTTGCTGACTTGCAGGGCGACGAGGTGCTCTACGACCTCTACACGGGTACGGGTACAATCGCCAACTTCTGCGCACGTCGTGCCCGCAAAGTTGTGGGTGTGGAGTATGTGCCCGAGGCTATCGAGGATGCGAAGGTCAATTCGGCGCTGAACGGCATCGAGAACACCTCGTTCTACGCTGGCGATATGAAGGATGTGTTGTCGGACGAGTTCGTAGCCCGCAACGGCCATCCCGATGTTGTGATCCTCGATCCTCCGCGTGCGGGTGTCGATGAGAGGGTTATCGACGTGATCCTGCGTGCCGCTCCCGAGCGTATTGTCTATGTGAGCTGCAACCCCGCCACGCAGGCCCGCGACCTGCAACTGATGGATGGAATGTACCGTGTGGTGGCCGTGCAGCCCGTCGATATGTTCCCCCACACGCACCACGTCGAGAATGTGGTGAAGCTGGTGAAGCGATAGGACTGCTGGCGTCGGCAAGGAAATAAAAAACACCCGTCACGGGTGCAAGAAATTTGTAGAGTAGGCGTTTTATAATTGAAAACCTAAAACAGAAAACGCTATGAAAAAGATTTTTATTGGACTTTCGGCAGCCGTGCTGCTGATGTTTGTCACACCCACCATCACCCCCGCCACCGCGCAGGTGCAGGCCGAGGTGATCCCCACCGTTATGGTCAATGGCTCGTCGCAGCAGCGTGTCACGCCCGACGAGATCTACCTCTCGATCCGTCTCGACGAGAGCGACACTAAGGGCCGCGTACCCCTCGAGGAGCAGCGTCGCAAGATGTTCGCTGCGCTCAAGCGTGCTGGGGTCGATGCCGAGAAGCAGCTCACGGTGGTCGATATGTCGAGCGAGTATTTCCGTCGTCGCACATCGGTGGCCGCCACGCAATATGAGCTGAAGCTCACCTCGGCCGAGGCTGTTCGCCGCACCTTCGAGGAGCTGGATGCTGCGGGCATCCCCAACGTCAATGTCACCCGCACGGCCTACTCCGATATGGAGGGCTTGCGTTCGGAGGCTCGCCGAGCAGCTATGCTCGATGCCCAACGTCGTGCCCGCGAGCTGGCCGAGGCTGTGGGGCAGTCGATCGGTGCCTGCTACGAGATCAGCGACTACACCACTACCGTCCGTGCGGAGACGCGCAAAGCTATGCTGACGGCCAACGTCGCAATGGATGCCGCTGTCGAGGAGGCCGAGCCCGCGGTGGAGTTCGAGCAGATTGTGGTGAACTACAACGTCTCGGCAAAGTTTTATTTGAATACAAAATAACTCAAAAAATATGAAAATAGCACGTTTGACATTCAACCCCTTGCAGGAGAACACCTACGTCGTGTGGGACTCCACGCTCGAGGCCGCCATCATCGACGCAGGCCAGATGGGCGAGCGCGAGAACGCCATCCTCGATAAATTCATCGCCGACAATGGCCTTCGACCCGTGCTGGCGATCAACACCCACGGTCACTTCGACCACCTGATGGGCGTGGATCATCTCCAGCGCAAGTATGGCGCCCGCTTCGCACTCTCGAGCAAGGATGAGTTCCTTCTCAAGACCGCCTCGGTGAGTGGCGAACTGTTCGGTATCCGCACGGGCGATATGCCAGAGGTGATCGATGTCGATTTAGAGGGTCAGGAGTCGATCTCGTTTGGCGAGACCACGCTGCGCATCATCCCCACGCCAGGCCATACGCCGGGCCACGTTGCACTGTATGACGAGCAGGCAAAGGTACTCTTCACGGGCGATACGCTCTTCCGCGAGAGCATCGGCCGCACCGACCTTCCGGGTGGCGACTACTCGTGGATTATGCGCTCGATAATCGACAACCTGCTGCCGTTAGGCGACGAGGTTACGATCTACCCGGGCCACGGCGAGGAGAGCACCCTCGGTCACGAGTCGATGTACAACCCCTTTGTGGTTGAGGTGCTTAATCAAGAGGTCAATTACAAGAACTAACCCCTTCCCCACGATAATGAAGAGGCTCCTGTCGCTGATCAGCTCGCTCCTGCTCACCACCTCGGCCATCGCCCAACCCATCGACGTCGCCGAGGCCAATAACCGTGTGGCGGAGCTGATCAATTCGGCCGATTATGTCACACTCTCGGCCGAGCTGCCCGCTGTGCGTAGTGTGGTGGTGAAGTCATTGTTGACCCTTGCAGATGTGCTGGTGGCACATAGTGAGGGGCGCTTCGAGGATAGCAACCGCGCCATCGGCGAGTTGAGCAACTATGAGGCCGAGCTTGGCGCTGGAACTATTTTCGCAATGCAGAACTTCGCCCTGATCAACCACCTCAGCTCGGAGGACTATGCCGAGGGCAAGACGCTGGTTGAGGGTCTGTTATCGGCTCTGCCTGCGACGGCCGATGCGGAGGAGTCGCGTCGTGGACTACAATCCGTCCATCGTTGGATGTCGGCCTTGGCCTCTCGCCCAAGGGTGGAGGTGGAGCGTTCGAAGCGCGATGTAGTGATCCCCGTCGAGCGTCGAGCGATGGGACGTGGCGAGCACCTCATCGTGCAAGCCAAGGTGGACGATGTGACCGAGGATTTCATCTTCGACACGGGGTGCAGCTATGCCAATATGGTCTCACGAGCCGCTGCCGAGCGGTTGGGTGTGGAGATCGTGGCCGACTCGATCATCGTCACGGGCTTCGACAAGGGCTATGTGCAGTTGGGCGTGCTGCCTCAGATGCAGATTGGCGATGTGACGGTGCGCAACGCCACCTTCTTCGTCGCCGAGGAGCTTGTCCCTGCCGATGCAACCACTGAGGAGCTGTGCGAGGCGGTGTTGGGTACGCACATAATCCGCAAGTTGGGTGAGGTGCGCTACGAACGCTCGGCCGAGCGTTTTGTGCTGCCCGCCACATCGAGCGTCACAGCCGAGCGTAACCTCGTCTGCGACAATGGCGCCTTCTTCCTCGTCTGCCACCAACGTGGCGAGCGACTGCTGCTGCACTTCGACACGGGCAACGTGAAGAGCCAACTCTCGTCGCGTTACTTCAGCCGTTTTCAGCCTTATGTCGAGGCCGAGGGTGGCCAGATCAGACAGTCGCGTAGCGGCGGCTTCGGAGGTGTGGTGGTGCACGATGTGCGCACGCTGGGTGAGGTGCAGTTGCAGATTGGGGCGGAGCGGGCCACCCTGCGTGATGTGGCCGTCAGCCTACCCACGGTGGATGGGGGTAATGTCCTGATGGAGAGTGGCGACGGAAGTGCAGGAGTCGATCTGCTTGCCGCCTCGGATGTAGTGACCTTCGATCTGGAAAAGATGTTTTATAGGATAGATAAATAGTATAGAAGAAAATAATGGGAAAACTCCTTCATCGACTGCTCTATCGTCTGCTGCCGCTCGAGGGCTATCTTCGTGTGGTGAGCCGCCTGTTCTTCCTCTGCCGCTGGCTCGGCATCGGACGACGCGGACGGGCCTTAGAGTATAACTACCACCTCGACCGATTGCTCCGACGGGGCGACGTGGCCATCGACATCGGTGCCAACTTAGGCTACTACACCTGCCCGATGGCCGACATCGTGGGACGCGAGGGTGCGGTCTATGCCGTCGAGCCTGTGCCCGTCATCTTCTCCGTGCTGGAGCGTAATGTGCGAGGCCGCGAGAATGTGACACTGCTCAACTACGCCTTGGGCGAGGAGTCGCGCACCATCGAGATGGCCAACGACTCGGTCGCTGCGGCGGGTTACTTCGGCACGGGACGCAACTTCGTCAGCGAGGGCGAGCTCTCGGGTGAGGCGATACGCTTCTCGGCCCAGATGGTGCGAGGCAGTCGCCTCTTTGCCGAGCTGGAGCGCGTGGATCTGATCAAGTGCGACATCGAGGGCTACGAACGTGTTGTGATTCCCGAATTGCGAGGTCTCATCGAGCGCCACCACCCCACGGTGTTGATCGAGACCGATGGCCCTACGCGCCACCAGATCGTGGAGCTCTTCACCGCGATGGGCTACCGAGCCTATATGTTGCACGACGGCAAGGAGGTCGAGCTCGATCAAGATAGTGATAAAGATATAATTTTTAGATACTTATGAGAATAGATATTATAACCGTAGTGCCCGAGCTGGTCGCCTCACCCTTGAGCGAGTCGATCCTCAAGCGTGCGCAGGAGAAGGGCTTGGTGGAGATTGTGGTGCACAACCTCCACGACTACGCCCACGACAAACGCAAGACCACCGACGACTACCCCTTCGGTGGCGAGGCA
>CAZWHN010000130.1:0-5242 GCA_964633635.1 uncultured Alistipes sp. | reverse complement strand
CCGGGCTTAGTCTCCTCGCGGAACAACTCATCGTAAGAGGGGTTGTAAACAACCTCGGTGGTACCGGTGATACCGTACTTAGTCAAATCAATTTTAGCCATAATTTTTTAATGTGTATTTAGTTAAACTACTTCTTTTATCGTCCAAAAATTCTGTTCAAAGTGAGCTTTCGCCGTCAAATCTATCGAAAAGCCCTTATTTCAGCGCTACAAATTTAGAAAAAGAATTTGAATTGTGAAACGCCTAACACCACATTTTCCAAAAAAATTACCATTTCTTAACACACCCCGCATTTTGCCACTTCGCAATGTGGTATTTTGTTGTGATTTGGCAAAAAAATGAGTACCTTTGCACTTTTTGAGCCGCAAAAGTTGTGGCCCGTTTGTTTTTTATGGCGGGACTCTATTTTCATATACCATTCTGCAAACGTATCTGCGCCTACTGCGATTTTTTCCGTGAGGCTGATCTCTCGCGCAGAGATCGGGCCGTGGAGGCTATGCACCTCGAGATGGAGGAGCAGCGCCACTTCCTCTCGGATGCCACTCTGCGCACGATCTACTTCGGCGGAGGCACTCCGTCGTTGCTCGCTGCCGAGCAGGTGCAGGGGCTTATCGACCACGCAGCCCGATTGTGGGATTGCAGTGCGGTGGAGGAGCTTACGCTCGAGGCCAATCCCGACGACTTGACGGCCGACTATGTGGCCTCGCTTCGAGGCACCTCGATCAACCGAGTGAGCCTTGGTGTGCAGTCGTTCGACGATGAGGAGTTGCGTTTTATGAATCGTCGCCATACGGCCGCAGAGGCTGTGGCGGCGGTGCAGCGATTGCAGGATGCTGGCATCGAGAATATCACCATCGACCTGATCTTCGGCGTGGATGGTTTTGGCGAGCAGGTGTTGGAGCGGAGTCTCGATCAGGCTCTGCAGCTTGGCGTTAAGCACGTTTCGGCATACCATTTGACAATCGAGCCGCACACGACCTTCCATCGTCGCCTGCTGCGCGGTCAGATGCAGGAGGTGAGCGAGGAGCGTAGCCTTGCGGAGTATCTGCTTGTGCATCGGCGACTTACCGAGGCTGGCTACGAACATTACGAGGTGTCGAATTACGCCCTCGACGGCTATCGTGCACGCCATAACTCCTCCTATTGGCAGGGTGCGGAGTACCTCGGCATCGGTGCTGGCGCCCACTCTTTCAACGGTGTCGAGCGCCATTGGGCATCGCAGAGCGTGGCGGAGTATATCGAGCGGCGATGCTACGAGCGCGAGCAACTCACCGAGCGTGACCGCTTCAACGAGTATGTGATGACTTCGCTGCGTTGCAAAGAGGGTATTCGGATGGACTATGTCGAGGAGCGATTTGGCCGTGCCCGCAGGCGGGATGTCGAGCGTGGTGCGGAGCAGTGGGTGGCATCGGGCGATGTGGTGTGCCGCGATGGCAGAGTGTTTGTCCCCGAGGAGCGATTTATGATCTCCGATGCGGTGATCGAGTCGATTTTCGATGTGTAGTTTCTAAAAAATATTAATTTATTGTTAAATTATTTTAGAAAATATGCTTTGTGAGCTTTTAATATGCTGTGATATAAATATAAAGTATTATCTTTGCACCGCAAATTTTGCGTTCTGCATAGTATATACATATATTATATAGAATAATAACCAACAAGATATTTTTATGAGTAATATGAATCAAATGCCCGACCACCTGTTTGAGGTGAGTTGGGAGGTATGCAACAAGGTGGGTGGTATCCATACGGTTATTGCCACTAAGGCATTGACTGTAACCAAGCATTTGGGCGATAAGTACATCGTCATCGGTCCCGATTTTACTCACGAGGGCACTAACCCCGAGTTCGAGGCTGACGATACACTGCTCTCGGCTTGGCGCGAGAGCCTCTACGAGGAGGGTATCCGCGTGCGTATGGGCCGTTGGAACATCGAGGGACGCCCGATTGCCATTCTGATCGACTTCAAGTCGCTCATCTCGCAGAAGGACGAGGTGCTTAAGTATATGTGGGACGAGTATCACGTCGATTCGATCTCGGGCCAGTGGGACTACATCGAGCCCGTGCTCTTCGGTCACGCCGCAGGTATGGTGATCAAGTCTTACGTCGAGAACTTCTGCCAGTCGGTTGATAAGGTTGTGGCTCACTTCCACGAGTGGATGACCGCTTCGGGTGGTCTCTACCTGCGCAAGAACTCGCCCTATGTTGCGACGGTATTCTCTACTCACGCAACTGTTGCAGGTCGCTGCATCGCTGGCAATGGCTTGGCACTCTACTCTGACCTGCATAAGTACAACGCCGACGACATCGCACGTCGTTTCAACGTGATGGCAAAGCATTCGATCGAGAAGATGGCTGCCAACTACCACGACGCATTCCTCACCGTGAGCGACATCACGGCCAACGAGTGCAAGTATCTGCTGGGCCGCGAGGTTACGCAGATCACCCCCAACGGCTTCGAGAACGATTTTGTTTGGAAGGGCGAGGAGTTCGCAGCAAAGCGTAAGGAGGCTCGCAAGGCTATGATCGAGGTTGCCGAGGCTTGCTACTCGCACAAGTACGAGAAGGAGCCCCTGATCATCGGTACGAGCGGTCGCTACGAGTACCACAACAAGGGCTTGGACATCTTTATGGAGTCGCTCAAGCGTCTGGCAGCGTGCGCTTTGGATCGTGAGATCTTGGCTTACGTCACCGTTCCCGCCGCCAACAATGGCGCGCGTGCCGATCTGGTTCGCCACCTTCAGGACGCTTCGCAGGCCATCGACCCTGCACAGCCCTGCTACCTGACGCACTATTTGGAGAACCCCCAGTGGGATCCTATGACGCAGGCTATCCGCGGCAGCGTGCTGGAGAACAAGGAGTCGAAGGTGAAGGTTATCTTCGTTCCCTCGTACCTGAACTCGGCCGACGGCGTTTTCAATAAGAACTATTACGAGTTGCTGGTGGGTATGGACCTCACCGCATATCCCTCATACTACGAGCCTTGGGGTTACACTCCGCTCGAGGCTGTGGCATTCTCGGTTCCGACCATCACGTCGAACCTCTCAGGTTTCGGTCTTTGGGCTGTTAAGCAGGCCGAGCACGAGGGCGTGGAGGTTATCCGCCGCGACGACAACAACGACGCTTATGCCGTTGAGCAGATCGTGGCAGCTACGCTGCGCTTTATGCAGCTCAGCGACGAGCAGGTGGCAGCCGTTCGCGAGTCGGCTTCTGAGCTCTCGAAGAAGGCTCTGTGGAGCAAGTTCTTCAAGCACTACGAGCGTGCTTATGCCGAGGCATTGGAGAACTCGGTAGCGCGTATGAACGCCGTGACGGAAGATGGTGGCAACCGCACCGAGCAGATCAACTTCGTGCGTCAGCAGCTCACCTCGAACAAGCCCTCTTGGCACCGTATGATGGTTGAGAAGCGTCTGCCCGAGCGTCTGTCGGCTCTGGAGACCATCTCGCGCAACCTCTGGTGGTGCTGGACGCAGGATGCACGCGATCTGTTCGAGTCGATCGATCCCGAGTTGTGGAACGCGCTGGATCGCAACCCCATTGCACTTATCGACAAGCTCACGCTCGAGCGTATCAACGAGTTGCAGAACGACAAGGAGTTCCTTGCTCGTCTGGACAACGTGGCCGAGCAGCTTGACACCTATATGTCTGAAAAGCCCGATGGCAAGAGCGCCAAGGTGGCTTACTTCTCAATGGAGTATGGTCTGCACGCTTCGTTGAAGATCTACTCGGGTGGTCTGGGTATCCTGGCAGGTGACTACCTGAAGGAGGCTTCGGACAAGAACGTACCTATGGCAGCCGTAGGTCTGCTCTATCGTTACGGCTACTTCACTCAGCAGCTCTCGGCTCAGGGCAGTCAGGTGGCTACCTACGAGGCGCAGAACTTCGCCAAGTTGCCCATCTCGCCCGTGCGTGACGAGGCTGGTAACTGGGTAACCATCCAGATCGCATTCCCTGGCCGTACTCTCTCGGCTCGCGTGTGGAAGTGCCAGGTAGGTCGCACAGACCTCTACCTGCTCGACACCGACTACGAGGCTAACCGCGAGGAGGATCGTCAGATCACCTACTACCTCTACGGTGGCGATTGGGAGAACCGACTCAAGCAGGAGCTCTTGCTCGGCGTGGGTGGTATCCGCGCCCTGGAGAAGATGGGTATCAAGCAGCAGGTTTACCACTGCAACGAGGGTCACGCCGCGTTCATCGGTATCGAGCGCATCCGCAACCTCATCGCCAAGCGTCGCCTATCGTTCTCGGAGGCTATGGAGGTGGTGCGTGCTTCGTCGCTCTTTACGACCCACACCCCCGTGCCCGCAGGTCACGATGCATTCCCCGAGTCGATGATGCGCCAGTATATGTCGCACTATCCCGACGTGCTGGGTATCACTTGGGAGCAGTTCATCAACCTCGGTAAAACCAACCCCAACGATCCCAACGAGCGCTTCTCGATGTCGGTATTGGCTTGTAACCTCTCGCAGGAGGTTAATGGTGTGTCGTGGTTGCACGGCGAGGTGTCGAAGGATATCCTGGGCAATATGTGGCCCGGCTACTTCAAGAACG
This sequence comes from uncultured Alistipes sp., assembly GCA_964633635.1. Taxonomy (GTDB): domain Bacteria; phylum Bacteroidota; class Bacteroidia; order Bacteroidales; family Rikenellaceae; genus Alistipes. The sequence goes on along the minus strand of CAZWHN010000130.1, from coordinate 688 downwards.
AGTTGCACATCGGCTACGTTACCAATGGTGTTCACTTCCCCACTTGGGTTGCTTCAAACCTGCGTCGTCTGTACGACCGTTATTTCCCTGGTGGTTTCAATGGTCACGTCTATAATATCCCTGAGTGGCAGGGTATTCACAAGATTGACGACGCCGAGCTGTGGCGCGAGCGTATCGTTCTGAAGGAGCGTCTGATCAACCACATCCGCAAGCGTTACAGCGATCCCAAGCAGGTGCGTTGCGACTCGCCTCGTCAGATGGTTCAGATCGTCGAGCGTGTACGTCCCGATGTGTTGACGATCGGTTTCGCACGTCGTTTCGCTACCTACAAGCGTGCACACCTGCTCTTTACAAACTTGGAGCGTCTGTCGGCTTTGGTTAATAACAAGGAGCGCCCCGTACAGTTCATCTTCGCTGGTAAGGCTCACCCGCACGATATCCCCGGTCAGGATCTGATCAAGCGTATCGTTGAGGTGTCGAAGATGCCCGAGTTCGTAGGTAAGATCATCTTCCTGCAGAACTACGATATGGAGCTTGCTCGTCGTATGGTTCAGGGTGTCGATGTATGGTTGAACACTCCTACCCGTCCCTTGGAGGCTTCGGGTACCTCGGGCGAGAAGTGTGTTATGAACGGTGTTATGCAGTTCTCGGTTCTCGACGGCTGGTGGGTTGAGGGCTACAAGGAGGG